>NZ_JBEOUK010000047.1:0-70930 GCF_040304045.1 Kitasatospora sp. NPDC094016
AGGGGGGACCCTGTGGGAGAGTAGGACGCCGCCGAACAATCATTCACAGAGAACCCCCATCCGGGAGACCGGATGGGGGTTCTCTGCATTTCCGGTGACGTATCGTCGGGGCATGGACGATCAGACAGCGGTCATTGCGAACAGTGCGCTCCGCCCCGAGCAGCGCGACGGCGCCCTGCGCGTTCTGGCGGACGCCCAGGCGGTGGACGGCCGGGCTGCCGTGTCCGAGCAGGGCCGGCTTCGGCTGCGTTCCTCGGACACTCCGCGCCCCGGCGTGAGCCACTTCATCGAGAGCGAGCTCGGCGCCGTCGTCGGTTACGGACAGCTCGAAGTCCAGGAGGGCTCCGCCTCCAACCCCGCCGCCGAGCTGGTCGTCGACCCGGCCGTCCGCGGCCGCGGCCTGGCCCGGCCGCTGGTGGACGCGGTGCTGGCACAGGCCCACGGGGCCGGCCGCGACGCAGTGGACTTCTGGGTGCACGGCGGTCACCCGGCGGCCCGGCACCTGGCCGGCCGGTACGGTGCCGAGCTGGTCCGCGAGCTGCGGCAGATGCGCCGCCCCGGGCCGCAGACCGAGGCCGTCGCCGTCCCCGAGGGCGTCGAGCTCCGGACCTTCCGCCCCGGCGAGGACGACGCCGAGTGGCTGCGGTTGAACGCGCTGGCCTTCGCCCACCACCCGGAGCAGGGCTCCTGGACGGAGCGGGACCTGGCGGAGCGGCTGGCCGAGCCCTGGTTCGATCCGGCCGGCTTCTTCCTCGCCACCCGGGGCGGCAAGGTGGTCGGCTTCCACTGGACCAAGGTGCACCCGGCCACCGCCACCGAGCCCGCGCTCGGCGAGGTCTACGTGGTCGGGGTGGACCCGGCGGAGCAGGGCAGCGGTCTCGGCCGTGCCCTGACCGCCGCCGGTCTGCGTCACCTGACCGGTTCGGACGCCGGCGAGCGCGGACTGGAGACGGTCCTGCTCTACGTCGACGCCGACAATCCGGCCGCGGTGCGGGTATATGAACGACTGGGGTTCACCATCCACGAGGTGGACCTCATGTACCGCGTCCAGTACCGCGAGGACCAGGCGGCCTAGGAGCCTGACAGGACCGGACAGGACCTACAGGACCTAGCGGCTCCGGGTGGTCCGGGGCAAGGGGTCGGACGTCACCGGCCCTTGCCTCGACCGACTCAGCTTTCCTCCTGGCCATGCGGTGTTTACCGTGGATTCAATTGCTGCCGCGAAGATCACAGGATGAAGTCCGTAGTGTCTCGCTCGTGCAGAGTCGACCGCCACGCGCCGGCCGGCCCTGTACGGACCGCGCCCGGCGGGTGGGCGTTGGCCCTGGGCGAGGACGACGGCCCGCAGAGCCATTCGCGTCCGGACGACGTCCTGCTGCTGGAGGAGCTGGAGCCCATGAGCATCCCCCGCCCCGTCTCTGCCTCGCTGTCCCCGCCGGCCAGGATGTCCGGTGCGCTGGGGATACCGCCCGAGCTGCCGGCCGAGGACGAGCAGGAGTTCGACGCACTGCCGCAGGGCCGCTTCCTGGACCGCGAGCGCAGCTGGCTCGCGTTCAACGAGCGCGTTCTGGAGCTCGCCGAGGATCCGGGGATCCCGCTGCTGGAGCGGGCCAAGTTCCTCGCCATCTTCGCGAGCAACCTGGACGAGTTCTTCATGGTCCGGGTGGCCGGGCTGAAACGCCGGATCGCGACGGGCGTCGCCCAGCGCAGTGCCTCCGGGCTCCAGCCGCGCGAGGTGCTGGACCTGATCTGGACCCGCTCGCGCGAGCTGATGGCGCGGCACGCCGCGGCCTTCCAGCAGGAGGTGCTGCCGGACCTCGCCACCGAGGGCATCGAGGTGGTCCGCTGGCCGGAGCTGGCCGAGAAGGAGCAGGCCCGGCTGCACACCCTGTTCCGGCAGAAGATCTTCCCGGTCCTCACCCCGCTGGCGGTCGACCCGGCGCATCCCTTCCCGTACATATCGGGGCTCTCGCTCAACCTGGCCGTGGTGGTGCGCAACCCGGTGTCGGGGCACAAGCACTTCGCCCGGGTGAAGGTGCCGCAGTCGCTGGCCCGCTTCCTGGAGGCCTCGCCGCAGCGTTACGTCCCGCTGGAGGACGTGATGGGCGCGCACCTGGAGGAGCTGTTCCCGGGCATGGAGGTGCTCGCCCACCACGCCTTCCGGGTGACCCGCAACGAGGACCTGGAGGTGGAGGAGGACGACACCGAGAACATCCTCAAGGCCCTGGAGAAGGAGCTGATGCGGCGGCGCTTCGGCCCGCCGGTGCGGCTGGAGGTCGAGGAGTCGATCGACCCCTACATCCTGGACCTGCTGGTGCGGGAGCTGAACATCACCGAGGCGGAGGTCTTCCCGCTGCCCGGTCCGCTCGACCTGACCGGTCTGTTCGGGATCGCCGAACTGGACCGCCCGGAACTGAAGTACCCGAAGTTCGTGGCGGGCACCGCCCGTGGGCTGACGGACGTCGAGTCGGCGTCCCAGCCGGACATCTTCGCCGCGATGCGCGAGCGGGACGTCCTGCTGCACCACCCGTACGACAGCTTCTCCACCTCGGTGCAGGCCTTCCTGGAGCAGGCCGCCGCCGACCCGGACGTCCTGGCGATCAAGCAGACGCTGTACCGCACCTCCGGCGACTCGCCGATCGTGGACGCGCTGATAGACGCGGCGGAGTCGGGCAAGCAGGTGCTGGTCCTGGTCGAGATCAAGGCGCGCTTCGACGAGCAGGCCAACATCAAGTGGGCCCGCAAGCTGGAGGAGGCCGGTTGCCACGTGGTCTACGGCCTGGTCGGGCTGAAGACGCACTGCAAGCTGTCGCTGGTGGTCCGGCAGGAGGGTGACACCCTGCGCCGCTACTCGCACGTCGGCACCGGCAACTACCACCCGAAGACCGCCCGGCTGTACGAGGACCTGGGGCTGCTGACCTCGGACCCGCAGGTCGGCGCCGACCTCTCGGACCTCTTCAACCGGCTGTCCGGCTACTCGCGCCGGGAGTCCTACCGCCGCCTGCTGACCGCCCCGCGCGGCCTGCGCGACGGGCTGGTCTCCCGGATCCACAACGAGATCGCCCACCACCGGGCCGGCCGGCCGGCGTACGTGAAGCTCAAGGTCAACTCGATCGTCGACGAGGCCGTGATCGACGCGCTGTACCGGGCCTCGCAGGCGGGCGTGCCGGTCGACGTCTGGGTGCGCGGGATCTGTGCGATCCGGCCGGGGGTGCCGGGGCTGAGCGAGAACGTCCGGGTCCGCAGCATCCTGGGCCGCTTCCTGGAGCACTCCCGGGTCTTCGTGTTCGGCAACAACGGAGATCCGGAGGTCTGGATCGGCAGCGCCGACATGATGCACCGCAACCTGGACCGCCGGATCGAGGCGCTGATGCGGATCACCGACCCGGCCCACCGGGCCGAGCTGTCCGGCCTGATCGACCTCGGGATGTCGGACGAGACCGAGTCCTGGCACCTGGGGCAGGACGGTGCGTGGACCCGCCACTCGCAGGACGCCGAGAGCCGGCCGCTGCGGCACGTCCAGGATCTGCTGATCGACTCGCGCCTGCGCCGCCGGGCCGCCGCCTCGCGCTGACGCGACCACTGATGCGAGCCGCTGGAACCGCAGGGGACCGGTTCCAGCGGTCGGCCACCAGCCCCGGGGGGACGAACCCGGGGGAACGGGGATCTACCACGCCATGACCGATGCGCCGATGACGGCCCAGGCGGCCGCCACCACGACCGCCGGGGACATCCTCTCCAGCCACCTCACCGCCCAGGCCGGCGCGTTCCTGCGCGCCCTGCCGCTGACGGTGGGCGAGGTCGGCGCCAGACCGGGGACGGCCGCGGTCGTCCCGGCGGCCGGTACCGCCGACCTGCTGCGGGCGGTCCGGCGGATCGGCGGGCTGCTGCACACCTTCGGCTCCGTCTTCGAGCAGGCCTGGGCCCAGGAATCGCGCACCGAACTGCGCTGGCTGCTCAACCTGCTGGCGCTGGAGCCCGGTTACGTCCGCCGCTCGGCCCGGCTGCTGGGCGCGCTGGACTCGCTGAGCGGCAGCGATCCGGACGGGACGGGCATGCTGGCCGGGCACGTCGGGGCGCCCAAGGCGCGGGCGCTGCTGGACCGGCAGCTGACCCTGGCCCGGACCAGGGCGCACTCCTCGGTGCTCCAGGAGCTCCGGTCGGCCCGGCTGCACGCGCTGGCGGACCGGATGACGCTGCTGGTCGGCGACGCCCCGCTGCTGGAGTCGGCGGGCGGCCGGGCGTCGGCGGTGCTGCTGCCGCAGGCGGCCGCCGCGTTCACGGCGCTGTCGGCGAGCGCCCAGCAGCTGCCGCTGCACCGGGCCGCCACGCCGTACGGCGGCGACGGGCTGCGCCGGCTGGGCGCCGTCCCGGCGGCGCGCGGCGCGGTGGACGCGGACACGGCGCTGGCGGCCGACGACGCGCCGTGGGCGCGGACGCGGATCCTAGTGAAGCGGGCCCGGTACGCGCTGGAGGTGTGCGGTCGCGGATCCGCCGAACTGGACGAGCTGGACGAGGTGTTGGGCCGGCACCAGGAGGCGGCGGACGCGGCGGTCACCGCGGCCACCGCCGCGCGGACCCCGCGGATCACCCCGGCGACCGCCTACGTGCTGGGCGTGGTGCATGCTGATCAGCGACTGGAGGTGGAGGCGGCGCGGTACGCCTTCGGCCGCCGGTGGACCGACCTCCCGCCCGGCCTGGACGGCTGGCCGGACCTCCCCCCTGCCGAGGGCTGGGGGCATTCCCCCGCACCACGGACGGCCTGAATTGCGCGATCGCCTGAGCACCGGGCCGGCAGTGGACGCACCCGCGACCGGGGCGGGGCACGCCCGGGTGATCCTGGCGGCGGGCGCGGTGCTGTGGCTGCCGGGCCGGCCGAAGAAGAGCGGCCGGCTGGGGCGGCCGCGGATCGCGGTGATCCACCGGCCCAAGTACGACGACTGGAGCCTGCCGAAGGGCAAGCTCGACCCGGGGGAGGGGGTGGTCGCGGCGGCGCTGCGCGAGGTGCGCGAGGAGACCGGGTTCGCCTGCCTGCTCGGTCCGGAGCTGCCGACCCAGCACTACCTGGCGCAGGGCCGGCCGAAGGAGGTGCGCTACTGGGCGGCGGTGCCGTCGAGCGGGGCGTTCCGGCCGAACCGCGAGGTGGACCGGCTGGAGTGGCTGCCCGCCGGGAAGGCCCGCGCCCGGTTGACGCACGACCGCGACCGGTTGCTGGTCGACGCCCTGCTGGCGATCCTGGGTGCGAAGCCCGTACGCGCGGGCGGTCACCGTCGGTGAAGGAGCGGTGGGAGTGATCTCGTCGCGCCCTTGCCGTGACGCAACCGTGACTACCTGGCGTAGTTTCCTGTCATCCTTTCGAGGTTCACTCTCCGTTCACTTGTGACCGGCTGTCGTGTCACCTACCCGGCCTAACTTCGGGTTTACCGGAGGGCCGAACGGGCCCCGGACCACAGCAGAACCCGCGCCCGCCGTCCTCGTACGGCCCGCGCGACGGGCAATGCCACAGAAAGGGACACCCCTGTGAAGCTCCAGCGGAACGGCCGCTCCAAGGCCCTCGCCATCGGTGCCATGGCGCTCGTCAGCTCGCTGTCGCTCGCTGCCTGCGGCTCGGACGACAACGGTGCCAAGGCGGCCGGTGGCTCCAGCGGCTCCGCCTCGACCGCCGCGGTCAACTGTGGCAAGGGCGGGACGCTGCTCGCTGCGGGCTCGACGGCTCAGGCCAACGCGATCGACGTGTGGAAGACCACCTACGGCGCGTCCTGCTCCGGCACCACCGTCAACTACAGCGGTGGCGGCTCCGGCGCCGGTGTGCAGCAGTTCAACCAGGGCAAGGTCGCCTTCGCCGGCACCGACTTCGCGCTCAAGCCCGCCGACGTCGACGCCTCCAAGGCGGTCTGCACCGGCGGCAAGGCGATCGACCTGCCGCTGGTCGCGGGTCTCGTCTCGCTGGTCTACAACGTCGACAACGTCGACAACCTGGTCCTGGACGGCCCGACCTCCGCCAAGATCTTCGACTCGCAGATCACCAAGTGGAACGACCCGGCGATCGCCGCCCTGAACCCGGGCGTGCAGCTGCCGGACGCCGAGATCCAGACCGTCCACCGTTCGGACGACTCCGGGACCTCCTACAACCTCACCTCCTACTTCGCCAAGACCTCCGGTGGCGCCTGGACCGCGGCGCCGGAGAAGGCGTGGAAGGGCAAGGGCGGCCAGTCCGCCCAGGGCAGCGCCGGCGTCTCCGCGCAGATCAAGCAGGTCAAGAACTCCATCGGCTACGCCGAGCTGTCCTACGCGCAGAGCAACAACCTCAAGAGCGCCAAGATCGCCACCGGTGCGGCCAAGCCCGTCGAGGCGACCGCGGCCAACGCCGCCCTCACCTTCGCCTCCTCCACCGTCGTGGGCACCGACGGCGACCTCGCCCTCTCGCTGGACTACGGGACCAAGGCCGACAACGCCTACCCGATCATCCTGGTGACCTACGAGATCGCCTGCGACAAGGGCAACAAGCCGGAGAACCTGGACAACCTCAAGTCCTTCCTGACCTACGCCGTCAGCGACGCCGCGCAGAAGGCGATCGGCGACAAGGGCTACGTCCCGCTCCCCGCCGCCATCAGCGACAAGGTCAAGGCCGCCGTCTCCTCCCTGGCCTGACCCGACAGGAGCACCGGTGGGACGGCCCCGTGAGCGAGGGGGGCCGGGGTCGTCCCACCGGAACGCACCGACCCAGCACGAACGTCCGGGGCACCGCCGCCATGGTGCCGTCCCCCTCCGGGGCGGCACCACCAGACCGGAGTAGACAATGACTTCATCCTCCCCTGCCGCCCCGCGAGGCAGGGAACGCCGACCGCGCGACAGCCGCTTCGGCGACAAGATCTTCATGAACCTCGCCCGCGGTTCGGGCATCCTGCTGCTGGTCATCATGGCCGCGATCGCCGGCTTCCTGGCCTGGCGCGCGGGCCTGGCCCTCAGCACCAATGAGGGCAACTTCCTCACCACCTTCGAGTGGACGCCGGACGCCACGAAGCCGGTCTTCGGCATCGCCGTCCTGGCCTTCGGCACCCTCGTCAGCGCCGTCATCGCGATGACGATCGCCGTCCCGGTGGCCATCGGGATCGCGCTGTTCATCTCGCACTACGCGCCGCGGAAGATCGCCCAGCCGTTCGCCTACCTGGTCGACCTGCTCGCGGCCGTTCCCAGCATCGTCTACGGCCTGTGGGGCGCGCTCTTCCTGGTCCCGCACATGGACGGCCTGACCAGCTGGCTCAACCAGTACCTCGGCTGGACGTACCTCTTCGACCAGACCAAGTCCGGCACCCCGCGCAACCTGTTCACCGTCGGCATCCTGCTGGCGATCATGGTCCTGCCGATCATCACGGCGGTCTCCCGCGAGGTGTTCCGCCAGGTGCCGCGGATGCAGGAGGAGGCGGCGCTCGCGCTCGGCGCGACCCGCTGGGAGATGATCCGCACCGCGGTGCTGCCGTTCGGCCGCCCCGGCATCATCTCGGCCTCCATGCTCGGCCTCGGGCGCGCGCTGGGCGAGACCATCGCCGTCGCGGTGGTGCTGTCCGCGAGCAACGTGCTCTCGCTGCACATCCTCGACGCGGGCGGCGGCACCTTCGCGCAGAACATCGCGCTGAAGTTCGCCGAGGCCGGCAACAACGGGCGTGACGCCCTGATGGCCTCCGGCCTCGTCCTGTTCGTCATCACCCTGCTGGTGAACGGTGCCGCGCGACTGATCATCGCCCGCCGCAAGGAGTACTCGGGGGCCAACGCATGACCGCGGCAACGACTTCCGTCACGGCCGACGCCCGGCCGCTCAGCCGGTCGCTGACCGCCAACCGGCTGCCCAAGTGGGCCCCGGCCGCCGTCGCGGTCGGCTCGATCGCGGTCGGCTGCGGGATCGGCGCCGCCGCGGGGCTGGAGAGCCACCTGCAGTGGGGCCTGATCTCGGCCCTGCTGTTCCTGGTGATCAGCTACGGCGTCTCGGCCCAGGTCGAGGGCCGCCGCCAGGCCAAGGACCGGTTCGCCACCTCGGTGGTCTGGGTCGCCTTCATCCTGGCCGTCGTCCCGCTGATCTCCCTGACGATCTACACGATCCAGCAGGGCATCGGCGTGGTGAACGGGAACTTCCTGAGCCACTCGATGAAGGGCGTGATCGCCTCCGGCCCCGGCGGCGGCATCTACCACGCGCTGCTCGGCACCATGCAGCAGGTCGCCCTGGCCACCGCGATGGCCGCCCCGGTCGGTCTGCTGACCGCCGTCTACCTGGTCGAGTACGGCCGCGGCACGCTCGCCAAGACCGTCACCTTCTTCGTCGACGTCATGACGGGCATCCCGTCGATCGTCGCCGGTCTGTTCGTCCTCTCGCTCTGGAACATCGCCCTGGGCTTCAGCTACTCGGGCTTCTCGGGCAGCCTCGCACTGGCGATCCTGATGATGCCGGTCGTGGTCCGGTCCACCGAGGAGATGCTCAAGCTCGTCCCGAACGAGCTGCGCGAGGCCTCGTACGCGCTCGGCGTGCCGAAGTGGAAGACCATCCTGCGGATCGTCCTGCCCACCGCGATCGGCGGCATCACCACCGGCGTGATGCTGGCGGTCGCCCGCATCACGGGCGAGACCGCCCCGGTGCTGATGCTGGTCTTCGGCGCCGACGCCATCAACAGCAACCCGTTCGACGGACCGCAGCAGTCCCTGCCGATGTACATCTGGCAGCAGTACTCGGTGGTCAACAACGACTTCGGCTACGCCCGCGCCTGGGGCGCCGCGCTGGTGCTGATCGCCTTCGTGATGGGGCTCAACCTCATCGCCCGGGGCATCGCACGCTGGCGCTCGCCCAAGGGCGGACACTGACCGACTGACGTACGAAGACAGACGAGAGAAGCAACGATCATGGCCAAGCGCATCGACGTCAGCGGACTGTCCGCCTACTACGGCACCACCAAGGCCATCGAGGACATCTCGATGAGCATCGAACCCCGCTCGGTGACCGCCTTCATCGGCCCCTCCGGCTGCGGCAAGTCCACCTTCCTGCGCACCCTCAACCGGATGCACGAGGTGATCCCCGGCGCCCGGGTCGAGGGCAAGGTCCTCCTGGACGACGAGAACCTCTACGCCTCGAACGTCGACCCGGTCGCCGTCCGCCGCTCGGTCGGCATGGTCTTCCAGCGCCCGAACCCGTTCCCGACCATGTCGATCTACGACAACGTGATCGCCGGCCTCAAGCTCGCGGGCGTGCGCAAGAAGTCCGTCCTGGACGAGGTGGTCGAGCGCTCGTTGAAGGGCGCCAACCTCTGGAACGAGGTCCACACCCGGCTGAACAAGCCGGGGGCCGGCCTCTCCGGCGGCCAGCAGCAGCGGCTGTGCATCGCCCGCGCCATCGCGGTCGAGCCGCAGGTCCTGCTGATGGACGAGCCCTGCTCCGCGCTCGACCCGATCTCCACCCTCGCGATCGAGGACCTGATCGGCGAGCTCAAGTCGCAGTTCACCATCGTCATCGTGACCCACAACATGCAGCAGGCGGCCCGCGTCAGCGACCGCACCGCCTTCTTCAACCTGGCCGGCGTCGGCCAGCCCGGCAAGCTGGTCGAGCTGGACGACACCCAGCGGATCTTCTCCAACCCGTCGGTCCAGGCGACCGAGGACTACATCTCCGGCCGCTTCGGCTAGGCCGTACCCCCGCCCCCAGCCGACGGACCGCGGTGTCCGGAGGCGAACGGCGAGCACACAGGCTGCTCCGCGGTGCTGCATGGCGGTGCCGCCGTGGAGCATGAAGAAGGGCCCGCCCCCGAGATGTGGGGGCGGGCCCTGTCACGTGCGGGGCCGGTCAGCCCCAGAACAGGTGGGCGAACCAGTACACCAGCGCTGCGACGATGGCGGCCGCCGGCATCGTGATGAACCAGCCGAGCACGATGTTCTTGGCGACGCCCCAGCGCACCGCGCGGATCCGCTTGGTGGCCCCCGCGCCCATGATCGCCGCGGTGATCACGTGGGTGGTGGAGATCGGCGCCTTGAAGACGAACGAGGTGACGTACATGACCGTCGCGGCGGTGGCCTCGGCGGCGAAGCCTTGCGGCGGGTCCAGCTCGATGATCTTGCGGCCGAGCGTCCGCATGATCCGCCAACCACCCGCGTAGGTGCCCAGCGAGAGCATCGTGGCGCAGGAGATCTTCACCCACACCGGGATGCCCTCACCGGAGTGGTGGCCGGAGATGGTGAGCGCCATCACCACGATGCCCATGGTCTTCTGCGCGTCCTGCAGACCGTGCGCCAGCGCCATCGCGGCGGCCGAGGCGGTCTGGGCGACCCGGAAGTTGCGCTTGGCCTTGTGCGGGTTGGCCCGGCGGAAGATCCACAGGATCGCCAGCATCACCAGGAAGCCGCCGACCAGGCCGACGATCGGCGAGACGATCATCGGGATGACGATCTTGTCGAGGACGCCGCCCCAGATCACGTCGATGCCGCCGGCCATGGCCGCGCCCACCATGCCGCCGAACAGCGCGTGCGAGGAGGAGGACGGCAGGCCGAAGTACCAGGTGACCAGGTTCCAGGCGATCGCCCCGACCAGTGCGGCGAACAGGATCACCATGCCCCGGTCGCCGGTGGGGGTCTCGATGATCCCCTGGGAGACGGTGTGCGCCACGCCGCTGCCGAGGAAGGCGCCGGCCAGGTTCATCACCGCGGCCATCGCCAGTGCGGCCCGGGGGGTCAGCGCACGGGTGGAGACCGAGGTGGCGATCGCGTTCGCGGAGTCGTGGAAGCCGTTGGTGTAGGTGAAGAAGAACGCAACGCCGACGACGGCGATGAGTGCTGCCATGTCCACGAGGGTCAGGACTCCTTGACGGCGATGGTCTCCACCGTGTTGGCGACGTGCTCGAACGCGTCCGCCGCCTCCTCAAGAACGTCCACGACCTGCTTGAGCTTGAGCACCTCGATGGCGTCGTACTGGCCGGAGAACAGGTGGGCGAGCAGCTTGCGGTGGATCTGGTCGGCCTGGTTCTCCAGCCGGTTGACCTCGATCCAGTACTCGGTGAGGTTCGACATGCTGCGCAGGTTCGGCATCGCCTCGGCGGTGAGCTCGGCGGCCCGGGCCAGCACCTCGATCTGCTGCTCGATCCCCTTCGGCAGCGTCTGGATGTCGTAGAGGACGACCAGGTCGACGGCCTCCTCCATGAAGTCCATGATGTCGTCCAGCGACGAGGCGAGGTTGTAGATGTCCTCGCGGTCGAAGGGCGTGATGAAGGACGAGTTCAGCTGGTGGAACACGGCATGGGTGGTGTCGTCCCCGGCGTGCTCGGCGGCGCGCATGCGCTCGACGATCTCCGCGCGGGCCGACACGTCTGATCCCAGCAGTTCCAGCAGGAGCTTCGAACCGACGACGAGGTTCTCCGCGGCGGCAGAGAACATGTCGTAGAAGCTCGTCTCCTTCGGGGTCAGGCTAAAACGCACGGAAATCTCCGATGTGCGGGGTAGGGACTGAACGATGCTAGGTGCAACCAAGCGCAATCGTGCAAACGGGGTGGTGATGGTGGAGGCGGAACCTCCTCTTCCGTTCGGCTGCCGCACCAGCTGACCCGGACCGCACACCCAGGTGCGGACGTGAGCCCCCAGTCTGACGGAACCTCGCCCGGATTGTCCCCGTGGTACGTACGGAAGACGGGGGCGCCGCTCAGACGGGTGAACTGCGCGGCGGCCCGTTCGCAGACCGTTCGCAGACCGTCCGGAACCCGCCCTGAACCCTTCGGCACATGCCGCGTCGGCCGTCGGAACACCACGGACGGCCCCGGTGTTGGACACTGGTGGCCGACGCAGCCACCAGGCATCCAGACGAAGGCGGGCCGATGACCACGACGCAAGCGCGCACCGAGCCGGACCACGGGCACGGCACCGACGCGCAGGCCGACGCACCCGCCGCCCCCGCGGCCGCCACAGGACATCAGGCCGGGCACGGCCCGCACGGCTACAGCGCGCAGAAGGACGCCCACCTCAAGCGGCTGCGCCGGATCGAGGGCCAGATCCGCGGCCTCCAGCGCATGGTCGACGAGGACGTCTACTGCATCGACGTGCTCACCCAGGTCTCGGCCGGCACCAAGGCGCTGCAGTCCTTCGCGCTGTCCCTGCTGGAGGAGCACCTGCGGCACTGCGTCGCGGCCGCCGCCGAGGAGGGCGGCGCCGAACTCGACGCCAAGGTCGCGGAGGCCACGGCCGCGATCGGCCGGCTGCTGCGCAGCTGAGGCCGGGCCGGGCGAGCGGGCCCGGGCCGCGAACGCCACCGGTCGCCAACACCATCCGGTCGCCAACACCACCCGGCCGGGAACACCCCCTGGCCGGGAACGCCCTAACCGTCGGCCTGCCGCCAGGCCTCGCCGTCGGTCCGCCCCGACTCGATCCGGTCGAGCAGCACCTCGTCGATCCGCTCGGTCGGCAGCCGGTCGCCGGTGCTGGCCGTCGCGGCGATCATCAGCTCGCCGGCCAGATCGATCTCGTCGAGGGCCGCGTCGTCGTGGCCGCCGCTGCGGCCGCCCGTGGACGACACCACCTGCACCACCCCTTCAGTGCCTCGCCAGCCCGGGCGGCAGCCACCCGACGTCCAGCCTAGGCACTTCGGAGCCCGTCCACATGGCACGGACGGGCCATCTCGGCGCCGCCGAAACGGGTGACCACCGCTCCCCGGGCGGCCACCCGCTCCGGCGGCGCCCCGGTTCGCCCCGGCGCCGGAGCCCTGCCCCGGCGGCCTACTTCGGGCTTTCCGAGGGTTTCATCGCGTAGATGTCCGAGGCCGGCGGCTCGGCCGCCTCCACCGGCTTGCCGAAGTCCGTCACCGAGGTGGTCGACGTCACCTTCACCTGGTCCTTGGCCTCCTTCGAACCGGCCACCCCGGCGAAGGTGAACACCTCGACCACCTTGTGCAGCCGGCCCTGGTCGTCCAGCCAGGCGTCGTACGGGACCTCCTTCACGGTGAAGGTCTGGGCCCCCATCCGCAGGCCGTCCCCGCCGCGGCCGCCGGTCGCGTCGGCCGCCTTGGCCAGGTCCAGGGTGCCGCGGTAGTGGTGCAGCGCCACCCCGTCGACGGTCTCGGTGCCGACCGCCTCCGCCTTCTGCGCCCCGCGCAGGGCGCCCGCCGCCGAGGCCGGGTCGGTGGCGCCGCTGCTGACCAGGTTGCCGTCCGGCAGCTGGCGTACGTCCAGCTTGACCCACTTGCCCTCGGGCACCTTGGCGCCGCTGTTCTGCAGGTAGACGGTGCCCGGCAGGACCACCTCGACGATCTTCCCGGTGGTCGCCGCGCCCGGCGGCACCTGGACCTCCAGCCGGCCGACCCGCTTCACGTAGTCGTAGCCGCCCGTCCCGGTGAAGACGGCCTTCTTCTCGGACGACTCGGTGACCAGCTCGGTGGCGCTGTGCGCGGAGCCGGTGCGGCCGGTGATGTCGGCGGTGTTGCGCACCGCCGTCAGCGGGTCCGCGGCGAGCTGGTCGGGGGGACCGGACTGCCGGTCGGAGGAGCCGCCGCCGGTGCCGGCCGCGCAGCCGGCGGACAGGCCGGCCAGGGCGGCGGCGAGCAGGGCGGCCCCGGCCGCCGAACGCAGATGCGGCCGCGGACGGCGCCCCGGCCGTCCGCCACGCTGCTGGTCGGTCATCTTCATCCTCGCGACAACCCCCTCGGGCCCGACTGCCCTGCCGACACCACCAGGTGAACAGAGCTCTTTCCGGGCAAACGAGTTGAGCCGCGAAGGGTTACGCGGAAGAGGTCTTGTGGACGGCATCGCGCGCCCGGCGCCCGGCGCGTTACGGTGAACCACGTGCACAGTGAGCTGCCGGCCTCCCCCGGCACCGCCCGGATGCCCGAACACCGCGTCGCGGTCAGCGAGCGCGGTTCCTTCGCCTTCGCGACCTGCAGCTGCGGCTGGTTCTCACCGGCCCGCCGCTCGCGCGACCTGGTCCGGCGCGAGGGGGACGACCACCTCGCCCTCGCCGGGAACGGGGGCGGACCGGGGTAGCCGGGCCGGGCGGCTCACGCCGCCAGATCGGACTCCGGCGGCTGCTCCTCGGAGCGCACCGCCCCGCGCTCGCGCCCGCGCCGCCGACCGCGCGGGCCGCCGCCGGCGCGCTCCGGCGCCCGGATCAGCGGGGCGAGGGCGGTCCGGCCCAGCGCGTGGCAGAGCGGGACGAGCACCGCCATCGCGATCGGCGCCAGCAGCAGCACCACCGCGGCGGCGAGCGCGAAGCCGCCGATCACGTCGGTCGGGTAGTGCACGCCCATGAACATCCGGCAGAAGCCCTGCAACAGGGCCAGGCCGCCGGCGATCCAGCCGAGCCGCCGGTTCACCAGGAACAGCGCCACTGCCACGCCCATCGTCATGGTCGAGTGGTCGCTGACGAAGGAGTGGGTGCCGGCCTTGCCGTCCACCAGCACCAGCAGCCCGCCGTGGTCGACGAACGGGCGCGGGCGGTTCACGATCGCGGCGATCGGCAGGTTGGCCAGCTCGGCGATGGCGACGGAGAGCGGCACCCAGAGCAGCCCGGCGACGGCCACCGGCGCGTCCGGGCGGCGTCTCGCCTGCAGCCAGGCCACCAGGCCCAGCATCGCCAGGCCGATCAGGATGCCGTACTCACCGATCCACGAGACCAGGTGGTCCAGCCACTGCGGGGAGCGCTTGGCCAGTCCGTTGACGGCGTAGAGCAGGCCGAGGTCGGGGTTGGTCGTGTCGGCAAGCGGCGTCGACACGCCGCACCTCCTTCTGGTCCGCTGCAGCTGTTCGATCCGGTCGGGGCCCTCCCCGTGCGGGAAGCTGACGGTGGGCCATCGGGACCAACGTCATCGCCGGGGCACAGCGTTCCACGGAAACGCGCGGTTATGGAAACTTGACTCAGCGTCCACAGGGCACTCACACCTCGGGGCCACGGGCGGCTCAGTTCTTCGCCGCCGGCCGCCCCGCCCCGGCGGGGTCCGGGCCGGTCGGGGCGGGTGGCGCGGCGGCCGCGGGCGGTCCGGCGGCGGGCCGGGTGGCGGCGCTGCCGGGGCTCGGCAGGGCTGCCGGGGCCACCGGGGCCGAGGGGGTGGTCGCCGCGGTCGGGCCGGTCGGGCCGGTCGCGCCGGTCGGTGCCGTCGAGCCCGGGCGGCTCGGGGCGCTCACGGAGCCGTCCGCGTTGCGGGCCGGCAGCGCCTGGGCGCCGTCCGAGGTGACCCGGGTCGCGCCGATGTACTCCCTGGTGTCGATCTTGTCGTAGCGGATCACCGCGCCGGTGTGCGGCGCGTTGATCATGTAGCCGCCGCCCACGTAGATCCCGACGTGGTGGATGCTCCGCGGATCGTTCAGGTCCGTCGCCCAGAACACCAGGTCGCCCGGCCGCAGCTGATCGCGCGACGGGTGCGGCCCGGCGTACCACTGGTCGTTCGCCACCCGGGGCAGCGTGATGCCCACGCTGGCGTACGCCGCCTGGGTCAGGCCCGAGCAGTCGAACCGCCCGTTCTGCGAGGGCAGCCCCTCCCCGCCCCACAGGTAAGGCGTCCCGAGCTTGCTCTGCGCGAAGTAGATCGCCCCGGCCGACTGCCCGGACACCTCCACCGGCGCCGTGGGCACCGAGAAGCTGCGGGCCATCGCCTGGATGTTCCTCACATAGCCCTGGGTCTCCTTGTACGGCGGCACCCCGTTGTACTTGGTCACCGCGTACGGGCCGGCGTTGTAGGCGGCCAGCAGGTTGGCCTGCCGGTCGCCCGGGACCTTGGCGACGTCCTTCGCGAGCGCGCAGTCGAAGGTGGCCGCCGAGGCGATCGCGTCCAGCGGGTCCCAGACGTCCTTCTTGCCGTCCCCATTGGCGTCCGTGCCGTACGCCGCCCAGGTATCGGGCATGAACTGCGCCATTCCCTGTGCCCCGACGCCCGATTGGGCCTTCGGATCGAAACCGCTTTCCTGGTAGAGCTGTGCCGCGAGCATCGGCGGCGAGATCTCCGGGCAGAGCGCGCCCCACTGCTGGATCGGCGCCTGGAACGCCGCCGGGACCGTCCCCGGCGAGAGTGCGGCGCGATTCGCCGACTGCTGCGGCGTCCCACTCGCCGCGAACGTCCCCACCGTCACCAAACCCAGCAACCCGAACGTCACAACTCCCGCAGCGGCGGCGGCCGTACCGGCCTTCCGGAGTACCATCAGCACCATCCCGACGAATCGTCAGTCGAAGTGTTCCGGAAGGCGTTGCTCACCGCAATCATCAGAGATACAAAGAGTGAGCGCTATCCTTCGTACGGTGGACATCCTCGCGTACGTGCCCGGTGCCTCACGACCAATCCGCGAGAAGTAGCCAAGTCGACATCAGATCTGGCCAAGAATAGGTACCGACCCTTCGCGCGGGCGGGGTCAGGGCCCTTGAATTTGCCTGATCGGGCGGTGAGATGGAAATGAACCTGAGCAGCGTGCACACGAACGCGATCGGCCACCTGGCCGAAGACCCTCCAAAGAAGCCGAATATCGACACCATCATCGGCGGGATCGCCCCGGACTGGGGCCCGTTCGCGACCCTCGGGTCGGAGGCCAGGGTGATGGTCGAGGTCATCATGGCCGTCGCCATCCTCATCTGCCTCGGCATCGCCGTCTGGGGGGCGGCCAAACAGCGAATCGGTGCGACCGCGATGCGCGACAGCTTCGGCGCCGAACAGGGCAAGGGGCTGATCGTCGCCGGTCTGACCGGCGTGTTCATCATTGGATCACTCGGCACTCTGTTCACCATTGTCTACGGCATGGCGATCTGACGATCGGACAGCAGTAGCCAGGCCCGCCCGCCCCGGGGCCAGGTCCCCGTCCGGACCGCCCCGAGCCCACCCGCCAGCAGTCCACCCCCCGTTCCCACCCTCCGTCCGCGCCCGCCCCCGGCGGAGGGCCCCCGGAGCCCCCCGGCTCCCCGCACCAGGAGGGCCGCCGTGCCGTTGTCCGACGACCAGCCGCACACCCGTACGCGGCTGCCGGTCGGCGAACAGCCCTCCTCCCAGCCGACCCAGCGTCAGGCCCGACCGCTCCGCACCCTGCTGACCGTCCTCGTCGTCGTCACGCTGCTCGTTGTGGCCATCGCCATCGCCAACCGCGACAAACCCGACCCCGGCGGCACCGGCGGCTCCGCCGACCACGCCGCCCCCACCGCGCCCGCCGGCGCCGGCCCCGCCCCCAGCGGCGACCAGCCCGTCGGCACCACCACCAACGGCATCGGATCCGGCTACCCGCACACCGACCAGGGCGCCCAGTCCGCCGCCGCCAACTACGCGGTGGCGATCGGCTCCGCCGACATGTTCCGCGCCGACAGCCGCCACACCATCGTCGCCACCATCGCCGACCCGGGCGCGGTCTCGGCCCTGCAGAGCCGCCTGGACCAGGGGTTCTCTCCCGAGACGGCGGCCAGGTTCGGGGTCGATGCCCAGGGACAGCCGCCCAAGGGCATGGCGTTCGTCAGCCGGACCGTCCCGGTCGGGACCAAGAGCAGCAGTTACACCGCGGAGAGCGTCAAGGTCGATGTCTGGTGCACCGGGTTGTTCGGACTGGCCGGCGAGCGTTCCACCAGGCCGGTGTCCGAGGAGTGGTTCACCCTGACACTCAGCCTGCGGTGGACCGGGACGGACTGGAAACTCGCCGACTTCAGCCGAGCAGCCGGTCCGGCGCCGGTTCCGCCGGACCAGCAGGCCGCAACCGCCGAGGAGATCACTGGTGCCGTCGAGCAGTTCGGAGGCTTCCGTTATGCCCGCTGACGGTTGTCCCGGTTTCGTAGGGCGGGGCATGAGCCGCCTGGCCGGCGGGGCGCTGTTCGGCGTCCTTACGGTGGTCCTGACGGCCCACCGCGCCATGGCCGAGCCGTCGCCGACCCCTACCTCAGGGGCGACCAACACGAGTTGCCCGGGTGTTCCCCTGCCCGGTAACGACGTCTACTGCGCTCCGGGCGGCTCCGGCGCGCTCCCGGGCGGTGGGGCCATCGGGAGTGTGGCCGATCCGTTGGGGTCGTTGGCCAAGGGGTGTGCCCAGGCGGCGGCTTGGGTGGTGCGGAAGCTGTCGAGCGCGATCGACGGGACGACGCAGGTGGACTTCACCAACGCGTCGTTCCTGCAGCAGTACGCGGTGGTGTTCGCCGTGTCGACGGTGATCACGCTGGTGCTGTGGCTGCTGGCGGTGACGAAGCGGGCGGTGCGGGGGGCGCCGTTGGCGACGGCGTTCACGGAGGCGATCGGCTTCCTGTGGCTGACCGTCGTGGCGTCCGCGTTCACGCCGCTGATCCTCTACACCGTGGTGAGCGTGACGGACGGGCTGACCAAGGGGATCGCGGTGGGGACGAAGTCGGACACCGGGTCGTACCTGGGCGCGTTCGCCGACACCCTGGAGAAGGGTGACATGGGCGGTGGCCCGCTGATCCTGATCATCGTGTCGCTGGTGGCGGTGCTGGCGGCGGCGGTGCTCTGGATCGAGCTGCTGATCCGGGCGGCGATGCTGTACGTGGGCGCGCTGCTGGGTACGGCGGTGTACGCGGGGTTGGTGGACAAGCAGCTGTGGAAGCACGTGCGCCGGTGGGCGGGGGTGATGGTGGCGGTGGACCTGGCGAAGCCGATCATCGTGGTCATCCTGGGTCTGGCGGGCGCGGTGGCGTCGGGGGCCGGGGCCAGCGACGACTTCGCGCGGGTGCTGTCGGGGCTGGCGATCCTGTTCCTGTCGATCTTCGCGAGTGCCGCGGTGTACCGCTTCGTGCCGGGCTTCGGCGACGAGATCATGAACATGCGCCATGCCCGGGCGAGCGCGGTGTCGGCCGGATCGGCGATGATCAACGGCACCGCGAACCTGATGAAGCAGGGCATCACCACTCACGGTGACCGCGGGCCGGTCGGTGCGGGTGGTGGCGGCGGCGGGGGTGCGGGCGGCGGTTCGGTCGCGCCGGGCATCGCCGCGCACGCCGGACGGACGCCGGCGCCACCACCGCAGGCCGGGCCGCCGCAGACCTCGGTTCCGATCCGGGACAGCAACTCAGCGAAGGGAGGGTGACGGGTAAGTGAGCAGTGAACCGCTCGGCCAGTACGGAGCCCAGTACGCCCAGCCGTACGTGCACCAGCGCCGCACCTACCTGATCGGCAAGGCCCGCCCGAACGCGCCGATCGGCCGCAACCGGGAGTCCGGCGAGATCGTCCTGATCATCTTCGGGGCGTTCCTCGGCATGCTCTGGGGCCTGCTGATGCCGATCCTGCCGCTGCGGATCGGCGGCCTGATCGGCCTGCCCATGGTGGCCATCGCGGCGGTGTACGTGCCGTACCGCAGGCGGACGTTCTACAAGTGGGCGGAGATCAACCGCACCTACCGCCGGACGGTGCGGAGCGGCCGGTCGGTGTGGCGCTCGGACGTGATGGACGCCGGGACCCGGATGGACGGCCGTGAGGTGGAGGTCGGCCCGCCCCCCGGGGTGGGGCGGCTGCGCTGGCTGACCGCGCCGTTCGGGCCGGACGAGGTCGGGGTGCTGATGCACCTGGAGCGGCGGACGGTGACGGCCGCGATCGAGATCGAGGGCCCGGGTGTCGGCCTGCGCGACTCGGAGGACCAGGAGGCGCTGGTCGACCGGTTCGGCACGCTGCTGAAGCACGTCGCCAACGGGGACGGCTTCGTGACCCGGTTGCAGATCCTGGCCCGGACGCTGCCGGCCGACCCGGACGCGCACGCCAAGGACGTCGAGCGGCGCGGGGACCACGACGCGCCGCGCTGGCTGCAGGACTCGTACGACCAGTTGCAGTCGATGGTGTCGACCTCCTCGGAGCAGCACCGGGCGTACCTGGTGGCGTGCATGCACTACACCCGCGATCTGGCGGCCGAGGCGCACGCGATGGGCCGTACGGCGACCGGCCGGCGGGCCCGGGACGACGAGGGGCTGGCGGCCGTGATGGCGCGCGAGCTCACCGACATCTGCGCCCGGCTGGCGGAGGCGGACATCCGGGTGCGCCAGCCGCTGGGCCAGGCCCGGCTCTCCTCGCTGCTGCACTCGATGTACGACCCGGACCACCCGATCGACCACATCCAGGCGATGTCCCGGCGCAACGCCTGGCCGGCCGAACTGGACGCGACCAACCCGCAGTACCTGGAGGCGAAGACCCGCGAGTCGGCGACCCGGGAGCCGTGGTGCCACGCCACCGCGTGGATCAAGGAGTGGCCGCTGACCCCGGTGGGGGTCAACTTCCTGGCGCCGCTGCTGGTGCACACCCCGGACGTGATCCGGACGGTCGCGGTGACGATGGACCTGGAGCCCACCGACGTCGCGATCGAGCGGATGCTGACCGAGAAGACCAACGACGAGGCGGAGGCCAGCCGCGCGGCCAAGATGAACCGGACGGTCGACCCGCGCGACCTGGCCCACACCGGCCGGGTGGACCAGCGCGGCGACGACCTGGCCTCCGGCGCGGCCGGCGTGAACCTGGTCGGCTACATCACGGTGTCCTCGCGCAATCCCGACGCGCTGGCCCGGGACAAGCGCACCATCCGGGCCTCGGCCGGCAAGAGCTACCTCAAGCTGGAGTGGTGCGACCGCGAGCACCACCGGGCCTTCGTCAACACCCTGCCGTTCGCGACCGGCATCCGCCGCTGACACCCGGTCCGCACCGCTCCACCACCGCCCGTCGACCAGACCAGGAGGCCGTACATGGCGCTCGGCAACCTCTCCGAGGCGTTCACCAGCCTGATGTTCGGCAAGGTGGAGACCACCCGGCTGCCGGTGCGCACCTCCACCGGCCAGGCGCAGGCGGTCTACCTGCCCACCGCAGCGCCGGGGCTGGGTGACTCGGGCGTGATCATCGGCCGTGAGGTGTACAGCGGCAAGGGGTACGTCTACGACCCCTTCCAGCTGTACGGGCAGCAGCTGCCGGCCCCGCACTGGCTGGTGCTCGGCGAGTCCGGCAACGGCAAGTCGGCGCTGGAGAAGACGTACGTGCTGCGGCAGTTGAGGTTCCGCGACCGGCAGGTGGTGGTGCTCGACGCGCAGGGCGAGGACGGCGTCGGCGAGTGGAACCTGATCGCCAACGCGCTCGGCATAAAGTCGATCCGGCTCGACCCGATGGCTGCCCGGGACGGCGGGGTGAAGCTCAACCCGCTGGACCCGGCGATCACCCAGACCGGCCAGCTGTCGCTGCTGCGCACCATCGTCGAGGTGGCGATGGGGCGGGGTCTGGAGGAACGGGCCGGGTTCGCGCTGAAGGCCGCGCACGCCCATGTGGTGGCAACGGTGAAGGACCGTCAGCCGGTGCTCGACGACATCATCGACACCCTGCGCAGCCCCGAGCTGTCCTCGGTGGAGTCGCTGGGCGTGGCGGTGGACGAGGTGCAGTCCTGGGGCCTGGACGTGGCGCTCGTGCTGGACCGGCTGGTCGACGGCGACCTGCGCGGCATGTTCGACGGGTCGACCACCGACGGCATCGACCTGGACGCGCCGCTGATCGTCTTCGACCTCTCGCACATCGACCGGAACTCGATCGCGATGCCGATCCTGATGGCGATCGTCGGCGTGTGGCTGGAGCACACCTGGATCCGGCCGGACCGGAAGAAGCGCATCTTCCTGGTCGAGGAGGCCTGGCACATCATCAACAGCCCCTTCGTGGCGCAGCTGTTCCAGCGGCTGCTGAAGTTCGGCCGCCGGCTCGGGCTCTCCTTCGTCGCGGTGGTGCACCACCTGTCGGACGTCGTGGACGGCGCGGCGGCCAAGGAGGCGTCGGCGATCCTGAAGATGGCCTCCACCCGGACGATCTACATGCAGAAGGCGGAGGAGGCGCGGGCCACCGGCCGGGTGCTGGGCCTGCCGCGCTGGGCGGTGGAGATCATCCCCACCCTGTCGCCGGGCATCGCGGTCTGGGACGTCAACGGCAACGTCCAGGTGGTCAAGCACATCATCACCGAGGCCGAGCGGCCGCTGGTGTACACCGACCGTGCGATGACCGAGGACGCGGTGGCCGAACGGGACCGGGCCGAGCGGCAGTTGGCGGCCGAGCCGGGGGTCTGAGCGGCCGGTCGGGGATCCGGGCGGTTCTGCCGGGCGGGGCCGGGGGGCCCGGACGGGGGCAGCGGCCCTGGTCGGACGGCGACGGTTCGTCAGGAGGTAATCCTCTCGTTACGTTCGACGTCCTGACAGCTACGCGCGTTGACTCTAGGCTTCACAGGCGAAACACATCGCCCAGACGCCCGGTCAAGTCCACAGCGGGCGCTCCTCCAAGGTGCAGGGGACCCTCATGCTCACCGTCAGATCCCGACGCGCGGCGCTCGCCGTCGTCGCCGCCGCAGGTCTGTTCGGCACGGTGGCCGTGCCGACGGCCGCGCAGGCCGCCGACGCCAACGCCAAGCGTCACAAGACCGTCAACCTCCAGCTGCTGGCGATCAACGACTTCCACGGCAACCTGGAGCCCCCGGCCGGTTCGTCCGGCACCATCCGGGAGATCGACCCGGCCACCGGCAAGGAGGTCTCGACCCCGGCCGGTGGCATCGAGTACCTGGCCACCGAGCTGCGCAAGGCGCGGATCCCGGCCGACGACTCGATCACCGTCGCGGCCGGCGACATCATCGGCGCCAGCCCGCTCACCTCGGCGCTCTTCCACGACGAGCCGACCATCGAGGCGATGGACAAGCTCGGCCTGGACGTCACCTCGGTCGGCAACCACGAGTTCGACGAGGGCGCGCAGGAGCTGCGGCGCATGCAGGACGGCGGCTGCCACCCGGTCGACGGCTGCTACGAGCCCGGCCGCACGTTCAAGGGCGCCAACTTCAACTACCTGTCGGCCAACGTCACCGACGAGAAGACCGGCAAGCCGCTGCTGGCCCCGTACTGGGTGACCAAGTCCCAGGGCGTGAAGGTCGGCTTCATCGGCGTCACCCTGGAGGGCACGCCGAACATCGTGACCGCCGAGGGCGTCAAGGGCCTGAAGTTCGCCAACGAGGTCACCACGATCAACAAGTACGCCGCCGAGCTCAAGGCCAAGGGCGTCAACTCGATCGTCGCGCTGATCCACGAGGGCGGCTACCCGGCCAGCAGCGTCTACAACTACGACTGCGGCCCGGCCGGCCAGGGCATCTCCGGTCCGATCGTCGACATCTCCAGGAAGCTCGACCCGTCGATCGGCGCCATCGTCACCGGCCACACCCACAACGCGTACGCCTGCACCATCCCCGACCCCAACGGTGTCCCGCGCTCGGTCACCAGCGCCGCCTCCTTCGGCCGGCTGTACACCGAGATCGACATGAAGCTGGACAAGACCACCGGCGAGATCGTCCGCCCGACGGTCAAGGCCGAGAACCACGTGGTGCGCCGCACCGTCGAGAAGGCGCCCGACATGACGGCGCTGGTCGACCACTACTCCAAGCTGGCCGCGCCGATCGCCAACCGGCCGATCGGCTACATCGCCTCGGACATCAACGGCCGCGGCAACAGTGACCTGGAGAAGCCGCTCGGCGACCTGATCGCCGACGCGCAGGTGGAGGGGCTCGCCCCGGCCGCCAAGGGCGGGGCGCAGATCGCCTTCATGAACCCCGGCGGCATCCGCGCCGACCTGGTCTACAAGGCCTCCGGCGCCGAGGGCGACGGCGTGGTGACCTACGGCGAGGCGTTCACCGTCCAGCCGTTCACCAACATGATGCAGGTCAAGACGCTCACCGGCGCCCAGCTGGTGCAGCTGCTCCAGCAGCAGGTCAGCGGCTCCAACGAGGCCGCGCCGAAGATCCTCCAGGCGTCCTCGGGCCTGCACTACACCCTGGACATGCGCAAGACCGGCGCGGACCGGGTGGTCGTCGACTCGATCCGGCTGAACGGCGCCCCGATCGACCAGGCCGCCAAGTACCGGGTCGCGGCCAACGAGTTCCTGGCCGGCGGCGGCGACGGCTTCCCGGCCTTCGCGGCCGGCACCGACAAGCTCGTCGGCGCCTCCGACCTGGACGTCTTCGCCGCCTACCTGGGCGCCCACAGCTCGGCGGCCTCGCCGCTGAAGGCCCCGGCGCAGGACCGGATCAAGGTCATCGGCCCGGGCGTCGACATCGACTGACCGTGAGCCGGTGGAGGGCGGGCGGGGCGCTGTCGGGGCGCCCCGCCCGTCCTGCGTCGTCCGCCCGTCCCGCTCTACTCGGGGGTGGGGCCGCCGGGCAGCCGGACGGTCGCCAGCGCGCCCGGGCCGCCGTCCCCGACCGGGCCCAGCGACACCTCGCCGCCCGCCTCCCGGACGCTCTGCGCGACGATCGACAGGCCCAGGCCGGAGCCGGGCAGCTGCCGCGAGGACGGCGAACGCCAGAACCGGTCGAACACGTACTGCAGTTCCTCCGGCGGAATGCCGGGGCCGTGGTCGCGGACGGTCAGCACGCCCTGCTGGAGCCGGACTTCGATGGTGCCGCCGGGCGGGCTGTACTTGACCGCGTTGTCCAGCAGGTTGATCACCGCGCGTTCGAGCCCGGGGGCGTCGCCGTGCACGAACCAGGGGTCGGTCGCGGTCTCGAAGACCAGCCCCGGGCCGCGCAGCTTCGCCCGCTCGACCGCCCGCCCGGCGATCTCGTGCAGGGCCACCACGGTGGGGTTGTGGACCGGCTTGGGGGAGTCCGGGCGGGACAGCTGGAGCAGGTCCCCGATCAGGACGGTGAGTTCCTGCATCTGCGCCTTCATGTTGCCCAGCAGCTTGGTCTTGGTCGCGGCGGGCAGCGGGCGGCCCGTGTCGTTGCTGCGGATCAGCAGGTCGACGTTGGTGCGCAGCGAGGTGAGCGGGGTGCGCAGCTCGTGCCCGGCGTCGGCGATCAGACGGGTCTGCCGCTCGCGGGAGTTGGCGAGGGCGGTGCTCATCGAGTTGAAGGAGGTGGAGAGCCGGGCGATCTCGTCGTCCCCCTGGACGGGGATGGTGGTGCCGACCTCCTCGGTGCGGGCGATGTGCTCGACGGCGTCGGTGAGTTGGTCGACGGGCTTGAGCGCGGACCGGGCGACCACGCGGCCGGCGATGGCGGCGAGGATGATCCCGCCGAGGGCGACGCCGCCGAGGATGAAGGCGAGTTGCCGGAGGGACTCCCCGGCGGCCTGTGTGGAGGTGGCGACCAGCACCAGTGCGGTCGGATAGCCGAGGACTTCCGAGGGGGCGCTGGTCACCAGGACCATGGCGGGCTTGCCGTTGGTGTAGTGGCCGTCCCGGATGATCGACTGGCCGGGCTTGAGGTTCAGGACCTTGCTGTCGTCCGTCTGGACCAGGATCGCCTTGCTGGCGCTCATCGGCAGGCAGACCAGCGGGGGCCGGGTCGGGCCGAGCAGGACGTACTGGGTGTCCCGGGGGACGGAGGCTCCGACCGGGGGCTGCCGGACGTTGCTCTGGAGGTTCCGGAGGGCGGACTGGGGGGTCGCCGCGCAGTCGCTGATGTTGATCGGGGGGAGCTGGACCCGGATGTTCTGGAGGTCGCTGCGGATCAGCCCGTACATCCGCTGTTCCACGATGAACCAGCAGGCCAGCGCCGACAGGGCGATGGCCACCGCGACCGCGGCCGCGCTCAGGAAGGTGAGGCGGCTGCGGAGGGAGCGGGAGCGGAGCCAGTGGGTGAGGCGCCGGCGGCGGGGGACGCCGGGTGGAGCCAGTGGCGGGGGCGGGTAGGGCGTGGGGGAGGTCACGTGGTGGCGCCGGCGGCCGGGCGCAGGGCGTAGCCGACGCCGCGTACGGTCTGGATGAGGCGGGGCATGCCGCCCTGCTCGGTCTTGCGGCGCAGGTACATCACGTAGACGTCCAGGGAGTTGGAGGAGGGTTCGAAGTCGAAGCCCCAGACGGCCTTGAGGATCTGTTCGCGGGTGAGGACCTGGCGGGGGTGGGCGAGGAACATCTCCAGCAGCATGAACTCGGTGCGGGTGAGTTCGACGGGCTTGCCGGCGCGGGTGACCTCGCGGGTGGCGGTGTTCATCCGCAGGTCGCCGAAGGCCAGCACCTCGCTCTCGTCCTCGGCGGCGGCGCGGGCGGCGGCCTCGGTGGCGAGGGCGTTGCGGCGCAGCAGGGCGCGGACGCGGGCGAGCAGTTCGTCGAGTTCGAAGGGCTTGGCGAGGTAGTCGTCGGCGCCGACGTCCAGGCCGGTGACGCGGTCGCCGACGGCGTCGCGGGCGGTGAGCATCAGGACGGGGACGGTGTCGCCGCGGGAGCGCATCCGGCGGACGGCGGTGAGGCCGTCCATCCGGGGCATCATGATGTCCAGCAGGACGAGGTCGGGCCGGTCGCGTTCGACGGATTCCAGGGCCTCGTAGCCGTCGGTGGCGGTGGCGACCTCGTAGCCCTCGAAGGCGAGGCTGCTCTCCAGGGCGTCCCGGAGGGCGGGTTCGTCGTCGACCACGAGGAGCCGGGCGGAGGGGTGGCCGGCCTCGGCGGGGGTGCGGTCGTCGGCGGACGGGGTCATGGGCTGCTGCCCTTTCTCGTCGGGTGGAGGGCCTGCTGGGAGTACCGGGGGTAATTGTCCGTCTTACAGGTTCTGGCCGGCCTCCAGTTTCGGCAGAACCTGCTTGATGTCGTTGATCGGGATGGCGAAGCCGAGGCCGACGCTGCCGGCGCTGCTGCCGCCGCCGCCGGCGGTGGAGCTGGCGCCGCTGGGGGCGTACATCGCCGAGTTGATGCCGATGACCTGGCCGTTGGCGTTGATGAGCGGGCCGCCGGAGTTGCCGGGGTTGAGGGCGGCGTCGGTCTGGAAGGCCTTGTAGGTGGTGGTGCTGCCGCTGTTCTGCTGCGGGAGGTTGCCGCGCGTGCCGGGCAGGTTGGGCAGGCCGGGCAGGCTGGGGAAGCCGAAGCCGCCGTTGCTGCTGGTGGTGCCCTCGTCGAGCTGGACGGTGACGTCGCGGTTCTCGGCGCTGATGATGCCGGAGGTGACGGTGCCGGTGAGGCCGTCGGGGTTGCCGATGGCGACGACGGGGTCGCCGACGGCCACGGCGGAGGAGTCGCCGAGGGTGGCGGGGGTGAGGTTCTTGCCGCCACCGGCGGTGATCACGGCGACGTCGAGGGACTTGTCGGTGCCGGTGACGGTGGCGGGGGCGGTGGAGCCGTCCTTGAAGGTGACGGTGATCTGGCCGCCGTCGGCGGCGGTGTCGATCACGTGGTAGTTGGTGAGGATCTGCCCGTTGGTGTTGAGGATGACGCCGGTGCCGGTGGCGGTGCCGTTGCCGTTCTTGACGGTGATCTGGACGACGCTCGGCGAGACGGCGGCGGCGATGGCCGGCACGTCGGCGCCGCCGTCGGAGCGGGCGGAGACGGGGCTGGCGACGGTGCTGGTGCGGGTGGCGGAGCCGTGCTGCTCGGCGGCGACGAACCCGCCGGTGACGCCGCCGATGACGGCGGCGACCGCGGCGACGGCGGTGACCAGGGCGAGCCGCCCGCGCAGCAGACCGCGCCGGGCGCGCTTGCCGTGGCCGCCGTGGCCGCCGGGCTGGCCGGCGGTGGGCGGCTCGGGGGGCATGGGCGGGGGCGGGGAGTCGAAGCCGCCGGCCGAGTGGTCCTCGCGGTACCCGTAGGCGGTCGTGGCGGCGCTGCTGCCGAGGACGGTGCCCTCGACCACGCGGGGCTCGTACGGGCCGTACTGCTCGTCGTGGTGCTGCTGCTGTTCGCTCATGCCGACCAAATTCCGCCTGGTGGATGAGGATGGCATGAGAACCGGCTCAGAAGGGTCCGAGAAGCCCGTTGGGTTCTCATAAAGCCTGGTCAGGCGGTGTACGGCGGCGGGTGGAGCGGAGTGCGCTACTCCGCTTCCCCGGCCGGGCCCGGCGCGGCGCCGCCGCAGCCGCAGGAGCGGCGGATCACCAGACGGGACGGGAACTTGCGGACCCGCTCGGTGTCCGATCCGGGCACCATCAGCGAGTCGTCGAGCACCAGGTCCACGGCGGCCCGGGCCATCGCGTCGCGGTCGGAGGCGACGGTGGTCAGCGGCGGGTCGGCGAGCGCGGCCTCGGGGACGTCGTCGAAGCCGGCCACCGCGAGGTCCTCCGGGACCTTCAGCCCGACCTCGCGGGCGGCCCGCAGCACGCCGATCGCCTGGTCGTCGGTGGAGCAGAAGATCGCCCGCGGCCGGTCCGGCGAGCGCAGCACCCCGAGCGCGACCTCGTACGCGCCGTAGCGGTGGAAGGGCGCGTCGATCAGGTGGGGCTCGGTGGGCAGGCCGTGCGCGTCCATGGCGCGCTGCCAGCCCTCGACGTGGTCGATGACCGGGTCGCCGGGGGCGGGGGACTCGACCGGGCCGCCGAAGCACGCCACGTACGGGTGCCCGTGCACCTCCAGCAGGTGGCGGACGACGGCCTCGGCGCCGCCCACGTCGTCGGTGACCACCGCGACGTCGTCGATCGCCTCGGGGCGGCGGTGCAGCAGCACGACCTTGGCGCCCTCCATCGCGGCGAACTCCTCGGCGGCGCGCTGCGAGGGGCCCTGGCTGACCAGGATCAGGCCGGAGACGCGCATGCCGAGGAAGGCCCGGACGTAGTGCACCTCGCGGTCGTCCACGTAGTCGGAGTTGCCGATCAGCACGAGCTTGCCGCGCTCGGAGGCGGCCCGTTCCACGGCGTGCGCCATCTCGGCGAAGAAGGGCTGGCGGGCGTCCGGGACGACCATGCCGATCAGGTTGGTCCGGCGGGAGGCCATCGCCTGGGCGACGCTGTTCGGCCGGTAGCCGAGCTGATCGATCGCGGCGAGGACCTTCTCCCGGGTCGCGGGCGCGACCGGGCGCGGCCCGTTGTTGATGACGTAGCTGACGACCGCGGTCGAGGTACCAGCCAGCCGGGCTACATCGTCGCGCGTCACTTTGGCCACGGGGGGAGTCTACGCGTGTGGCGTGCGCGTCGGCAGTGGGACCTGGGGCTTTTCCGCCGGTGCTCGGCAGGTGTCGCGGAGCGAACCGGACAAGCCGGGCGGGGCGGCCCGCCCGGCCGTCGGTCAGGCCTCCAGCGGCGCCGAGGGGCGCTGGGCGAGCTCCGGGCGCTCGCCCTTCTCCGGCTTCTCCGGGACGACGAAGCGGTAGCCGACGTTGCGCACGGTGCCGATCAGCTGCTCGTGCTCGACGCCGAGCTTGGCGCGCAGCCGCCGGACGTGCACGTCGACCGTCCGGGTACCGCCGAAGTAGTCGTAGCCCCAGACCTCCTGCAGCAGCTGGGCCCGGGTGAAGACCCGGCCGGGGTGCTGGGCGAGGTACTTGATCAGCTCGAACTCCTTGAAGGTGAGGTCGAGCGCCCGGCCCTTGAGCTTGGCGGAGTAGGTGGCCTCGTCGACCGAGAGGTCGCCGTTGCGGATCTCCATCGGGCTGTCGTCGGTGCTGATGTGGAGCCGGCCGAGTGCGAGCCGCAGCCGGGCCTCGACCTCGGCCGGGCCGGCCGTGTCCAGCAGGACGTCGTCGATGCCCCACTCGGCGGTGACGGCGGCGAGGCCGCCCTCGGTCACCACCAGGATCAGCGGGCAGCCGATGCCGGTGGAGCGCAGCAGCTGGCAGAGGCTGCGGATCTGCGGCAGGTCGCGCCGGCCGTCGACCAGGATGACGTCCGCACTGGGGGTGTCCACCAGGGCGGATCCCTCGGCGGGGGCCACCCGGACGTTGTGCAGCAGCAGGCCGAGGGCCGGCAGCACCTCCGCGGAGGGTTGCAGAGCGTTGGTGAGGAGGAGGAGAGAACTCATACCCGGTAGTCCCCTTTCCGGGTCGTCGCGGTCGCGTTACGGCTGCCGCCACAGCCGGATGGCGCACGTGCTGAGGTCGGGGGGAGGAGGACGGACGCCCGAGGAGCGCCGGAGGACCGGCCGGCGAGCAGGACGCGACGGCGCACGCGCCGAGGGTCCCGCAACCCCTGGCGCACCGTTTCTGCCCTGTTCATCCCGCGAATCCTCCGGTTCGTTCCGGTCCCGGGCGGCGGCCCGGGTGCCGGGTGGACACCCCGGCCGGTCGGGGCACGTCGTCGTGCCGCGTGGGGCGGGGCGGTTCCCGCGACGCGCCGGGGGTGGGCCGACGAATCGCAAGAATGTCCGTACTGGCGTCCTGAAAGCACAAAAGGACCCGGGGGCGACTCTGCCCGGATCCCTCTTGGACGTCGAGAATAGCCGACGGCCCTGCGCGCCGGGAGGGCTCGAATCCGGCGGTTCGCCCAATCCGGGCGCGCGCCGGGTGAGCCTGGACACAGCTTCGAGCCGCCCTCCGGGCCCCCTCGGCCAGGGCGATTGCCCCTCGTGGCGGCGGACACGCCATCATGGGACGCACATCGGCGGCGCCGTACGAGTCCATCTTTCGGGTGGTCGGGCGGCCCGGTGGCGAGCCGGACCGGGGCACCGGGGCCGGGCGAGGACGACGAGAAGGGGTGGCCCGATGGGTGCGACCACGGAGCCCGCGAGCGGCGCCCGGGCGCGCGGGACGATCCGCTACTGGGCGGCCGCGAAGTCCGAGGCCGGGCTGGCCGAGGAGCCGTACGAGGCGGTGACCCTGGCGGAGGCGCTGGCGCAGGCCAGGCGGCGGCACGCGGACCGGCCGAAGCTCGTCCAGTTGCTCGGGCACTGCTCCTACCTGGTCGACGGCTCCCAGGTCGGCGGCCGGGACCACACGACCGTGGCCCTCACCGAGGGTGGCACGGTCGAGGTGCTGCCGCCGTTCGCGGGAGGCTGAGCGGCGTGACGGACATGAACGACGCGAACCAGGGCGGCTACGGCGAGTGGCCGCAGCAGCCCCCGCCGCCCCAGCCGCCCTACCGGCATCCGCAGCAGCAGCCCCACCCCCCGTACCCGCAGCCGCCGTACCCGCAGGCCCAGGCGCCGCAGCCGGGGCAGCAGCCGCCGTACGGCTACCCGGGGTACGGGCAGCCGCCGATGGACGACGCGGCGACCACGCTGCTGCCGCCCGTCCCCGCGATGGACGACGCCACGGCGACCATGCTGCTGCCGCCCGTCCCCCCGATGGAGGACGCGGCCGCGACGACGCTGCTGCCGCCGGTGGTCGTGTCCGGCGCGATGCCGACCGCCCCGCCGGCCTGGACGCCCGCCCCGCCGCCGCAGGCCCGGCACGCCGCACCGTCGCAGGCCCGGCACGCCGCTCCGGCGCCGGGCCCGCAGCACGCCGCCCCGCCGATGGTGACCCCGCCGACGGCGCCCCCGCAGCAGGGAGCGCCCGCCCTCGACTCGCCGACCATGACGCTCAAGCGCCCGGTCGCCCCCGGCGGCCCGGCGGGCGCCCCGGCCGTGCCGCCGTACGCGGCCGTCCCGGCGCAGCCCGCGCCGGCCGCGCCGCCCGCCGGCCCGCGCGGCCGGACCGGTTCGCCGATCATCGACCCGGGCCTTCAGCCCGCGCTGATCACCGCCGGCGTGGCGGCCCTGCTGGCCGGCGGCGCCGCGCTCGGGCAGGTGGCGCTGGCACTGGTGGTGGCGCTGCTCCAGGTGCTGACGGCGGCCGGCTGGTTCCGGCTGAACGGCATGTGGCCGGCCCGCCAGGGCATCGCGCTCGCCGCGCTGGCCGGGCTGACCGCGGACGCGGCGGTGCTGCTGGCGGACTCCGAGGGCAGTGTGGCGGCGGTGGTCGGCACGCTGGGCGGGTTCTTCCTGCTGGTCCTGGTGCTGCAGACGTTCCGCCCCTCGGACCCGAAGGAGCGGTTCTACGCGCTGACGGTGCTCGGCTCGGCCACGGTGGTGACGGCGCTGTGCACCTCGCTGCTGGTGGCCGACTGGGTGCCGGCCGGGGTGGGCGCGGTCGCGCTGGCCACCGTGCTGGCCGCGGCGCCGCTGCCCGGCCCGAAGCTGCTGGGCCCGGTGCTGGGCCTGGCGGCGGCGGTGCTGCTGGGTCTGCTGGTGGGCGCGCCGCCGGCGCTGGGGGTGCTGGCGGGGCTGGGTGCGCTGGTCGGCCGACGGGTCGCGGCGTACGACTTCCCGTCCCGGTTCGTGCACATGACGGCGGGCGTGGCGCTGCCGCTGGCGGTGGCCTCGCCGCTGATCTGGATCGCCACGGACCTGCTGGCCGGCTGAGGCCCGGGAGACGACCGGCGAGTCCCGCTCCGGAACCATGTTCCGGGGCGGGACGTCGTACGGTCGGGCGGGAACGGCCTCGGCCGGGGCCGCCACGGAACGCCGGGCGGGGAACGCCGGGCGAGGAACACCGGACGAGGACAGCGGACGACGACGGCGACCGGCGACGACGGGGAGTGCGATGCGCGGATGGCTGAAGGCGACGATCGGCCTGGTGGTGCTCTCCGGCCTGCTGGTCGGCGCCGACCGGATCGCGGTCGGGGTGGCCGAGGACCAGGCCGCCGACCGGATGGTGAGCAGCGGCCGGATGAGCCAGCGGCCGGACATCTCGATCGAGGGCTTCCCGTTCCTCACCCAGGCGCTGTCGATGAAGCTGGACGACGTCCGGATCTCCTCCGACGGCCTGACCGTCGGCGACGGCGGCCGCCAGGTGGCGCTGCGCTCCTTCAAGGCCCGGCTGTCCGGCGTCACGGTGAGCGACAGCCTGAGGAGCGCCACGGTGGACAGCGGCACCGGCAGCGGCCTGATCTCGTACGCGGACCTCGCGCAGCTGCTGCCGCCGGCCTCCCAGCTGGTGTCGGGGGCGGGCAAGCTGCCGGTGGGCGGCAACACCCGGCTGGCCCTGTCGTACGGCGGGCCGGGCAGGATCAAGGCCGCGCTGGGGCCGATCGAGGTCGGTGAGGGTTCGGTGCACAGCAGCGGGAGCACCGTCACCGCGGACGGCTTCCAGCTCAGCGCGCTCGCCGGGATGTTCGCCGGGGTCACCGACCAGCGGCTGAAGCCGATGAGCTTCACCCTCGACTCGCTCCCGGCCGGGCTGAAGCTGGCCGACAAGGACGGGGCGACGCCGCAGCCGGAGGGCCTGCAGCTGACCTTCGAGGGCAAGGGCGTCAAGCTGCTGGGCTGACCGGGCGGTCACTTCCGCTCCCGTGCCGTCCCCTCCCTCCGTTCCTTCCGTTTCTTCCGTCTCCCGCGTTCCGCTCCGCGAGACGCGCCGTCCGGCGCGGATCGCGGAGCGGTGTCGTTTCCGCCTGTTGTGGGCCGCCCGGGGCTGCCGGTCCGGGACGGGACGGCTGCCCCGCAGGCCATGGAAGGGTCAAATCTCGGCATTCGGGCTATTCGGTCTCGACATTCGGTACGCTGATGACAGCGGGCCTCCGGTGTCCCTAGCATCGTCGACATGAAGCGACAGACGGATCTCACGAAGCGGCGGGCGGTCGACCTGTGCCGCGTGGCCGCCTGTCTGTGTCGAATGCGCTAACTCGGCGTTTTTGCTGGGCAGTTGAAGCCCGCCGCCGATTTTCCCGGTGACCTTGCCCGGCTGCCCCGGCCGGCCGTCGCCGCCGCACCCCGCAACTCCTCGCCCGTCGGCCCGGACCGCCACCCCCGTCCCAGTATTCGGACAGGAATTCGGACCGCAGTCGCCCGGGCACCCAGCAGCACCTCCCGAGCAGAACCTTCCGCACACCGCCCTCGGATGGAGAACACCACCATGAGCCGCAGCGACGTCCTGGTCGACGCCGACTGGGTCCAGGCCCACCTGGACGACCCGAAGGTCGTCATCGTCGAGGTCGACGAGGACACCTCCGCGTACGACAAGAACCACATCCGCAACGCCGTCCGGATCGACTGGAAGCAGGACCTCCAGGACCCGGTCCGCCGCGACTTCATCGACCAGGCCGGCTTCGACGCGCTGCTCAGCGCCAAGGGCATCGCCAACGACGACACCGTCGTGCTCTACGGCGGCAACAACAACTGGTTCGCCTCGTACGCCTACTGGTACTTCAAGCTGTACGGCCACGGTGACGTCCGCCTGCTGGACGGCGGCCGCAAGAAGTGGGAGCTGGACTCCCGCGACCTGGTCGCCGAGGTGCCGGCCCGCGAGGCCACCGAGTACCGGGCGCAGGCCGTCGACTCCTCGATCCGCGCCTTCCGCGACGACGTGCTCGCGGCCATCGGCCAGCTCAACCTGGTCGACGTCCGTTCGCCCGACGAGTTCTCCGGCAAGCTGCTCGCCCCGGCGCACCTCCCGCAGGAGCAGTCGCAGCGCCCCGGCCACGTGCCGAGCGCCCGCAACATCCCGTGGGCCAAGAACGCCAACGACGACGGCACCTTCAAGAGCGATGACGAGCTCAAGGCGCTGTACGAGGCCGAGGGCATCGACCTGGCGAAGGACACCATCGCCTACTGCCGCATCGGCGAGCGCTCCGCGCTCACCTGGTTCGTCCTGCACGAGCTGCTCGGCCAGGAGAACGTCAAGAACTACGACGGTTCGTGGACCGAGTACGGCAGCCTCGTCGGCGTGCCGATCGAGCTCGGCAGCAACTGAGCCCGCGGCTCGACCGTCGTCAGAAGGGAAGACAAGACATGTGCGGTGCGAAGGCCGGCGGCCCGGACCTGGCAGGAGTTGACGTGGCGAACGAGACGATCATCCAGGGTTCGGTGACCCGCGACGGTGAGCCGGTCAACGGCTACGTCCGGCTGCTCGACGAGGGGGGCGAGTTCACGGCCGAGGTGCCCACCTCGGCGACCGGCCAGTTCCGGTTCTTCGCCCGCCCGGGCAAGTGGACCCTGCGCGCGCTGGTGCCGGGCCAGACCGTGGACCGTCAGGTGGTGGCCTCCCAGGGCACCGCCGTCGAGGTCGCGATCGCGGTCTGACCGGTACCCGATCCGCCTGATCCACGGGCGGAGTTACACCGAGGGCCCTGCCGCGGCAGGGCCCTCGGTCGTACCGTGGAGACGTGCAGACAAGGCGGCGGCGGCACTACTACTTCGCCCTGATGGGCGTCTGCCTGGGCCTGTTCGTGCTGGCCTGGGGCGTGGTGAGGTTCTTCTCCGTGCCCGCCGCGATCGGCATGTGCGTGGTCGCGATGGTGATCCCGCCGGCCGCCGCCGTGTTCGCCAACAAGCGGGACCCGGACGACGACTGGTGGAACGACCCCCGCTGGGACGACCCGAAGTGGGACGAGCCCGGCCACGACCGGGACCGCCCCGACCACGAGGAGCACCCGTAGCCGTCAGTAGACGAGTGCCTGGACGTTGTCCGCCATGATCTCGCTGACGAAGACCTGCGCGCCCGCGATCCGGACGCCCTCGACGGTGTCCTGCTGCACGATCCCCCGGCGGGCCGCACACTGGGTGCACAGCGTCACCGAGCCGCTCGCGAGGATCGCCTCCAGCAGGTCCGGAAGCGGTGCCGCGTGCGGCAGTTCGAACTCCGCCGCCCGCCCCGGCAGGGCGAACCAGGAGGACTCCCCGGTCAGCCAGAGCGAGACCTCGATCCCGCTGGCGACGGCCACCGCCGCGACGGTGAACGCCTGCGAACACCGCTCCGGCGCGTCGGCCCCGGCGGTGACCTTGATGACGAGTTTCTTCGACATGGCGCCACCTTAGAGGGCTCGCGGCCCCCGCTCGCCGTCATCCCGGGATCCCTTGGGGAAACCTTGGACGGCGGAGGAAAATCGGCGCGAACGATGACGTGGTGGGGCTCACCGCGACCGGCCGATGACCGGCGGATAGAGTGAGCGGCAGCAAAATCCACCACACTGTCGCCGCCTGGGAGCCACCCGTGTCCGGTCTGGAAATCTTCTTCGACGGTCTGCTGGCCCTCATGGCCGTGCTGATCACCTGGTTCGCCATCTTCTCGGTGATGAAGCTCTACCAGGGCCAGCGCTGATCCTGCCGTACGGTTGAGGCAGCCCACACCGACGACGACAGCGACCAGGAACATGATCGAGATCCCCTCCGACCTCCACAAGGACGTCGTCCCGCTCGCCTTCCTCCTCGGCACCTGGGAGGGCGCGGGCGTCTACGCCCCGTTGCCAGATGAAGAGGGCCCTGGCACCGAGAAGTGCAACTTCGGCCAGGAGATCGTGATCCGGCACGACGGCCGGCCCTTCCTGGAGTTCCGCTCCCGCACCTGGGTGCTGGACAACGAGGGCGAGAAGGTCCGCCCGCTGGAGAACGAGCACGCGTTCTGGCGCATCACCAGCAACCACGACGGCACCAGCGGCGTCCGCGGGATCGAGATCTCGTCGGTCCGCGACGACGGCACCGTGGAGATCTGGTACGGCGAGCTGGCCGACGGCAAGCCGCAGATCGACGTCTCCACGGACGCGGTCGCCCGGATCGAGGGCTCGCCGGAGTACTCGGGCGGCAAGCGGCTGTACGGCTTCGTCAACGAGGAGCTGCTCTGGGTCGGCGAGAAGGCCGCCCCGAACGTGCCGCTGCGCCCGTACATGTCGGCCCAGCTGAAGAAGGTGCTCAGCCCGGCCCAGCTGATCAAGGACATCAACGACCTGCCGGACGACGGCATCGCGTTCTTCAAGTGAGCCCGGCGCTCCGCTGAGCGGTACGGCTTTCGCGTGAGGTAGGGACCGGCCGCCGGCCGGTCCCTACACTTGCCTCAGGACCCCCGACCTTGGCAGGGACAGCACCGTGGCGGACACCGGCACCACCGACTGGCAGCTCTCCGGCGACTGGAAGGCCGACCTGCGTGAACGCGGCTACCGGCTGACCCCGCAGCGGCAGCTCGTACTCGAAGCCGTCGACCGCCTCGACCACGCCACCCCCGACGACATCCTCTGCCACGTCCGGCAGACCGCGAGCGGGGTCAACATCTCCACCGTCTACCGGACCCTGGAGCTGCTGGAGGAACTCGGCCTGGTCTCGCACGCCCACCTCGGCCACGGCGCCCCGACCTACCACCTGGCCGGCCGCCACCACCACCTGCACCTGGTCTGCCGGGACTGCGACAAGGTCTCCGAGACCGGCACCGAGATCGCCGAGCCGCTGATCAGCAGCCTGCGCGAACAGCACGGCTTCGACACCGACCTCAAGCACTTCGCCATCTTCGGCCGCTGCGCCGACTGCACCGCCAAGCTCGCGGACGGCCGGTCGTAAGCTGGCCGGTATGAAGAGCCCGCTGCTGAGCCTGCCCGGAGCCGTCCCCGCCGAAGGCGCCGACGAGGGCGTCGCCGCCCACTACGGCGACATCTTCCGCGAGCAACGCAACCTCGCGCAGGGCACGGGCTTCGTGGACCTCTCGCACCGCGGCGTGCTCACCGTCACCGGCCAGGACCGCCTGGCCTGGCTGCACCTGCTGCTCACCCAGCACGTCAGCGCGCTGGCGCCGCAGGAGGCCACCGAGGCGCTGGTGCTCTCCCCGAACGGGCACGTCGAGCACGCGCTCTACCTGGTCGACGACGGCACCACCACCTGGGCGCACGTCGAGCCGGGCACCCAGGAGGCGCTGCTGGGCTACCTGGAGAGCATGAAGTTCTTCTACCGGGTGGAGGTCGCCGACGCGACCGCCGAGTACGCCGTGGTGCACCTGCCGGCGGGCTCCACCGCCGCCGTCGAGGGTGCCGCTGCGGTGCGCGAACTCCCGTACGGGCGCGACCTGTTCGTGCCGCGCGCCGAGCTGGCGGAGCTGGCCGCCGGGTACGGCCCGGCGGCGGGGGTCTGGGCGTACGAGGCGCTGCGGATCGAGGGCCACCGGCCGCGGCTGGGCTTCGAGACCGACCACCGGACCATCCCGCACGAGGTGGACTGGCTGCGCACCGCCGTCCACCTGCAGAAGGGCTGCTACCGGGGACAGGAGACCGTCGCCCGGGTGCACAACCTGGGCCGGCCGCCGCGCCGGCTGGTCTTCCTGCACCTGGACGGCACCGAGGAGACGCTGCCCCCGCACGGGACGCAGGTGCGGCTGGCGACCGAGCCGGACGGGCGCCCGCTCGGCTTCGTCACCTCCTCGGCCCGCCACCACGAGCTGGGGCCGATCGCGCTGGCGATCGTCAAGCGGAACGTCCCGGTGGACGCGGTACTGCTGGCCGGGACGGTGCCGGGCACCCAGGACGTGATCGTCCCGCAGTAGCCCGTGCGCCCGGCCGCGGTCAGACCTCCACGAGGACGGTGAACGGGCCGTCGTTCACCAGCGCCACCTGCATGTCGGCGCCGAACCGGCCCGTCTCCACCTTGGCGCCGAGCTCGCGCAGTCGGGCGACCACCTCGTCCACCAGGGGCTCGGCGACCGGGCCGGGGGCGGCGGCGTTCCAGGTCGGGCGGCGGCCCTTGCGGGCGTCGCCGTAGAGGGTGAACTGGCTGATCACCAGCAGCGGGGCCCCGAGGTCGGAGCAGGACTGCTCGACGCCCTCGTCGTCGGCGGGCAGCAGCCGCAGCGTCCACAGCTTGCGGGCCAGCTGGGCCGCCTTGGCCGGGGTGTCCTCGTGGGTGACGCCGACCAGGACGCAGAGCCCGGGCCCCTCGATCGCGCCGACGGTCTCTCCGGCCACGGTCACCCTGGCCTCGGTCACTCGCTGCACCACTGCTCGCATGCCGCCATTGTGCCGGAGGCCCGGGGGGTGCCCGACGGGCACCCGGCGCCGTGCTCGCGGGGCACCCGGTGCCGTGCCCGGCGGCACCTGGGGCGTGCGGGAGGGGCGCGTGTGCAGGTGGTGCACGCCGGGTGGTGCGCGCCTGCGCAGGGTCGGGCGCCGCTCTTCCTGCGGAAAGGTCCGGTCATATCAGCCACCCCCGTTCGCCAGGGGGCCGTTCGGGTGCACGGGCGGTGCGCCCGCGCCGGGCGGGGTGGCACGCTGGTGGACCGTACGGAGGGCCCGGCGCGCCATATGGTCCGCCGCACCGGGCCGGGCTCGGCCGGGCGGTCGAGCCCGTAGGTCAGGCGTTCCGGCGGCATCGCCCCGGTGGGTGGTTCCGGCCGGGAACCGGAACCTTCGGGGGCGGCCGGGCGTGCCAACGGACGGGACGCGTGAGCCCGTCGGGGGACGGGTCGGACCGGCGGCAGGGACGCAGTGCCGCGAGCGGGCGGGATCGGACGACGGCAGGTGGGTTGGTTGATGGACGCGAGCAGCGCGGCGTGGGACCGGTCCGGGCACGTGGCGGAGGTCGCCGGGGGCGCCGGGGCCCTGGGCACGGCGATAGAGCCCGACCTGGAACGGCTGGGCCTGGACCAGCTGCGGATCCTGCGCCGGGAGACCCTGGAGCAGGAGGCCGACCTCTCCTACCTGCGGCGGCTGCTGCACGGGCGGATGGACATCCTGCGCGCCGAACTCGACCGCCGGCCCGGCGGTCCGGTCCGGGCGGTCGGGCCGGCCGGGGCGGGCGGCGCCGACGGGCCCCCCGGCGACCTGCTGGACCGCCTCCCGGCCATCCTGACCGACGCGCCCTCCACCGTGCGGCGCTCGGCCCGGCACGTCACGCTCGGGCCGCCGCGCGGCCACGAGTCCCAACTGGAGGCGGCCGAGCTGATGGGGGACGTCCAGCTCGCCGACCTGGCCGCGCACCCGGCGGAGGAACTGCTGGCCGCGCTGGAGCGGCTGCGCGCGCACGAGCGCGAGGTGTCCGGGCGGCGGCAGCGGCTGCTGCGGACGGCCGACGGTTGCAGCGCGGAGATCACCCGCAGGTACCGTGATGGGGAAGCACGGGTCGAGGACCTGCTCGCAGGGGGGCCGCTCTGACCGGGTGAGGTACCACGGGCGGGCGGGGCCCGGTCCACCCTCACCCCCGGAAGGCTCCCGCCATGTCCCAGTCCGCCACCCCGCCCGTCGTCCTCGCCGAGGTCATACGCTCGGGCTTCACCGAGGGCCGCCACCACGGCTCCCTGGTGCTGCTCGCCGCCGACGGCTCGGTGGAGTTCGCGCTCGGCGACCCCGACGCGCCGGTCTTCCCCCGGTCGACCGCCAAGCCGTTCCAGGCGGTGGCCACGCTGCGGGCCGGGCTGGCGATCGAGGGCGAACTGCTGGCGCTGGCCGCCTCCAGCCACTCCGCGGAATCGTTTCACCTCGACGGTGTCCGGACCATCCTGAGCTCCGCCGGGCTCGACGAGTCCGCCCTGCGCACCCCGGCCGACCTCCCGCTCGACGAGACCGAGGCGGAACTGCTGCTCGGCTCCGGCGGCCGCCGCGCCCCCGTCCTGATGGACTGCTCCGGCAAGCACGCCGGCTGGCTGGCCGCCTGCGTCGCCAACGGCTGGGACACCGCGAGCTACCTCGACCCCGGTCACCCGATCCAGCTGCTGGCCCGCGAGGCCCTGGAGGAGGGCACCGGCGAGACCGCCACCCACGCCGGGGTGGACGGCTGCGGCGCGCCGCTGCTGGCCGTCACGCTGACCGGCCTGGCCCGCGGCTACCGCGGCCTGGTGCTGGCCGCCGAGGGCACGGCGCCCCGCCGGGTGGCCGACGCCATGCGCGCCCACCCCGAGTACGTGGCCGGCACCCGCCGGGCCGACACCTGGCTGATGCGGGCCGTCCCCGGCGCGCTGTCCAAGATGGGCGCCGAGGCCGTCCAGGTGGTGGCGCTGCCGGACGGGCGGGCGCTCGCCTTCAAGATCGACGACGGCGGCGAGCGGGCCCGCGGCCCGGTGCTGGCGGCCGCGCTGCGCCGGCTCGGGGTGACCGGCGCGGACGCGACCGTCGAGCGGATCGGGGCGGCCCCGCTGCTGGGCGGCGGCGCCACGGTCGGGCAGGTGCGGGCGGCCTTCTAGCGGGCTCCTAGCGCCTCCGCGGTCTCCCGCAGCCGCCCCGGGGTGTGCCAGCGGCCTCCCCGGGGCCCGCAAGGGGCCTGCCGGCGGCCTTCCAGGGGAGGCGGGGAGGCCGGGGAGGCGGCCGTCGGCGTGCGGGCGGAGCGGCGGCGGTGCACGGTGGACCGGGGGCCGTCGCACAGCTGAGGGAGTCCGCCATGACTGACCACGTGTACCGGGTGACCGAGATCGTCGGATCCTCGACCGAGAGCGTCGACGCCGCGATTCGCAACGGGGTGGAGCGGGCCTCCCGGACGCTGCGCAACCTCGACTGGTTCGAGGTGACGCAGGTCCGGGGCCACCTGGAGGACGGCGGGGTGAAGCACTACCAGGTCGGACTGAAGCTCGGCTTCCGGCTGGAGGACTGAGCCCGCTTCCGCGGCCCGCCCACAGCCACGCCACCGCCGGCCCCGCGCCCGGTCAGCGTTCGGGCAGCACCAGCGGCACCCCGGTGCGCGGGTGCGCCAGCACCTCGACCGGGTGGCCGTACACCTCGCTGAGCAGCGGGGCGCGCAGCACCTCGGCGACCGGCCCGTCCGCGACCGTCGCCCCGGCGTCCAACAGCACCACCCGGTCCGCGTAGGCCGCCGCCAGGGACAGGTCGTGCAGCACCACGACCACGCCGTCTCCGGCGGCGGCGCGCTCCCGGGCGACCCGCAGCACCAGCTCCTGGTGGCGCAGGTCGAGGGCGGCGGTCGGCTCGTCCAGGAGCAGCAGCGGGGCGCGCTGGGCCAGCACCCGGGCCAGCGCCACCCGGGCCCGCTCGCCGCCGGACAGGGCGGTGAACGGGCGCCCGGCGAAGGCGGTGGACTCGGTGGCGGCCATCGCCTCGGCGACCACGGCCTCGTCCTTGACGGCGGCCGCCGTGCCGGTCCAGGGGGCGCGGCCCATCCGGACCACCTCGTCGGCGGGGAACGGGAAGGACAGCGCGGCGGACTGCGGCAGCAGCGCGCGGTGCAGGGCGAGCTCGGCGGCGCCGTAGCCGGCCAGCGGGCGGCCGCGCAGCCGGACCTCGCCGCCGTCCGGACGGACGTCGCCGGCCAGGACGGACAGCAGGGTGGACTTGCCGGCGCCGTTCGGCCCGAGCAGCGCGACCACCTCTCCGGCGGCGACCCGCACCGACGCGCCGTCCAGCAGGGCGCGCCCGCCGATGGTCAGCCGGACGGTCTCGGCGGTCAGCAACTCGCTTCCGGGTAGGGGCCGTTCGGGCACCTCCCGGGGGGTTCGCAATCTCATGCCCAGCCTCCCTGCCGGCTCCTGGTCCGGCGCAGCAGCCAGAAGAAGAACGGACTGCCGATCAGTGCGGTGAGCACCCCGAGCGGCAGCTCGGCCGGCTCGGCGACGGTGCGGGCGGCGAGGTCGGCGGCCACCAGGACCAGCGCGCCGCCGAGTGCCGAGGCGGGCAGCAGGAAGCGGTGGCCGGGCCCGGCCAGCATCCGCAGCAGGTGCGGGACGACGAGCCCGACGAAGCCGATGATGCCGCTGACCGCGACGGCCGCGGCGGTGAGCAGCGCGACGACGGTGATCAGCACCAGCCGCATCCGCTCGACGTCCACCCCGAGGTGGCGGGCCGGGCGTTCGCCGAGGGCCAGCAGGTCCAGCTTGCGGGCGTACAGCGGGGCGACGGCCAGGCCGACGGCGGCGAACGGCAGGACGGCGAGCACCTTGCCCCAGGTGGCCTGGGAGAGCGAGCCGAGCTGCCAGAAGGTGACCTGGCTGATCGCGGCGGAGTCGGCGGTGAACAGGAAGATCCCGATCAGCGCACCGCAGAAGGCGTTCACGGCGACCCCGGTGAGGATCAGGGTGACGACCTCGGTGCGTCCGCCGGAGCGGGCCATCAGGTACACCGCGTAGACGGTCAGCAGGCCGCTGGCGAAGGCGAAGGCGGTGATCGTCCAGCTGCCGAGGGTGTCCAGGCCGAGCACGATGCAGGCCACCGCGCCGACCGCGCCGCCCGAGGAGACGCCGATCACGGCGGGTTCGGCCAGCGGGTTGCCGAACACGCCCTGCATCAGCGCCCCGGCGCAGCCGAGCGAGCCGCCGACCAGCAGGGCGAGCACCACCCGGGGGAGCCGGACGTTCCACAGCACCGACTCGGGCACCCGGTCCAGGGCGTGCCCGCCGAGGCCGAGCCGGTGGGCGGCGGAGGCCAGGATGTCGCCGAGCGGGATGCGGTAGGCGCCGATGCCGGCGGCGAGCAGGGCGCAGAGCACCAGGGCGGCGGCGAGCCCGGCGGTGATCAGGGTGGTCCTGCTGACGGCGGGCGCGGTCTTCGCCCGTACGGCGGTGGTCACTTGGCGTCCGCCGGGTAGAGCTGGGCGGCGATCTCGCGGAGCACCTGGGGGGTGCGCGGGCCGTAGCTGAGCAGTTGGCCGTCCTCGATCGAGACGATCCGGCGGTCGAGGCCGGCCGGGGTCTGGGCGACGCCGGGCAGCTTGAGCAGGCCGTCGACGCCGCCGACCGAGTCCAGGCCCTTGCTCATCACGAGGATGGCGTCGGGTGCGGCCTTGACCAGGGCCTCGCTGGTGAGCGGGGTGAAGTCGCCGGTGAGGCCGGCGGCGGTGCCGGCGTCCTGGCCGCCGACCGCCTCGATCAGCGAGCCGGCGCCGGAGGCGGGCCCGCCGAGCAGGTAGACGGAGGCGCTGCCGCGCAGGTAGAGGAAGGCGACCTTGGGGTGGCGGGCGGCGGCCGGGGCGGCGGCCCTGGCATCGTCGATCCGCTGTGCGGTGCGCTCCTTCAACTGCCGCCCGGCGTCCGGGACTCCGAGGGCGGCGGCGACGGTGTCGATGCGCGGGCCGACGTCGGCGAGTTGCTTGGCGTCGTCCAGGACGAGCAGCGGGACGCCGGCCGCGCGGATCTGCGCGATGGCCTCGGCCGGGCCGGTGGAGCGGTCGGCGAGGACGACGGTGGGGTGCAGTGACAGCACGCCCTCGGCGGACACGTCGTGGGCCTGGGTGATCACCGGCAGGGCGGCGGCCTGCTGGAAGGTGGTGGAGACGTCCCGGGCGACGACCTTGGGGCCGAGGCCGAGGCTGAAGACCAGCTCGGAGAGGCTGCCGTTGAGCGGGATGATCCGCTCGGCGCTGGTGACGGTGACCTGGCGGCCGTCGACGGAGGCGGTGGTGGCCGGGAGCTGCGGGACGGGTTCGACGGGCAGTGGTTCGACCGCGTCGGGGGCCCGGGAGGAGCTCGCCGCGGTCGCTCCGCCGGTGGTGCCGGACGGGCCGCAGGCGGTGAGGGCGAGCAGCAGGCCGAGGGCGAGCAGCAGGAGGGCGGGCCCGCGGGCCGCCCCGGTTCGGATCGTACTGCTGCTCAACGTGCTTCCCTTCGATGGGAGTTGTCGCCGCTCCGGTCCTGGTGGAGGGGTTGCGGCGGGACTCTTGACTCATATATTAGGTTAGCCTTACCTAGGTTTCGCAAGGGGGTCGGCATCGCGCCAGACCCCTCCCTTGCCGCGTCCTTCACCGCCACTGACCGCACCCCGCCGAGGAGTGATCCGCCGTGCCCCTGCCCAGCCGGCTCCGCCGTCTGGCCGCCACCCTGGTGGCCGCCCTCGCCGCCCTGCTGGCGGTGGGCCTGTCACCCGGCCCGGCGCACGCGGCGGAGGGCAAGGTCGCCGGCGGACGGCTGGACTGGGGCATCAAGCAGTCCTTCCTGACGTACATCACCGGGCCTATCGCGAAGGGGAGTTGGACGCTCAACGGCGGCGCGGCCACGGTCGGCGGCAGCACCTTCCGGTTCCACTCCGCGACCGGCGGCTACGACCCGGCGACCGGTGCGCTGACCGCCGCCTTCTCCGGCGGGGTCCGGTTCACCGGGCACCAGGAGAACGGCGCCAACGCGCTCGACCTGAGCCTCGGCCGGCTCACCGTCCGGGCCGTCCAGGGCGGCGCGGCCGGGCTGTACGCCGACGTCAGCAGCAAGTCCAAGGACACCGGGCAGGTCAGCAGCGCGAGCCAGGCCAAACTGGCCGAGCTCTCCCTGGCCGGCGTCGACCTGCGCGGCGCGGCCGGCACCCTGACGCTCAGCAACGTGCCGGGCACCCTCACCGACGCCGGGGCCAAGGCCTTCGGCAACTTCTACCCCGCCGGGACGGCCCTGGACCCGCTCACCCTCTCGGTCAACCTGCCCGCCGCGCAGCCGACTTCGCAGGCCCCGTCGCCGACCGCCGCGGCCACCCCCTCGGCGGCCGCCGTGCCGACGCCGTCGGCGACCGCTGAGGCCCCGACCGCTGAGGCCCCGACCACCCCGCCCGTCGCCCAGGCCCCCGCCAGGACCGAGTTCGCCAACGGCGCCCTCGACTGGGGCGTGCGCCGCACCTTCCGCGACTACGTCACCGGCGCGATCGCCCAGGGCCGCTGGGAACTCGGCGCCGGCGCGGCGGACGGCGGCGCCTACTTCCGCTGGACCCCGGCCAAGGGCGGGTACGACCCCGCCAACGGCGACCTCACCGCCGCCTTCACCGGCACCGTGCGCTTCACCGGCCTGCGCAGCGGCGACAGCTACGGCCTGGACCTCACCCTCGCCAACCCGGGCGTCACCGTGGCCGGCGGCCAGGGCCGACTGGTCGCGGACGTCTCCGGCCGGACCCCGGACGGCGCCACCCAGCAGCTCACCGGCGTCGAGCTGGCCGCGTTCGACCCGGCCGGCCTCAAGCCCGAGGGCGGCCTGCTGAAGGCCGTCGAGGTGCCGCTGAAGCTCACCGAGGGCGGCGCCAAGGCCTTCGGCGGCCTCTACCCGGCCGGCACCGAGATGGACCCGCTGAGCTTCGCCGTCGCGCTCGACCCGGCCGCCGCGCTGCCCCCGCTGCCCGACCTCGGCAGCGCCCCGGCCACCGCGCCGAGCACCACCGCGACCCCCACCGGCGACCCCTCCGCCGCGCCCGTCGCCGCCGCCTCCTCCCCGGGCGGCTTCCCGGTGGCGGCCGTGGCCGGCGGCGCCGTGCTGGTGGCCGCGCTCGCCGTGACCGGCGGCCTGCTCCTGCGGCGCCGCCGCGCGGCCGCCGCGTCGGGCGCGGCCGTCGACGGCGGTCCCGGCGACGGCCCCGGTGCCGCGCCGGGCCCCGGCGACGCGGCCTGACACCCCGGAGCGTCCCCCCGCTCCCTCCCCCCGCCCCATCCGAACGGAGTACCCACCATGTCCCGCAACCGCACCCGGCTGGCCGCCCTCGCGGCCGCCACCGCCGGCCTCGGCCTGACCGCCCTCGGCGCCCCCGCACTGGCCTTCGGCGCGGGCGGTCCCGGCAGCGTCACGTACGACACCGGCTCGCTGGACTGGGGTGTGAAGGCCAGCTTCCGCAGCTACGTCAGCGGCCCGGCCTCCCAGGGCGGCGCCATCGAACTGACCGGCGGCGCCACCACCAACGCCGACGGCACCTTCCACTTCGGCCTGGCGGGCGCCAGTTACGACCTCGCCACCCACGCGCTGAGCTCCTCCTTCACCGGCGGGGTCCGCTTCACCGCCCACCACGGCGCGCTGGACGTCGCCCTCAGCGACCTCAAGGTCACCACCGCCGGGACGACCGGCACGCTCACCGCCGACACCGCCTCCAAGGAGTCGATGGGCGCCACCGAGGTCACCCGACGGGACGACGTGCCGCTGGTGACGTTCACCGTCGGGCGGGACACCACCACCGGGGTGCCGACGGCGGCGAAGCTGACCGAGCAGGGCGCCAAGGCCTTCGCGGGCTTCTACGCGGCCGGGACGGACATGGACCCGCTGTCGCTGCTGCTGAAGCAGAGCCCGGCGACGCCGTCGCCGACCGCCACGGCGACCGCCACCGCTTCGCCGACGACCCCGACGTCGACGCCGTCCGCCACGGGCACGCCGACCGCCTCGCCGTCCGCCGGCGGCACGCCGTCGGCCACGCCCTCCGCCACGCCCTCCGCCACGCCGTCGGCCACCTCGACGCCGTCCGCGACGCAGTCGCCGAGCGCCACCGCCTCGCCGTCCGCGAGCTCCACCCCGTCCGCGACCGGGACCCCGGCGCCCACCGGCGCCCCCGGCCGGCTGCCCGTGCTGAACGGCACCCTGGACTGGAAGGTCAAGGAGAGCTTCCGCGCGTACCTGGCCACCCCGATGGCGAGCGGCAAGGTCGAGTTCGGCGGCGGTGCGGCCGACTACCGCTTCGGCAACGCCACCGGCGGCTACAACACCACCGACCACTCGCTGACCGCCGCGTTCGACGGCTCGGTCCGTTTCCTCGGCCACCCCGGCAAGGACGGCTGGGCGCTCGACACCACGCTCTCCAAGCTGGGCCTGACGATCGACCAGGGCGGGGCCTTCCTGACCGCCGACGTGAACGGCAAGTCCCCTGACGGCAAGGCGACGTCGCTGAGCGGAGCGCGGATCGCCAAGCTGGACGTGCCCGCCTCCGCCCTGAAGCCGGTCGACGGCGTGGTGACGCTCTCCGGCGTCCCGGCCACGCTCACCGCCGAGGGCGTCCCGGTGTTCTCCAACTACCCGGCGGGCACGGCCCTGGACCCGGTCAGCGCCACCCTGGCGTTCGACAAGGACGCCAAGCTGCCGGCCACCCCGCCGACCTCCGGGTCCGGTGCCGGTGCCGGTGGCGCCGACCAGCCCGCCGGAGGCCAGGGTTCGGGCACCGGCACGGTCGGCGGCGCCTCGCTGACCACCGGCGGCGGCCTGACCGGTGCGGGCAGCGCGGGCGGTGCGGGCGGCGTGCTGGCCGCCACCGGTTCGCAGACCCCGGTGGTCCCGCTGCTGGCCACCGCGGCCGGTCTGCTGCTGGTCGGCGGCAGCGCCACCGTGCTGGTGCGCAACCGTCGCGGCGCGCGCTCCTGACGCACCCCCGGGACGCGCGGCGGCCCCGGCGAGCAATCGCTCGCCGGGGCCGATCCGTTGGCGCACCCGGGTGGGTGCGCCCTATGGAGAAACGTTCAGGCGCTCAGCGGGTAGCGCGCGTCGAGGTCCCGGAAGACCGCGCCGTTGAGCACGAAGGCCCGCTTGCACTCCTCGACCACCCGGCGCCGCTCCACCTCGTCCATCGCCAGCCCGGCGGCGTCGAGTCGCGCCCGGTACTCGCGCTTGAAGGCGGCCGGGTTGTCGACCTCCTCGAAGACGTAGAACCGCACGCCGTCGCCCTTGCGCTCGAAGCCCCAGGTCTTCTCGGCGATGCCGCGGATGATCTGACCGCCGGACAGGTCGCCCAGGTAGCGGGTGTAGTGGTGCGCGATGTACCCGGCCGGCCACGTCTCGGCCAGTTCCTCCACCCGCGCGACGTACGCGGCGGTGGCGGGCAGCGGCGCCAGGCCGTCCCGCCAGTCCGGCCCGCGCAGGTGCGCCAGGTCGCGCTCGATGGCGGCGGTGCGCAGCAGCGCCCGGTCGATGAAGGGCCCGGCGAGCGGGTGCTCCGCCAGGTGTCCGGCGCGGTCCTCCAGGGCCCGGTAGACGTACCAGAGCTGGCCGGTGAGGTCGGCGTAGGCCTCGACCCCGAGCCGTCCGCCCAGCAGGTGGCTCATGAACGAGGACTGCTCCGCAGCCTCGTGCTCCTCGCTGCTGGCGGTGCGGAGCGCGGTGGAGAACGGGACGGGTTCGGGCGTGGGCATGCGGCCTCCAGGATCGGATTCGGCCCCGACTGTTTTGGTTAGCCTAACCTAACGTTCCGTCTTGCCGACAGACTGTCGGAAAAACCGGCCGCGCCCGGCCCCGGACATGGCGAAGGCCGGGGCCCGCGGACGAATCCGCGAACCCCGGCCTCCGGCTGCCCCGACCTACCTCGAACTGCTCAGAACGATCTGATCGAACGAGATCGGAACGACGGCTCAGTGACCGCCCTGCTCCGCCAGACGCTTGATCGAAGCGGTGACCTCGGCCTCGGCCTCGGCGCGGCCGACCCAGTTGGCGCCCTCGACGGACTTGCCGGGCTCCAGGTCCTTGTAGACCTCGAAGAAGTGCTGGATCTCCAGACGGTCGAACTCCGACACGTGGTGGATGTCCCGCAGGTGCTCCCAGCGCGGGTCGGTGGCCGGGACGCACAGCAGCTTGTCGTCGCCGCCGGCCTCGTCGGTCATCTGGAACATGCCGATGGCACGGCACTTGATGAGGCAACCCGGGAAGGTCGGCTCGTCCAGGATCACCAGCGCGTCCAGCGGGTCGCCGTCCTCGCCGAGCGTGCCCTCCACGTAGCCGTAGTCGGCCGGGTAGCGGGTCGAAGTGAAGAGCATCCGGTCGAGCCGCAGCCGGCCGCTCTCGTGGTCGACCTCGTACTTGTTACGAGAGCCCTTCGGGATTTCGATAAGGACGTCGAATTCCAACGGTTCCTCCAAGGTAGGGACTGACAGAATCCAAGTGTCTCCTACGGGAGTGAGTGCTCAGGAAAGGGGCCGGTCGGTGGGAGCAGGGGTCGGGGCGGCACGCCGCCGCAGGGGGACGGCCGCTGGGCTGTTCGGAGCGGCCCTGCTGGTCGCCGGAACGGTCCTGACCTCGGGCGGAGCGTACGCGCAGCCCTCCCCGGGCCCCGGCGGCCACAGCACCGGGCACGGCGAGGGCGACGGCCGGGGTGACGGCCGGGGTGACGGCCGGGACGGCCACGACGGCGGGAAGGGCGGCCGGGGGAGGGGCGACGGCAAGTCCAGGCCGGGCGACACCCCGGCCACCCGCCCGGGCGAACAGCCCGCCACCTCCGGCACCGCCGCCGGCTCCGCGCCCACCGGCACCGGCTCCACGGGCCCCACCGGCTCGGCCCCCGCCCCGGGCGGCGGCGCCCGCCCGGCCCCCGCCCCCGGCGCCGTCCTGGCCACCGTCGACGTCGGCGGCTCCGCCGCCGCACCCAGCGCCCAGGGCCTCCAGCAGGCGCTCGCCGCCGCCGTCGCCGACAAGAACCTCGGCACCGTCACCTTCGCCGTCGCGGACGCCGCCAGCGGCCAACTCCTGTACGGCTCCGGCGAGAACACCCCGGGCACCCCCGCCTCCACCACCAAACTGGCCACCGCGATCGCGGCCCTGTCGCTGATCCCCGGCGACACCCGGCTGACCACCCGGGTGGTCCGGGGCGCGGACCCCGGCACGATCACCCTGGTCGGCGGCGGCGACCCGACGCTCACCGCGCTGCCCGCCGACCAGGTCCAGATCGGCGGCCAGGCGGCCGACGCCGACACCGCCCCCGCCTCGCTCGACGCCCTGGCCCGGCAGACCGCCGCCGCCCTCAAGGCCGCCGGCACCACCACCGTCAAGCTCGACTACGACCTGTCGATGTACACGGGCAACCCGCAGCACAAGAACCACGACGCGCAGAACATCGCCCTGGTCGTCCCGCTGATGGTCGACGAGGGCAGGGTGGACCCGAAGAGCCGCGACGAGGCGCCGGCCCGGGTCGCCGACCCGGCCGGGAAGGCCGCCGAGAGCTTCGCCGCCCTGCTCAAGGCCCAGGGCGTCACCGTCGACGGCACGGCCAAGCCCGCCGCCGCCCCGGCCGCCCCCGCCGCCACCGTCCTCGGCCGGGTGGACTCGCCGACCGTCGCCCGGCTGGTCGAACGCATGCTCACCACCTCCGACAACCAGCTCGCCGAGGCGATGGCCCGTCAGGCGGCGCTGGCCGCGGGCCAGCCGGCCGGCTTCGAGGGCGCGGCCACCGCCGTCACCCGTGAACTCGCCAAGCTGGGCGTGCCGATGACGGGCGTGTCCCTGAACGACGGCAGCGGACTGCACCCGGGCAACGCCGTCCCGCCGGCCGTCCTCGTCCGACTCCTCGCCCTGGCCGCCTCCGAGCAGCACCCGGCCCTGCGCCCGGTCCTCACCGGCCTGCCCGTCGCCGGCTTCACCGGCACCCTCGGCAAGCGCTACGGCACCGGCTCGGGCGCCGCCGACGCGGCCGGCCTGATCCGCGCCAAGACCGGGACCCTCAGCGGCGTCAACACCCTCGCCGGCACCGTCGTCGACGCCGACGGCCGCCTCCTCGCCTTCGCCGTCATGACCCGCACCACCGCCCCCGCCGACACCGCACGCGCCGCCATGGACCGCGTCGCCGCCCGCCTCGCCACCTGCGGCTGCCACTGACCCGCCCCCGCCCGCCCGCGACCCCCGCCCCGCCGGGGGCGGGGTGAGGGTGTTCGTGGCGGGTGGCTGCCGCTGGTGGGTGGGAGCACGTACGGTGAGGGCATGACGAGCGCGAGTGGCGGTGCTGGCATGGTCGACTGGAATCTCGCGGTCGCAACCGCGACCAGGTTGGTGCGGCCGGGGCCGGAGGTGAGTCGGGCGGAGGCGGCGGCCGTGGTCGCCGAACTGCGCCGGCACGCGCTGGAGGCCGAGGAGCACGTCCGGGTGTTCACGGGGATGCGGTCGAGCAGTCTGACGGCGGCCACCGCGACGCCGGTGCTGGTGGTGGACCGCCCGGGCTGGGTGCGGGCGAACGTGGCCGGCTTCCGCACGGTGGTCCAGCCGCTGGTGGAGAAGCTCCAGGCGCGCCGGGCGAGCAGCCCGACGGCGGGGGTGTTCGGCGCGGTGGGGGAGAAGGCCACCGGGATCGAGGTGGGCGCGCTGCTGGCGTTCCTGGCCGGGAAGGTGCTCGGCCAGTACGAGACCTTCGCCCCGGCGGAGCCTTCGCTGGAGGCCCCGGACAGCCCGGCGGCGCTCTTCGACAAGCCGCGGCTGGGCCCGGAGGGCCCGGGGCCGGGAAGGCTGCTGCTGGTGGCGCCGAACATCGTGCACGTCGAGCGGGAGCTGGACGTCGACCCGTCCGACTTCCGGCTCTGGGTCTGCCTGCACGAGGAGACGCACCGGACGCAGTTCACCGCGGTGCCGTGGCTGCGCGACCACATCCAGTCCGAGGTGCAGTCCTTCCTGGCGGAGACGGACGTGGACCCGGGTGCCCTGCTGGAGCGGCTGCGGGACGCGGCGGGTTCGCTCGGTGGCGGGCTGCCGGGTGCCGGGAGCCGGGACGGCATGCCGTCGGCGGGGCTGATCGAGGTCGTCCAGTCGCCGGCGCAGCGCGAGATCCTGGGCCGGCTGACGGCGGTGATGTCGCTGCTGGAGGGCCACGCGGACGTGGTGATGGACGGGGTCGGCCCGGCGGTGGTGCCGACGGTGGCGGAGATCCGGGAGAAGTTCCAGCAGCGCCGGGACCGCGGGGCGAACCGGCTCGACCTGCTGTTGCGCCGGCTGCTCGGGATGGACGCGAAGCTGCGCCAGTACCAGGACGGCGCGGTGTTCGTGCGCGGGGTGGTGGAGCAGGTCGGCATGGAGGGCTTCAACCGGGTCTGGACCTCCCCGAACACGCTGCCGACCAAGGAGGAGATCCACGATCCGGCCGCCTGGGTCGCCCGCGTCGCTCGCTGAGGCGGGCGCGGACGGGGCTCGGACCCCAAGTGCCGTGCGGTGGTCGGTGGTGGTCAAACCCGCTCGTACGAGTGGTCCAATCGGGCAGGGGGAGGGTGAAGATACGTTTCTCCATTCACCCGAACGTGGGACGGTGGTCGTACCGGTGGCGCGGGTGGCGTAGCGGGGTGCTCCTTTCTGCCACCATCTGTGAGCGCCCGGTAACAGGGCGCTCATGAAGCCGCGCGGCCCGGCCGCGCGAGCCGCCGTCCTGTCCCCTCCGTCGAGGAGTCGTCCGCCGTGGGTCCACACCCCGCAGTCGCAGCGATACGCCTGGCCGTCCGCCGCACGCTCACCGACCTCGCCGCCGAGGCCGGTACCACCTTCACCGCGCCCGTGCGCGAGCCCCGCGAGCGCCCGGCCGGGGCGCCCCTGGTGGGCGCCGCCGTCGGCACCACCCTGATCGGCAACGCCGCCCGGCACCCGTCCGGGCTGCCCCGGACCCCGGCCGCCCCCGGCTCCCCGCTGGTGCTGGTCGCCGTCAGCGGCGGCGCCGACTCGATGGCGCTGGCCATCGCCGCCGCCTTCGAAGCCCCCAAGATCGGCCTGCGGGTCGGCGCCGTCACCGTGGACCACGGCCTGCAGCCCGGCTCCGCCGACCGGGCCGCCCAGGTGGCCGAACGGCTGCGCTCGCTCGGCCTGGACCCGGTCGAGGCGATCCCGGTGCGCGTCGGCCGGTCCGGCGGCCCCGAGGCCGCCGCCCGGGACGCCCGCTACGCGGCCCTGGACGCGGCCGCCGAGCGGCTCGGCGCGGTCGCGGTGCTGCTCGGCCACACCCGGGACGACCAGGCCGAGACGGTGCTGCTGGGCCTGGCGCGTGGTTCGGGCTCCCGCTCGCTGGCCGGGATGCCGGCGCAGAAGGGCCGCTACCGCCGCCCGCTGCTGGAGCTGGACCGGGCGGCCACCCGGCAGGCCTGCTCCGCCCAGGCGATCCCGGTCTGGGACGACCCGCACAACTGTGATCCCGCCTACACCCGCTCCCGGGTCCGGCACGAGGTGCTGCCGGTGCTGGAGAAGCACCTGGGCGGCGGGGTGGTCGAGGCGCTGGCCCGCACCGCCCGGCTGTTCCGCGACGACGCGGACGCCCTCGACCAGTGGGCCTCGCTGGCCGAACGCGACCTCCGGACGGGTGAGGGCACCCTGGACGCGGTGAAACTCGCCGAGCTCCCGCCCGCCGTCCGCCGTCGGGTGTTGCGCCGGGCCGCGCTGCGGGCGGGCTGCCCGGCCGGGGACCTGTTCGCGCGGCACCTGGAGACGATCGACCTGCTGGTCACCGGATGGCGCGGCCAGGGGCCGCTGCACCTACCCGGGGGCGTCGAGGCCACCCGCAGGTGTGGCACGCTGGTCTTTCGGCGGCAGGGCGACTGACGGGCGGGCATGTCCCGGGGTAGTCGGCCGCCGGCCACACAGACCCCGAACGTTTGAGGACGTATCCCCGGTGGACCAGAACGACATGGGCGCTGACCTCGCGAAGGTGCTCATCAGCAAGGACGAGATCGACGCCAAGCTCCTGGAGCTGGCCGAGCGCATCGACCGGGACTACGCAGGCAAGGACCTGCTGATCGTCGGCGTCCTCAAGGGGGCTGTGATGGTCATGGCCGACCTCGCCCGGGCCCTGCACTCGCAGGTCACCATGGACTGGATGGCGGTGTCGTCCTACGGCATGGGCACCAAGTCCTCCGGCGTGGTCCGCATCCTGAAGGACCTGGACACCGACATCGCCGGCCGGGACGTCCTGATCGTCGAGGACATCATCGACTCCGGTCTGACCCTGTCCTGGCTGCTGGGCAACCTGAGCTCGCGCGGCCCGGCCTCGCTGGAGGTCTGCGCCCTGCTGCGCAAGCCGGACGCGGCGAAGGTCGAGATCGACGTGAAGTACGTCGGTTTCGACATTCCGAACGAGTTCGTGGTCGGCTACGGCCTGGACTACGCGGAGAAGCTGCGTAACCTGCCCTTCATCGGGACGCTCGCCCCGCACGTCTACGGGGGCTGAGGGCTCCGTTCGGGCTACGGGTGGGAACAGGAGCCGGTTCCCGCCCGTTGGACCGGGGGGACCAAGAACGACGGCCGTGTCGCTGTGCTCCCGCCAAGGGCGGGTGCGACTGCGGTACGGTCCATTAAAACCGCTCTTCACATGAGCACCGACCAGGATGCGCCGGCGGCACCCAGCCCGCGGCGCCGCTGAGTGGCAGGAGGGACGGGGCGGCAACGCCCCGCATGGATGGACGTCAAGCGATACTTCCGTGCGCCGATCATGTGGATCGTGCTGGCCGTCCTCGCCGTCATCGTCTTGATGCAGGTCGTTTCGGATTCGAACGGCTACAAGACGGTGGACACCGGTCAGGTCGTCGCGGCGATCGACGCGAAGCAGGTCAAGTCGGCGCAGATCACCACTGGTGACTCGAACACGATCAAGATCCAGCTGAAGGACGGCGCCACGCTGTCCAACGCCGGTACCGGCAAGACGCCGTCCGGCAGCAAGTTCCAGGCCTCGTACATCGGCGACCAGGGTGTTGCGATCGCCGACAAGCTCCAGGCCCAGATCAACGACAACGACCAGAGCACGCTCGCCGAGGGCTACACCATCAGCCCCGAGAAGCAGAGCACCTTCGTCAGCCTGCTGCTGTCGATGCTCCCGATCGTCATCATCGTCCTGGTCTTCCTGTTCCTGATGAATCAGATGCAGGGCGGCGGCTCCCGGGTCATGCAGTTCGGCAAGTCCAAGGCCAAGCTGCTCACCAAGGACACCCCGAAGACGACCTTCGCGGACGTCGCGGGTGCCGACGAGGCGGTCGAGGAGCTCCACGAGATCAAGGAGTTCCTCCAGGAGCCGGCCAAGTTCCAGGCCGTCGGCGCCAAGATCCCCAAGGGTGTGCTGCTCTACGGCCCGCCCGGTACCGGCAAGACCCTGCTGGCGCGTGCCGTCGCGGGCGAGGCCGGGGTGCCGTTCTACTCCATCTCCGGCTCGGACTTCGTCGAGATGTTCGTGGGTGTCGGCGCCAGCCGCGTCCGCGACCTCTTCGAGCAGGCCAAGGCGAACGCCCCGGCGATCGTCTTCGTCGACGAGATCGACGCCGTCGGCCGGCACCGCGGTGCGGGCCTGGGCGGCGGTCACGACGAGCGCGAGCAGACCCTCAACCAGCTGCTGGTCGAGATGGACGGCTTCGACGTCAAGGGTGGCGTGATCCTGATCGCGGCCACCAACCGCCCCGACATCCTGGACCCGGCGCTGCTGCGCCCGGGCCGCTTCGACCGCCAGATCGCGGTCGAGCGCCCCGACCTCCAGGGCCGGCTGGACATCCTCAAGGTGCACCAGAAGGGCAAGCCGATCGCGCCCGACGTCGACCTCTCGGCCGTCGCCAAGCGCACCCCCGGCTTCACCGGCGCGGACCTGTCGAACGTCCTCAACGAGGCCGCTCTGCTGACGGCCCGTTCGGACAAGAAGCTGATCGACAACGGCATCCTGGACGAGGCGATCGACCGCGTCGTGGCCGGTCCGCAGAAGCGCACCCGGATCATGTCCGAGCGGGAGAAGAAGATCACCGCGTACCACGAGGGCGGCCACGCCCTGGTGGCGGCGGCGTGCCCCAACAGCGACCCGGTGCACAAGATCACGATCCTCTCGCGCGGCCGGGCCCTCGGCTACACCATGGTGCTGCCGGACGAGGACAAGTACTCCACCACCCGCAACGAGATGCTCGACCAGCTGGCCTACATGCTGGGCGGGCGCGCGGCGGAGGAGCTGGTCTTCCACGACCCGACCACCGGGGCGTCGAACGACATCGAGAAGGCCACCGCCACCGCCCGGGCCATGGTGACCCAGTACGGCATGACCGAGCGGCTCGGCGCCATCAAGTTCGGCTCGGACAACGCGGAGCCGTTCCTGGGCCGTGAGATGGGCCACCAGCGCGACTACTCGGAAGAGGTCGCCGGGCTGGTGGACGAAGAGGTCAAGAAGCTCATCGAGAACGCGCACAACGAGGCCTGGGAGATCCTGGTCGAGAACCGCGACGTGCTCGACAACCTGGTTCTGGAGCTCCTGGAGAAGGAGACCCTGAACAAGGAGCAGATCGCGGAGATCTTCGCCACGATCGTGAAGCGCCCGGCCCGGCCGGCCTGGACGGGCTCGTCCCGTCGCACGCCGTCCACCCGGCCCCCGGTGCAGTCCCCGAAGGAGCTGGCGCTCACCAACGGCGCCGCCGCGATCGACACCGCCCCGGTGGACATCGTGAAGCTCCCGCCGCTGCCGACCGCGGAGCCGCCCGCCGAGGGCTGATCCCGCGCACCGTACGGAATGGATGCCGCGTCACCGGGGTTTGTACCCTGGAGACGCGGCATCCGTGCTGTACAGCAAAGTCGTCCCAAGTAAGCGAGGCCCGCATGATCGACCCGGTGACGCTCGACGGTCCACCCACCGTCGGGACCTTCGACCAGAAGCGGGCCGAGAACGCCATCCGCGAGTTGTTGCTCGCGGTGGGTGAGGATCCGGACCGCGAGGGGCTGCTGGAGACCCCGGCCCGGGTCGCGCGCGCCTACAAGGAGATATTCGCGGGCCTCTGGCAGGAGCCCGAGGACGTCCTCACCACCACCTTCGACCTCGGGCACGACGAGATGGTGCTCGTGAAGGACATCGAGCTGACGTCCGTCTGCGAGCACCATCTGGTGCCGTTCCGCGGCGTGGCGCACGTCGGGTACATCCCGTCCGCCAGCGGCAAGATCACCGGCCTGTCCAAGCTGGCCCGGCTGGTCGACGTCTACGCCCGCCGCCCCCAGGTGCAGGAGCGGCTGACCAGCCAGGTGGCCGACGCGCTGATGCGGATCCTGGAGCCGCGCGGGGCGATCGTCGTGGTCGAGTGCGAGCACATGTGCATGTCGATGCGAGGCATCCGCAAGCCCGGCGCCAAGACCATCACCTCGTGCGTCCGCGGCCAGCTGCGCGACCCGGCCACCCGGGCCGAGGCGATGAGCCTCATCATCGGCCGATAGCGCAACGGCCGGCCGGTCCGCTCGGACCGGTCGGCCGTCGCCCGGCCACGTCGCCTGTCCGCGTCAGCCGAGCCGCTCGCCGATCCACTCCAGCGAGGACGGCAGCTCACGGGTCCAGCTGTCGAAGTTGTGGCCGCCGTCGTCCAGGTAGAGCGAGTCGATCTTGAACTGCGGGTTGGCCGCGGCGACCTGCTGGGCGTGGTCGACGAACTGGAGGGTCTGCGCGAAGTCGCCCTCCTTGCGGGAGGAGACCACCAGCAGCGACAGGGCGGGGGCCGGGAGGTTCGCCAGCCGCCAGTCGAGGTCGCTCTGCTGGGCCAGGGCGGCGTCGCCGGCGAACAGGTCACCGCCGGTGAACTGGTCCGCCTTGACCTTGTACTCGCCGTGCAGGCCCACCCCGATGCCGTAGACGTTCGGGAAGCGCATCGCCAGCCGCAGCGCGCAGCTGCCCCCGGTGGAGTAGCCGAAGACGGACCAGGAGGCGGCCGAGCGGCCGGTCCGGTAGCTGGTCCGGAGCGCCTCCGGCAGGTCCTTGGTGAACCAGGTCTCGGCGCGTGGGCCGCCGGGGACGTCCACGCACTCGGTGTCGCGCGGCGGGGCGACGGTCGGGCGGGTCATGACCACGACGGTCGGCGGCATCTTGCCGGACTTCTGCAGGTCGGCCGCGGTGCGCAGGAGCGGCAGCTCCTTGATCAGGTTGAGCGAGGTGCCGGGGAAGCCGGAGATGGCGACCAGGACGGGGAAGCGGACCAGGGCGAACTTCGGGTCGAAGTACTCGGGCGGCAGGTAGACGAACAGCTGGTCGGACAGCCCGGTCTCCTTGCCGGTGACCCGGACCGACTCGACCTTGCCGACCTCCTCGGGCGTGCCCTTGGGCAGGTCGGTGACGGTCTCCAGACCGCCCTCGTCGGTCGGCTGGAGCTGCGTGTCCGAGGCCGGGGCGCCGCCCTCGTGGTTCTCGTTGCTGGTCAGCGCGAGCTTGGCGCTGCCGGGGCTGAGCAGGTCGTCCCACGAGGTGTAGAACCCGAAGGAATTGTTCACCGCCAGCGCCAGCACGGCCACGACCGCGACTTGAGTGACGGTCAGCAGGCCGATCCGGCCCAGGACGGGCAGCGGGCGCTGGCGCGCCAGCCGCGGCCAGAGCCACAGGGTGGTGACGAGAGCCGCAGCGCCGAGTGCGAGCAGCGAGTTCACCAGCGCTTCGCTGGTCAGTTCCATGCCGTCGGCCTTCCGGTGGGACACTGTCGGTGCACGCCTCATCATCTGGCGGTCCGTCAGCTCCGGCCACCGCGGCTAGGCTGTCCGGATGCCCGGGCGAGCTGGGAGGGCGGGGGGAACCGCAGGCAACCGGCGCCCTAGAATGCGGCGTCCACCGTACGTACGGCCTACCGGAGGACCCTGCCGCGCCACGCGGCGGCAGGCCCTCGGCTCCGTCCCCGGCTCCACCGCAGCGCGCCCACGGCACCGGTTTACCGACCGTTTCCGGGTCCTTGGTATGCGCATTGCCTGATGAAGGAAAAGGCATTGAAGGTCCATCACACGTGCTCCCCCGGAGTGACCGGACGGCTTCCCGCAGCCTCTACGCTGAGCTTCCATGAGCGTTCCCGTGTCCGTTGAGCCGAGCCCCGAGCAGCCGCGTCGCCGACGCGGCCTGCAGACGCTTCGCACCCAGGCGGCGGCCGTTCCGAGGGCCTGGCTGCCCCGCGCGGTCGGGTACGCCTGTCTGCTGATCGGCCTGGTCGACATCGCCAGCGCGGTGTTCCCCAAGCTCCGGCACTCCAAGATGCACACCTTCACCGGGCAGCTGCCCGGCGGCACCACCTCGCTGGCCGCGGTCGGGACGATGATGGTCGGCCTGCTGCTGGTGCTGCTCGCGCACGCGCTGCGCCGGCGCAAGCGGCGGGCCTGGCGGGCGGTGTGCGTGCTGCTGCCGGTCGGCGCCGCGCTGCACATCGTGCGCTGGCACCAGATCGGCCCGGCGGTGGTCTCGCTGGCGGTCTTCGTGGTGATGCTGGTGCACCAGCGCGAGTTCTACGCCAAGGCCGACCCGCGCACCCGCTGGCGGGCGCTGGTCAACCTGATCGTGATGGGCGCCGTCAGCGTGCTGCTCGGCCTGCTGATCGTGAGCACCCGGACCAAGTACGAGATCGGCTACCCGGCCCTGCCCGAGCGCCTCCAGCACGTCGTGTACGGGCTGTTCGGCTTCGAGGGGCCGATCCGGTACAACAACGTCCGGATGTCCGACCTGGTCGCCTACCTGCTCGGCGGGCTGGGCCTGCTGACCGCCTTCACCACTGCCTACCTGGCGCTGCGCCCCGGCAAGCCCAAGCCGGAGCTGACCCCGGAGGACGAGGAGAAGGTCCGCGAGCTGCTCACCCGGCACGGCGAGCGCGACTCGCTCGGCTACTTCGCGCTGCGCCGCGACAAGAGCGTGCTGTTCTCGCCCACCGGCAAGGCCGCGATCTCCTACCGGGTGGTCTCCGGCGTGATGCTGGCCTCCGGCGACCCGGTCGGCGACGTCGAGGCCTGGCCCGGCGCGATCAAGGTGTTCATGGCCGAGGCCCGCGAGCACGCCTGGGTGCCGGCCGTGATGGGCTGCAGCGAGGTCGGCGGCGAGGTCTGGACCCGCGAGGCGGACCTGGACGCGCTGGAGCTGGGCGACGAGGCGATCGTCGACACCGCCACCTTCTCGCTCGCCGGCCGGGCCATGCGCAACGTCCGCCAGATGGTCAAGCGGATCGAGCGCAACGGCTACTCCTGCCAGGTGCGCCGGGTCCGCGACCTCAGCCTGGAGGAGAAGCACCGGATCGCCGACGCCGCCGCCCGCTGGCGCGGCACCGACACCGAGCGCGGCTTCTCGATGGCCCTCGGGCGCTTCGGCGACCCGCTGGACGACGACTGCGTGGTGGTCACCGCCCACAAGGCCCCGGAGGAGGGCGAGAGCGGCGACGACCTGAAGGCCGTGCTGCACTTCGTGCCCTGGGGGCCGGACGGCATCTCGCTGGAGCTGATGCGCCGCGACCGCGCGGCCGACCCGGGCCTGAACGAGCTGCTGATCGTCGCCGCCCTCCAGGCCGTGTCCGCGATGGGCGTGCGCCGGGTGTCGCTCAACTTCGCGATGTTCCGCTCGGCGCTGGCCCGCGGCGAGCGGATCGGTGCCGGCCCGGTGCTGCGGGCCTGGCGCGGACTGCTGGTGTTCCTCTCGCGCTGGTTCCAGATCGAGTCGCTGTACAAGTTCAACGCCAAGTTCCAGCCCGAGTGGGAACCGCGCTTCCTGGTCTTCCCGAACACCCGGGACCTGCCGCGGATCGGCTTCGCCGCGATGCAGGCCGAGGCCTTCATCACCCTCGGCATGCCGCGCTTCGGCCGGCGGCGCCAGCGGGAGGGCCTGATGCCCACCCCGGGCGCCCGCGACGTCACCGAGGCAGCCTGAGGCACCGCCGCGGCCAACGGGGCCCCCGCCGAGAATCCTCGGCGGGGGCCCCGTTCGATAATGGGCGCATGAGCAACTCCCCGTCCTTCTCGCTGCCGGCCGGACTGCCGCGGCTCGACCGCTGCGCCGTGATGGGTGTGGTCAACGTCACGCCCGACTCCTTCTCGGACGGCGGCCTCTGGCACGACCCCGCCAAGGCGATCGCGCACGGGCTCGCCCTGCGCGCCCGCGGCGCGGACCTGGTGGACGTCGGGGGCGAGTCCACCAGGCCCGGCTCGCAGCGGGTGCCCGAGGAGGAGGAGCTGCGCCGGGTGCTGCCGGTGGTGCGCGAGCTCGTCGCCGCCGGGGTCGTGGTGTCGGTCGACACCATGCGGGCCTCCGTCGCCGAGCAGGCCGTGGCGGCCGGTGCCGCGCTCGTCAACGACGTCTCCGGCGGGCTCGCTGACCCGGCGATGGCCCGGGTGGTCGCCGACACCGGCGCGCCGTTCGTGGTGATGCACTGGCGCGGCCAGTCCGCGGACATGGAGCGGCTGGCGGTCTACCGGGACGTGGTGACGGACGTCGTCGCCGAGCTGGCCGTCCGGGTGGACGCGCTGCTGGCGGCCGGGGTCAAGGAGGACCAGCTGATCCTCGACCCGGGCCTCGGCTTCGCCAAGACCCCCGAGCACAACTGGGCGCTGCTCGGCCGGCTGGACGCGCTCACCGCGCTCGGCCGTCCCGTCCTCGTCGCCGCATCGCGCAAGCGGTTCCTGGGTACGCTGCTGGCCGACCCGCAAACCGGGGCGCTGCGCCCGGCCCGGGAGCGCGACGACGCGACCGCCGCGGTGTCGGTGCTGTCGGCCCAGGCCGGCGCCTGGGCGGTGCGGGTGCACGACGTGTCCGGCACGGCGGATGCCGTCCGAGTGGTCGCGGCCTGGCAGCACGCGGCCCGGCAAGGGGTGAGGGAGGGTCTGTGACAGGTGACGGCAGGCTGAGCGGCGGAACGGCCGGCCAGGCCCGCGAGGCGGACCTGGAGGCGGTGCTCGCGGCGAACCAGGCGCTCTACCAGGCGCTGGAGGAGGGGGACCTGGAGGCGGTCGAGGACGCCTGGCTGGGCGCCGCGGACGCGGACGACAAGGGCGGCGTGGTGTGCGTGCACCCGGGCTGGCCGGTGCTGCGCGGGCGGGCGCAGGTGACCCGCTCGTACATGCTGATCATGATGAACACGGAGTACATCCAGTTCTTCCTGACCGATGTCGAGGCCGAGGTCCACGGAGATGTGGCCCTTGTCACGTGCACCGAGAACATCCTCTCCGGCGGCGAGGCGGAGGAGGAGGGGGAACTCGGTCCGCTGGTCGGCGGAAAGGTCGTGTCGACGAATCTGTTCCGCCGTACCCCGGGCGGGTGGAAGCTCTGGTCGCACCACGGTTCACCCGTTCTGACCAGCGGTGACGACGAGGACGAGGACTGATTCGGGCGGCCTTCGGAAAACGCGGCCTGGAGGTCGCCCGGGAATTCCCGAGTGGTCACCGAACGTTCACGTCAATCGCCATTCCGGTGCGCGTGGCGACGGTTCGTGCCGGGTAGGACGGTCAGACGTTGTCAGCGCCCGCGGGTAGATTCGAAACGGAGTGGCGGGTGTGCTGCCCGCCTTCGCCCCGCTCGTCCATGCCATTCTCCGGGTGGGGCCCGTCCGACTGGGAGCAGTGATTCGTTTGCTGGACCGCGTCACCCTGCGGGGGCTGCGCGCCCGGGGCAACCACGGCGTCTTCGAGCGCGAGCGCATCGAGGGCCAGACCTTCGTGGTCGACCTCGTGCTGTACCTGGACACCCGCCCCGCCGCGTCCGGCGACGACCTCACCCGCACGGCGCACTACGGCCTCGTGGCCGAGGAGGTCACCGCGATCATCGCGGGGGAGCCGGTCGACCTGATCGAGACCCTGGCCCAGCGCATCGCCGACCAGTGCCTGAAGCACGAAGCGGTCGAGGAGGTCGAGGTGACCGTGCACAAGCCCGACGCCCCGATCACCGTGCCGTTCGACGACGTGACCGTGACCATTCACCGGGGCCGCGCATGACCGCCGCCGTGCGCCCCGTTCCAGTTGCAGAGGGATCTCGATGAGCACCAGCGACCCGACCGCCTCGCCGACCACGTTCGACCTGGAGAGCCGGGTGGACTCCGCCGACACCACACTGCACAGCCAGCGCTGCGCGGTGATCGCACTCGGCAGCAACCTGGGCAACCGCCTGGACACCCTCCAGGGCGCCGTCGACGCGCTCGCCGACACCCCCGGGCTCAAGATCAAGGCCGTCTCCGCGGTCTACGAGACCGAGGCCGTCGGCGGCCCGGGCGAGCAGCCCAACTACTACAACGCGGTCGTCGTGCTGCGCACCTCGCTGCCGCCGCGCGACCTGCTGGAGCGCGGCAACGCCATCGAGGACGCCTTCGGGCGGGTCCGGACGGTGCACTGGGGTCCGCGGACCCTGGACGTCGACATCCTGGCCTACGAGGGCGTGCTCAGCGACGACCCGCAGCTGCTGCTGCCGCACCCGCGCTCGCACGAGCGGGCCTTCGTGCTCGCCCCCTGGCTGGACGCCCAGCCGGAGGCCGAGGTGCCCGGGCACGGGCAGGTCGGCGAACTGCTGGACGCGCTCGGCGGCCCGGGCGCGCAGGGCGTCCGCCGGCGGGACGACATCCGGCTGACGCTGCCGGAGTGACCGGCCCCGGCCCGGCGGCCCGGTGAGGGCGGCCGGGGAACTCGACCGGGGGGCCCGGCCGTACGAGTAGGTGTCCGCCGTTCACGCGGGTGCCCGCCCGGTCGGGCCCGGTACGGTGGCCTGGCGCCGCCGTGCCGGGCCACCGGGCGGCGGCCGGCTCTGGTAACCCCGGGAAGGACCTCCTCCGAGTGAAGCTGCTTCGCCTCCGCCTGCTGGTCGGCATCACCGCTGCTACCACGGCGCTGTCCTGGGCCGGTGCCAAGCTCTGGGCCTCCCTGGACACGCTGCCGGCCGTGCCGGTCGCGGCACCGGTGGTGCTGGCCGCGGTGGCGGTGGTCCTGCTGGCGACCGCCCTCTCGCTGCGGTCCCGGCTGAAGGCGGTGCGCGAGCGGCAGCCCGGCGCGAAGGGCGTCGACCCGCTGCTGGCGGCCCGGGCGGTGGTGCTGGGGCAGGCCAGCGCGCTGGTCTCGGCGGTGGTCACCGGCGTCTACGCGGGCGCGGGGATCTTCCTGCTGGGCGAGCTGGACGTGTCGGCGCGCAAGGACCAGGCCGTCACGGCCGGGCTCGCGGTGCTGGCGGGGGCCGCGGTGATCGCGGCGGCGCTCTGGCTGCAGCACGTGTGCAAGCTGCCGGAGAACCACGACGATCCGAGCGGCCCGGCACCCTCGCCCCGCTGAACAGGTCTTTTTTCGTGATCTTGAGTGAAACGCCGGGTACGTGCGGTAAAACTTGCGCACTGTCAAGGGCGGAAGAGGACCCTGGGCTGACACGGCCCCAATTCGCACGCTAGTTTCTTGGCATGTCTCGCGGACGCCACCGTCATTCCTCCGTCCTCGGCCGGATCTTCCCCCCCACCGCCGCCGGCGTGCTGCTCGTCGCCGCGCTGGCCGCTCTGCTCTTCAGTCAGGACGCCGTCCTGGTGCGTTCGGTGGGTGTCGCGGCGGTGGTCGCGACGCTCGGCTTCGCGCTGCTGCTGCGGCAGCGGGACAAGGCGGCCCGGGCGGCCGCCGAGATGGCCGCGGCGCAGCGGCTGCGGGCCGAGGAGCGTTTCGAGGAGCAGCTGGCGGAGGCCGAGTACGCGGCGGAGGTCGCCGAGGAGCGGGCCACCCGGTTCGGGCGGCGGCTGACGGCGGAGAAGTCGCGGCTGGCGAAGGCCGAGACCGAGATCGCCCGGCTGCTGCGGGAGCGGGCCGTGACGGTGGCCGAGCAGGCGCTCAAGGAGGCCGAGGCGGCCCAGCGGGCGCTCGCCGCGAGCCGCCCGAAGTACCCGGCCAGCCCGGCCGCGTTCGTCCGCGCCGCGTCCGTGCTGCGGGTGCTGGAGCGGCGGGCGGCGGAGCAGGAGGCGCGGCGGGAGCGGGCGGCGGGCTCGGCGGTCGCGCTGCGGGCGCGTACGGCGCCGGCCGCTGCGGCCCCGGCGCCCGCGCCCGCTGCGGCCCCGGCGCCCGCGCCCGCTGCGGTGGCGCCCTCGGTGCCGGCGCCGGTGGCCCCCGCGGTGCCCACTCCGGGGCAGGCTCCGGTGGCACAGGCACAGGCACAGGCACAGGCACAGGCACAGGCACAGGCACAGGCACAGGCCCCGGCGCCGGTGCCGGTGCGGCCCGCGCCGGTGCGCCCGGCGCTGACCGCCACGGTCGGGCAGCTCGGGGGGGCGTCGTCCGCTCCGGTCCCGGCGCCCGCGCCGGTGGAGCGGCAGCGGCCGCGCTCGGCGCAGTCCGGAGCGGCGCGCGGGCCGGGTTTCAGCTTCTTCGGCCGTGGCGCGGGCGCGGCCGTGCGGGCGGCGGCCCCGGCGCCGGCGGTGGGCAGCGTCGCCGAACTGGGCGAGCGCACGGACCTGGCCGACGTGGTGGGCGACGAGGCGGTGGCCGCGCAGGCGAAGGCCGAGGCGCAGGAGGCGCAGGAGGCCCAGGAGGCCCAGGAGGCTCGTGAGGTGCAGGAGGCCGTGACCGACTCGCAGGCGTCGCAGCCGGCGGCCGAGCCGGCGCCGGGCGCGCCCGCGGTGGTGGACCTGACCCCGGAGGACGAGACCGAGCTGATCCAGCTGCCGGAGCTGCGCGCCTCGCGCTGAGTCCGGGCCGGGTACGCGAAAGCGGCGCGGGACGTCGGTGTGACCGATGTCCCGCGCCGCTTCGTTTCCGGCGGTCTGCCGGGCCGGGAGGGGCCCGGCGGGGCGTCAGAGCTGGACGCCGAAGTCCTGGGCGATACCCGCCAGGCCGGAGGCGTAGCCCTGGCCGACGGCGCGGAACTTCCACTCGCCGCCGTTGCGGTAGAGCTCGCCGAAGATCATGGCGGTCTCGGTGGCGGCGTCCTCGGAGAGGTCGTAGCGGGCGATCTCGGCGCCGCCGGCGGCGTTCACCACGCGGATGTACGCGTTGCGGACCTGGCCGAAGCTCTGGCCGCGGGCGACCCCGTCGTAGATGGTGACGGGGAAGGTGATCTTGACGGCCTCGGCCGGCAGGCCGGCCAGGTTGACGTTGATCGACTCGTCGTCGCCGGCGCCCTCACCGGTGCGGTTGTCACCGGTGTGCACGACGGTGTTGTCCGGGCTGCTGGTGTTGTTGAAGAAGACGAAGTGCCCGTTGGAGAGCACCTTGCCGTCCGCGTTCAGGACGATCGCGCTGGCGTCGAGGTCGAATTCGGTGCCGGTCGTGGTCCGGACGTCCCAGCCCAGGCCGACACTGACCGCGGACAGGCCCGGGGCCTCCTTGGTCAGCGAGACGTTTCCACCCTTGGAGAGGCTCACTGGCATGGCGATTGCAGTCCCTTCGTTCGCTTTTTCCGGGACAACGCAATACTCCGGTGGGTTGGTTCCACGAAGTCCGTGAATTCTTCGTGGACGTCAATCCGCTGGCAAAGACCGGACAATGTCCTGGTCAGATCCGGGGGAACCGGCCCTGCAGCGACCAGATGTTCGGATTGTCGGCCAGCTCGGGGTGCATATCGAAGAGATCGGCGAGGGTGTCCTGGAGGAAGTCCCGGGCCTCGCGCCGCAGCTCGCCGTGGCGGACCACGGCGGGCGGCTCGTCCGGCAGCCAGGTCGCGGTGATCTCGACCCAGTTGAAGCGGCGGGCGAACCGCAGCAGCTCGGTGTTCTGGGTGAAGTCGAGGTCCGCGGTCTGCACCCGGGCGGCCCGGCCGCCGTCCGGGTCGCGGTCCAGCTCCTCGACGATGTCGCACAGCGCCCAGGCGAAGTCGAGCACCGGCACCCACCCCCAGCCGGTGGACAGCTCGGCGCCCTCGGCGTCCAGGTAGACGTCGCCGCAGAACAGGTCGTACCGCAGGGACCGCACCGGGGCGGAGCGGTAGTCCGTCTGCGGGGGGTCGGGGAAGCGGTTGGAGAGGGAGTAGCCGAGCTCGATCACGTACGCCATTGTCCGGGCTGCGGGCGGTGGTGCGGAACCGGGCCGCCGGCCGTCGCGGATAACCGGGTGACCGGGTGGTGCGGGCGCGGGATGATGGACACATGCCCGAGCCCATCCGCGTACGGGGGTCGGTGGTCGTCCCCGACGCCGAGCTCGTCTGGCGCTTCTCGCGTTCCTCCGGCCCCGGTGGCCAGCACGTCAACACCTCCGACAGCAAGGTCGAGCTGCGCTACGACCTGGCGGCGTCCAAGGCGCTGCCCGAGGTGTGGCGCGAGCGCGCGCTGGAGCGGCTGGCCGGGCGGCTGGTGGACGGCCGGGTGCTGGTGATCCAGGCCTCGGAGTTCCGTTCGCAGTGGCGCAACCGGGAGGCGGCCGCGGCCCGGCTGTCGGCGGTGCTGACCGAGGCGTGCGCGCCGCCGCCGAAGTCCCGCCGGGCGACCAGGCCGAGCCGGGGGATGGTCGAGCGCCGGCTGTCCAACAAGCGGCGCCGCTCCGAGCTGAAGCAGGGTCGGCAGTCGCCGCGGGGCGGCGAGTAGCCGGGGCGGTTCAGCCGAGGGCGCGGTAGCCGCCGCGGAAGTAGAGCAGCGGACGGCCGGCCGGGCTGGGTACCGCGGCCTCCAGGACGCGGCCGAGCAGCAGGGTGTGGTCGCCCGCCGGTATCCGCTGCTCGGTGCGGCACTCGACGGTGGCGAGCGCGCCGTCGATCAGCGGGGCGCCGGAGCGCGGGCCGCGGTGGTGCGGGGTGTCCGCGAACAGCAGCCGGTCGCTGAGTCGGCCCTTCATGGCGAAGCGGGAGCCGAGCGCCTTCTGCCCCTCGGTGAGCAGCGAGACCGCCCAGGTGTCGGTGCGGGAGAGCACCTCGTCCATCCGGGAGTCCTCGCGGACCGAGATCAGGACCAGCGGCGGCTCCAGCGACACGGACAGGAAGGACGTGGCGGTCATGCCGACGTCCTCGCCGTCCTCCGGGTCGTGGACGGTCACCAGGCTCACGCCGGAGGCGAGCTGGGAGAGTGCCGCCCGGAACTCGTCGGGCGTGGCGTGGGAGGCAGCTTCGGGCTGCGGGGACGAGTACACGTACCGCACGGTAGTCGGCGGCCGCCGGAATCGGCATCGGGCCGAGGTCGTAGGACCAGCGGCGCACGGGGCGGGGTTGCGGCCGGGGCCGGGACTCACCCTCAGGAGTGAAGCAAGGGGCCTGCCGGGCGGCAGCGGGCTTCAGCGCGAGGCCAATGCGGTCGACCAAGGGAAATATTCCGATAGCGCTTTATGTCCCGCTATGGGGCGGATGAGCTGATTAAGGGTGCATTAGTGTCGTGTGATTTAAGTCACAAGTGATGGCCTATTGCTGACCGAGCGTGCCGAACGCTGTGCTCCCTGTGATTCAGTTCTTCTGGCAATCGGACGATAACCAATCAAGAACTATCCGAAGCAGCCGGGGAGCCCCCGCATGGAAGCCGAGTCGGAGCCGTACGTCCGTCTCGCGACCCTCCGCACCTTGCACCGGGTCGTGGCGGACCTCAACGCTGCCCGCAGCCTGGCGGGCACGCTGCAGGCCGTCGTCGAAGGTGCGGTGCACGGGCTCGGCTTCGACGCCGCCGCCGTCAGCCTGGTCCGCCCGGACGGGGACCTCGTGGTGGCGGCCGTCTGGGAGCTGGAGGAGAGCACCATGGGCGGCCCCTCCGTCCTGCTCGGCCAGGTCGGCTCCCGGGAGTCCTGGGACCGGCTGCTCGGCGTCAGCGACCACTGGGGCACCCTGCGCTTCCTGCCGTACGACCGCGGCTGGGCCGTCGCCAGCGACATCCCGCGCTGGATCGGGGACGGCCCGCTGCCCGTCTACGCCAACGACTGGCACCCCGCCGACGGGCTGCTCGCCCCGATGTACAGCGCCGGCGGCGACCTGCTCGGCGTCCTCTCGGTGGACCGCCCGCGCAGCGGCAAGCGGCCCGGGGCGTGGACCCGCGAGGCGCTGGAGATGTTCTCGCTGCAGGCCTCCATCGCGATCGGCAACGCCCGGCTGCGGGCCGAGATGCAGCGCGCGCTGGCCCGCCTGGAGAAGGAGCAGCAGGCCCTGCGGGCCAGTGAGGAGAGCTTCCGCCAGGCCTTCGAGTACGCGCCCAGCGGGATGGCCATCACCGAACTGCACGGCGCCGGGCGCGGCCAGCTGACCAGGGTCAACGACGCGCTCTGTCGCCTGCTCGGCCGCCCCCGCGCGGTGCTGCGCCAGCAGAGCTTCGCCGACCTCGTGCACCCGGAGGACCGGGCGCTGCTGGAGCGCACCAGCGCCGAGAGCGGCCGGGCGGAACTGCGGCTGTCCCGGCGGGACGGCGGCTACCAGTGGGTGTGCCTGCGCAACTCGATCGTGGCGGACGCGGCCGAGGGCCCGAGCTTCCTGCTCACCCACGTCGAGGACATCGAGGACCGCAAGCGGCACGAGTTCCAGCTCGCCCACCGGGCCAGCCACGACGCGCTCACCGGCCTGCCGAACGGCGCCGAACTGAAGGCCCGGCTGGGCCGCCGGCTCTGCGCCGAGCCGCAGACCGTCGGGGCCCCCGCCGGGTCGGGCGAGCCGGCCTATCCGGCGCCGTACGGCTACCCGGCCGACTCCTACAGCGCGCACGCCGCGTACGACCGGCTGGAGGGCGCGGACCCGTACGGCGGGCCGGTGCACGGCTACGGGATGCCCGAGGGCGGCCCGCCGTACGGTCTCGCCCCGGGCTACGGGGAGCACGTGCACGCGGTGGTCCCGGCCGACCAGGGCCCGGGCGGCGAGGCGTGGTCCGCACCGTTCCGCTCCGGCGTCGCGGCGTCGCTGGACAAGGGGCTCGCGGTGCTCTTCTGCGACCTGGACGGCTTCAAGTCGATCAACGACCGGTTCGGCCACAACGCGGGCGACGCGGTGCTGGTCGAGGTCGCCCGGCGGCTGAGCCAGGCCGTCCGGGACGGCGACACGGTGGCCCGGCTCGGCGGCGACGAGTTCGTCGTGCTGGCCGACGGGATCGGCCGCGAGGAGGCCAAGGACCTGGCCCACCGGCTACGGGGCGCGATCATCCCGCCGATGCGGATCGACGGCCGGGCGATGCGGGTGGGGGTGAGCCTCGGCGTCGGCTGGGCGGGCTGCGGGATGAGCATCGAGGAGGTGCTGCACACCGCGGACGAGCGGATGTACGACGAGAAGCGGGCCCGGGGCGGCGCGGTGCGCGGCGCGCGGGGCGAGCGTTCGCATCGACGGGCGGGCTGAGCCCGCCGGTCCTGGTTACCCACGGGTTGTCAAGGGCTCTTTTCCGGCTGTCACAAAGGACAGGTAGGGTTCCCGGGTACGACAGCGTCCATGATCTGCGCCGGCGGCCCGCATCCCGGCGGCGCGAACCGGATGGGGGAGTTGACCACCGTGACGACCGCCGGCAACAACGGAGCGCCCGAGGGCGGTGCCCCGCAGGACGACGACCCGTTCGGCTACCTCTACCGCCCGGCGGAGGGTGCCTCCGGGCAGCCGGCCGAGCCGCAGCAGGGCGTGCCCCGGACGTCGTACAGCCGCCCGATGGAGGTCGGCCGGGCCCAGTACGGGCAGCAGCCCTACCAGCCGCGGCCGCAGCAGCCCCAGTACGGCCAGCAGGCGGGGCCGCAGCAGGGCTACCCCGGTGGTCAGCAGCCATACCCGCCGCAGCAACAGCAGCCCGAGTACGGCACCGCGCCCACCCAGCAGACCCGTTACGCCGAGCACTCCCGGCCGCAGCCGGGGGAGGACCGGTCGAGCAGCGGCCGCAGCAAGGGCGCGGTGATCGGCGCGGTCGCGGTGGTCGCGGCCATAGCGATCGGCGCGGGGATCGCGCTCTCCACGGGCGACCCGGACGGCGACAAGAACGCCAAGGGCGGCGTCCAGACCACCGCCGCGGCTCCCCCCAGCACCCCGGCGACCGGCAGTTCGTCCCCGACCGCCTCGGCCTCGGCGAGCACCACCGCCCCGGCCGGCCCGTTGACCGTGGACGCGGGCCAGCTCCAGGCCCAGAACGCGCCGTCCGGCAACAGCATCAAGGGCACCAAGTCCGCCGACGGCAGCTACCTGACGCTCCAGCCGGGCGGCTCGGTGACCTGGAGCGGCGAGGTCGCCGCGGCCGGCACCTACAAGCTGAACGTGCACTACAACAACACCGGCGGGGACCTGAAGGGCGCCGCCTCGGTGAACGGCAAGGACTGGCCGAGCGGGCTGCTCTTCAAGAACTACGCGTCCGGCAAGGACCCGGCGTCCTCCTGGTTCAACACCTGGATACTCCCGCAGCTCCAGGCCGGGGCGAACACCATCACCTTCACGGTGCCCTCCGGTTCGATCCTGATCGACCAGATCACCCTCGAACCGAATGCGACCGGCTGACCGGTCGACCGGCTGAGCCGAACGCGAGACGGCCGCCCTTCCCCGTGGGGGAAGGGCGGCCGTCGGCGTTCCGGCGGGCCGTCAGGCGGGCTTCACCACGTCGAAGCGCTCGCCGCCGAGGACCCAGCGGCCGCGGCGCATGACGGCGACCAGGTCGTAGCCCTCGGAGTCGAGCACGACCAGGTCGGCCTGCTTGCCCGTCTCCAGCGAGCCGATCGAGTCGGCGAGGCCCAGCAGGCGGGCCGGGGTGGCGGACAGCGACTCGACGGTCTGGTTCAGCGTCAGG
>NZ_JBEOUK010000048.1:0-63541 GCF_040304045.1 Kitasatospora sp. NPDC094016
CGCTCGGCACGGAGCTTCCTGGGCCCCTGCGGCTGCCGGTCCTCGCGGATCTCGAAGGTCATTGCACTCCCCAGCTGGGGTGTTGCAACGATCCCTAGAACTCAAGCTGGACGGCGCGGGGCTCCGCCGTTGCCCGGGGCCGCCCGTCGTCCGCCCGTCGTCCGCCTGCTTCCGGCCGCGCCCACCCGTCCGGGGCCGCGACGGCCGCGCCTGGCTGCGTCGAACATCACCAGCGTTTCGCCGGGCCATGGCATGCGCGGGGGCTGGCGAACGGGGATGCTGGAGCGGTGATGGACGAGACCGACTTCTGGCAGATGATCGACGAGACCCGGGAGGACGCCGACGGCGATCCGGACGAGCAGGCCGACCGGCTGGTGGAACGGCTGGTCCAGCTGACCCCGGACGACGTCATCGACTTCGCCCGGCTGTTCGAGGCCCGGTTCCAGCGGGCCTACCGCCACGATCTCTGGGGCGCCGCCTACCTGCTGCTGGACGGCGCCTCCGACGACACCTTCGACTACTTCCGCTGCTGGCTGATCGGCCAGGGCCGGGACGTCTTCGAGGGCGCTCTGTTCGAGCCGGACGACCTGGCGGACCTGCTGCCCGAGTTCGACGAGGAGGAGGACGGCGAGGCCGAGGACCTCGGCTACGCCGCCGACGAGGCGTACGAGCAGCTGACCGGACTGCCGCTGCCCGAGGTGGGCGGGCGACAGTCCGGCCGACCGGCCGGGGCCGCGCTGGACTTCGACGACCCGGACGTCATGGCGAAACGGTTTCCCAAGCTCTGGGAGCGCTACGGGGATTAGGACAGCCGAAGGTTCTGTCCGACCGGACGGCGCGTCAGACACGCCCCCGGCATGAGCGGGGCCGGACGCGTCAGGCGGTGCTGCCGCCGCCGGACGTGCCGTCCTGCTTGACGCCCTTGAGGATCTGGTCCAGCGCGGACGCGTCCGGCGCGCTCGGGGTATCGTCCACCCCGCCCTCGAACACCACGAAGCCGCCGCCCTTGGCCGGGACGGCGGCCAGCAGGACGTAGCCCTGGGTGCCGTCCGCGGTGCGGATGTGCCAGCGCACGGCGTAGCCGGACACGCCCGCGACGGTCGTGTAGCCGGAGCCGGAGTCGGTGTGCGAGCTGATCCCGGTGAAGATCTGGCCGGCGTACGCGGGCATCGTGGCCTCGGCGGCCGCCTTGGCGGTGACGCCCTGGACGGTGTCCTTCTCGACCGAGAACTGGCCGCGGATGCAGGAGTTGCCGTCCGGGCAGGTGTAGCTGCCTGTGCCCAGGTAGACCGTGGAGTGCGGGGAATTGGGCGCCACGTCCCAGCCGTCGAGCACCGGGACGGTGATCGCGTGCTGGGCGTCCGGGACGGTGCTCCTGACGGTCGGCGCCGGCTTGGGCGCGGGCGTCGGGGCGGACGTGCCCGCCGTGGGGCTCGGGGCGGGGCCGCTCCGGGTGATGGTGACCGTCGGGTTCGGGGCCGGGTCGGCCTGCGGGGAGCCGCCGCCGCTGAGCACGATCCCGGCGGCGATCCCGCCCACGGCCAGGACGGCGACCGCGATGCCGATGACCAGGCCGGGCCTCACCCGGCGGGGCGCCGGCTGCTGCGGCGGGTAGCCCGGCGCCGGGTAGCCGTAGCCCGCGCCTTGGGCGGGGTAGCCGTCCTGGGCCGGGTAGTAGCCGTCCTGGCCCGGGCGGTAGCCGTCCTGGCCCGGGTAGCCGTAGCCCGGGGCAGGGGCGCTGCCCGGGTAGCCGTGGCCGGGGGCGTCCTGCGGGCCGCCGTAGCCGTACCCGGGCTGCTGGCCGGGGGGCTGCCAGCCCTGGGTGGGGGCGTCGGCGAGGTGGCCGACGCCGCCCTGGAGCGGGCGTACCTCGCTGGTCCAGGCGTTGCCGTCCCACCAGCGCTCGTGACCGGGGGTGCCGTCCGCACCGGGGACCGGGTACCACCCGGGGGGCGTCGAGTTGCTCACGGCCGTACGGTACCCGGCGGGGTGCTGGTCCAGACAGAGCGGATCGGTCACGACTCTGCACCACCCGCCACCCCCTGACGAATCGTCAGACATTGCGGGCGGCAAGGCCGGTCGGGCAGGTCAGTCCGCCAGGCGGCGGGCCATCAGGATGCCGTCCACGTAGGAGCCGTCGATCAGGAACTCCTCCGCCAGCGAGCCCTCGACGCCGAAGCCGCAGCCCTCGTAGAGGCGGCGGGCCGGGGCGTTCCAGCCGAGCACCCCCAGGGTGATCCTGCGGGCGCCCGCGGCCCGGGCGGCCTCGCAGGCCGCCTCGACCAAGCGCCGGCCGACACCCCGGCCGCGGACCGTGTCGTCGACGGCCAGACCCTGGATCTGCCGGACGTGCCGGTTGCTGGCCAGCGGACTCGGCGGGACTTGGCGGATGTAGCCGACGAGCCGGCGGTCCAGGAAGGCGAGCAGGTACTGCTCCGGGGTGTGCCGCTCGTCGAAGATCCCGCCCTCCTCGGGCGGCCGCGGGGAGACCTCGGACAGCGGGGACCAGGCGGCGCGGTTGAGGACGACGAGTTCGCCCTCGTCCTCGGGCCGCGCCGGGCGGATGATCAGATCGTCCTCGTACATGCGCGTCATGCTAATGAGACGCACCTCGACATGACAGGGCATTGGGACCTGGGAGGATGGACGCATGCGCATCGCTGTCACAGGCTCCACGGGATTGATCGGTTCGGCTCTCGTCCGCTCCCTGCTGGCGGACGGCCACGAGGTGGTCCGGCTGGTCCGGCGCCACTCCGGGACGGGCCCGCAGCCCGACGGCAGCACGGCCATCGGCTGGAACCCGCTGCTCGGCCAGGTCGAGCAGGACGGACTGGCCGGGGTCGAGGCGGTCGTGCACCTGGCCGGCGCCGGGGTCGGCGACCACCGCTGGACGGACGCCTACAAGCGGGAGATCCGGGAGAGCCGGGCACTCGGCACCGAGACGCTGGCCGTCGCACTGGCCGCGCTCAAGGAACCGCCCCGGGTGCTGGTCAGCGCCTCCGCGGTCGGCTGGTACGGGCAGACCGGCGACCGGGTGATCGACGAGGACGCCCCCGCCGGCGACGACTTCCTGGCCGAGGTCTGCGTGGAGTGGGAGGCGGCCGCGCGGCCGGCCGAGCTGGCCGGCATCCGGGTCGTCCACCCGCGCACCGGGATGGTGCTGTCCGCGGCCGGCGGGGCCGGCGCGCGGCTGTTCCCGCTGTTCAAGCTGGGGCTGGGCGGGCGGCTCGGCGACGGGCGGCAGTACTGGAGCTTCATCTCGCTGGCCGACCAGGTCGCCGCGCTGCGGTTCCTGATCGACCGGGACGACCTCTCCGGCCCCGTCAACCTCACCGCGCCCGATCCCGTCACCAACGCCGAGCTGACGGCGGCGCTCGGGCGGGTGCTCCGGCGGCCGACCCCGTTCCCGGTGCCGGAGGCGGTGCTCAAGGTGGTGCTCGGCGAGCTGGCGGTCGAGGTGGTCGGCAGCCACCGGGTGGTGCCGCGGCGGCTGCTGGACGCGGGCTTCCGCTTCGCGCACCCGAACGTGGACGCGGCGGTGCGCGCGGCGCTGTGAGTGGCAGTGCTCTCGACGCTGTGAGTGGCGGTGCTCGCGCTGCTGTGAGCGGCGGTGCTCGCGGTGCGCTCGGCACTGTGAGTTGTCACTGGGGGCGACCGGCGGCGCGGAACCCTGCCGTCCGCCGCGGGTTTCCGGCACGGGCTGCGCGGCGGGGTTCCGGTACGTCCCGCCGCGTACGGCGGCTACGGCATTCGCCCTGGCCAGGGGCATATGCCGGGCGGAGATCGGGTGGGGGTCGGACGGGGCTCCGGGAGGGGGCGCATGGGAGCACACACCAGGCGCGTCGCACGCCCCCGGTGACCGTGCGCGCCCGCCGACCCCGGAACCCGGCCCCAACGGCGCACTGTCCGTGACCGCGCTCCCGCCCGGTGCCGCACGCCCCCTCTCGCCCCTTGGATCGGGCCCGATGCGCTTGTCTGATGCTCACACTGACTGGGCATCACACCGTCGGACCGTGTCCCGGCACCCCGCTGCCTGCGTCGGCCGGAGCCCCGGGACCAGGGAGGGAGCACGCCAGTGCCCACATACGACTTCACCCGCCGCGCCCGCCGCCCGTCCGACCCTGACGTCATCGTCATCGGCGCCGGACTCGCCGGTCTGGCCGCCGCACGCACGCTCACCGGCCGCGGCCTCACCGTGCAGATCCTTGAGGCCACGGACCGGATCGGCGGCCGGATGGCCACCCGCGAACTGGACGGATTCCGGCTCGACGACGGCAGCCACCTGCTGAACACCGCCTTCCCCGAACTTCGCCGCGTCCTCGACCTCGACCGCCTCGACCTGCGCCCGCTCGCCGCCGGAGTCCTCGTGCACAGCGCCGGCCGCCGCTACCGCACCGGGGACCCGCAGCTCACCACCGCCCGGCAGGCCGCCACCCGCGCCCCACTCGGCAGCCCGCTGGACAAGGCCCGGCTCGGCAGCTGGCTCGGCCGGCTCGCCACCACCCCCGCCAGCCGGCTCAAGGCCCGCCCGGAGACCACCACCGCCCGCGCGCTGGCCGGCCACGGACTCGCCCCGCGCACCCTCGACGGCTTCCTGCGGCCACTGCTCAGCGCGCTGCTCAGTGACCCCGCCCTCGGCACCAGCAGCCGGATCGCCGACCTGGTCCTGCGCTCCTACGCGCGCGGACGGCTCTGTCTGCCCGCCAGCGGGATCGCTGCCGTGCCGGCCCAGCTGGCCACCACCCTGCCCGCCGGCACCGTACGCACCGGGGTGCAGGTCACCTCGATCACCGCCGATGGCGTGGAGACCGTCGCCCACGGGCGGATCGGCGCCCAGGCCGTCGTCCTCGCCACCGACGCCCGCTCCGCCGCCGAACTGCTGCCCGGGCTGCGGCTGCCGGACTTCCACCCCGTCACGACCTTCTACCACGCGGCCGACCGCACCCCGCTGGGCGAGGCCGTCCTGCTGCTCGACGGCAACCGGCCCGGCGGGCAGCCGCCGCTGGTCTCGCACTCGCTGGTGCTCAGCGAACTGCACCCCTCCTACGCCCCCGCCGGACAGGCACTGATCGCCACCACCGTGCTCGGGCGGCGCTCCTTCGACGCGGGCGGACCGGCCGGGCTGGAACCGGTGGTCCGGGCCCGGCTCGCCGAGCTGTACGGCACCTCGACCACCGGCTGGCAGTTCCTGAACGTGCGGCACGTCCCGGACGCGCTGCCCGCGATGCCGCCGCCGCACAACCCCCGGCGCCCGGTCCGGGTGCTGGCCGGGCTGTACGTCGCCGGGGACCACCGGGACACCAGCACCGTGCAGGGCGCGCTGGTCTCCGGGCGGCGGGCGGCGCAGGCGGTGCTGCGTGACCTCGGCGTCCCGGCCAGCGCCCGGGAGGCCGAGGCGGCGGCCTGAGCCTGGCGGGCTCCGGGTCTGGCTCCCGCTCCGGCTCCGGGTCTGGCTCCGGCTCCGGCTCCGGCTCCCACTCCCGCTCCCGCTCCCGCTCCCGCTCCCGGGACACGCTGACGACCTGCCGGTGGGTGACGGAGCGGCGGCATGCCAGGATGCCGACATGACCGCTCATCGGATGATTTACACCGTACGGCCGGTTGCGCGGTGAGCGCCGCCGTCCAGCCGGTGGCCCTGATCCTGATCCCCGCCGCGGCCGTCGCCGCGCCGCTGCTCGCCGACCGCCTGCTGCGGTGGATCGCCGTCCCGACCGTCGTGTTCGAGATCCTGCTCGGCGTCCTGATCGGCCCCGACGTCCTGAACTGGGCGCACGTCGACGACCTGGTCAACGCGCTCTCCCAGTTCGGCCTGGCCATGCTGATGTTCCTGGCCGGGTACGAGATCGACTTCGCCAAGCTGCGCGGCGGCCCGCTGAAACGGGCGGGCACCGCGTGGCTGGTCTCGCTCGTGCTGGCGCTCGGCGTGGGCGCGCTGGTCAACCGGGATCCGCTGAACGGCGCCTTCGCCGGGCTCGCGCTCACCACCACCGCCCTCGGGACCATCCTGCCGATCCTCCGCGACTCCGGCGAACTGCCCACTCCCTTCGGCTCGTCGGTGATGGCCACCGGGGCGGTCGGCGAGTTCGGGCCGATCATCGCGATCGCCGTCCTGCTCAGCGGCAACTCCCCGGTCCGGACGGCCGTCATCCTCGGCGCCTTCGCGGTGATCACCGCCGCCGCCGTCCTCGGCGCACGCCGTCCCCGGCCCGCCTGGGCCACCCGGCTCATCGAGCGCACCCTGCGCACCTCGGGGCAGTTCGCGGTCCGGGCGGTGATCCTGGTGCTCGCCGTCATGGTGGCCGCCGCGATCTGGCTCGACCTGGACATGCTGCTCGGCGCCTTCACCGCCGGGATCGTCTCCCGGCTGCTGCTCTCCGACATCCGCCGGGCCGAGGAGGAGGTGATCGCGGCCAAGCTGGAGAGCATCGGCTTCGGTTTCCTGGTGCCGGTGTTCTTCGTGGTCAGCGGGATGAACTTCGACCTGGCCGCCCTGCTGGACGACCCCGGCACGATACTGCTCGTCCCGGTGTTCCTGCTGCTGCTCCTGGCCGTGCGCGGGCTGCCCGCCGGGCTGCTCGCCCCGGCCGGACTCGGCCGGCGGGACCGCACGGCGCTCGGGCTCTACGGCGCGACGGCGCTGCCGCTGGTCGTGGTGATCACCACCATCGAGGTGGACGACGGCCATCTGCCGTCCTCGACGGCGGCCGCGCTGGTCGGCGCCGGCATGCTCTCGGTGCTGGTGTTCCCGCTGGTGGCGCAGCGGGTGCGTGGCGGCGTCCGGCCGCCCGTGCCGGAGGCCGGGCAGCCGCGCGTCCGGGCCGAGAGCTGGTGAGCCGCTTCGCTCCCGTCCGCCGCCGGAACACTCGGTGCCTGTGCCGGAGCCGGTGCCGGGCGGATGGGCCCTTCGGCCCGGGGCGGACCCGGGCCGGACGGGTTTCCAGGGCCGCCGGGGCTCGCCCGACCGGCCCCTCTTCGACGGGTCCTCAGATCACGCCGGCCTGGCGGGCCGTCTCCTCGAAGGCGCGGGCCACCGGGCTGCCCCGGTAGGGGGTGAGGCGGCGGTGGAAGTCCCGGACGTACTCCAGCGAGCGGGCCGAGCGCATCTCCCCCGCCGCCCGCAGCGCGTCGGTGGCCATGGTGCAGGCCTCGTCGAGGTCCCCCATGCCGAGCCGGGCGGTGGCCAGCACCAGCCGGCAGAAGATCCGGCTGCGCGCGTAGGCGGGCGAGCGCAGCCGCAGCGACTTCTCGGCGTGTTGCGCGGAGGTGCGCCACTGCTGGAGGTCGCGGTAGCAGTGGGCGAACTCGTCGGAGAGCTGGGCCTCGTCGAAGTACCGCGCCCAGGAGGGCAGTTCGTCGCCGACCCGGGCTGCGGCCAGTGCCCGCTCGGAGCGCACCAGGGCGGTGGTGCAGGCCCGGACGTCGCCCAGCAGGCCGTGCCCGCGCGCCTCGGCGGTGTGCATCAGCGACTGGACCACCGGCGGCACGGCGGTGCCCACGCCCTGTTGGGCGACCCTGGCCAGTTGGACGGCCTCCCGGCCGTGGCCCAGGTGGACGGCCTGCTGGCTCATCGTCACCAGGACGTACCCGCCGAGCGCGCGGTCCCCGGCGGCCTGGGACAGGCGCAGCGCCTGGACGAAGTAGCGCTGGGCGAGGCCGTGCGCGGCGATGTCGAAGGACGTCCAGCCGGCCAGCCTGGTCAGGTCGGCGACGGCGCCGAACAGCGCCCGGCCGATCTGCTCGCCGTAGCGGCCGCGCAGCATCGGCTCGGCCTCGCTCTCCAGGTAGCGGACCAGCGCCTGCCGGGCGTGCCCGCCGCCGTAGGCGTGATCGAGCGCCCGGAAGAGGTCGCCGACGGCGCGGATGGCGGCGATGTCGCCGCGGCCGACCCGCAGGGCGGGGCGCGACTCGCGGGCCGGTTCGGTGTACGGCGGCTCGACGGCGATCGGCGGGCGCCGGCTCTGGGTGGGCACCCGGCCGATGGTGGGCCCGGCGGGGCCGGCCGCGCCCGGCACGGGGCGCATGCCGGGGGCTCCGAGGTGGGCCTGGCCGCGCGCCGGGCTCGGAGGGGGAGCGCCGGGCGCGGGGGGCACGCTCTGGGCGGGCGCGGCGGATGCGGCGGATGCCGCGGTGCCGGTGGTGGCGGTGGTGGCGGTGGGCGGGCCGGTGGCGGCGTCGGGACGGGCCATCGTCGAGCCGTCCCGGGCGACGCGCTCGTCGGTGCGGCCGATCAGCCAGTCCCGGCTGGGGACGACCAGGCCCGCCGGGGTGAAGGCGATCCGGCGCAGTTCGGACTGCGGGCCGTTGTCCTTGCGCCACATGCTCGCCACGATGTCCACCGCCTCCTGCGGGGTCTCGGCGAACTCCAGGCCCGCGTACACCGGGGCGCAGGCGTCCAGGCCGAGGTCCTGGGCGGTGAGGCGGCGGCCGAGGCGGCGGGTGAAGACCTCGGCGATCAGCGCGGGGGTGGCGCCGCGGGGCTGCTGACCGCGCAGCCAGCGGGTGACCGAGGTCTTGTCGTAGCGCAGGTCGAGGCCGTGCTCCAGGCCGAGCTGGTCGACCCGGCGGGCCAGGCCCGCGTGCGAGAAGCCGGCTTCCTCGATGAGCGTGGCGAGCTGGCCGTTCTGCGGGGCCGGGCCGGAGTGCCCGGAGTGGCCGCCGACCGGCCCGGGGGCGGCGGGTTCGTGCCGGTCGGTTGTGGCCTGCGCGGGCAGCCGCAGTTCGTCGGCGGTCGGGGCGTCGGCGGTCAGGGCGTCGGGGGCGTCCGGCAGGGCCCGGCCGACCGGGCCTCGGTGGTGGCCGAGCGGGTCGAGCGGTCCGTACGCCGGGCTGTCGGTTGCAGGCCGTTGGGGCATGTCAGTCAACACCTCTCGGACGTCGCACCGGGCTCTACCAGCACTTCGGCTGCCTGGGGCGGCGCCCCCTGTCGGGAATCGGCGTGAATGTAGCGAGCATTCGGGCGCTATGGGTGGATCTGACCGAGCAATCCTCCGAACGGGTGAAGCAATCGCGCCCATTGTGGGGAAGCGCGGTCGGCGCGGGTTTGGCCTTTCGTGGTCGAACCGTCGATCGACCATCGTGGCGGTGAACACCACAGCCAACCGGGATGCTGTGGTGGACCACCACATGGGAGCCGGGCCCCCTGGTTTCCTAGCGTTCTCGGCCATGGACACCACTACAGCCCGCCCGCTCGACGGCCGGACGGCCCTGGTCACCGGGGCCGCCTCGGGCATCGGCCGGGCCTGCGCCGAGGCCTTCGCCGGGGCCGGCGCCCGGGTCTACGTCGTCGACCTCGCGGCCGGCCCGGCCCGGGAGCTCGCGGAGCGGATCGGCGGCCAGGCCGTCGTCGCGGACCTCGCCGACCCGGAGGCCGTGGAGGCCCTGCCGGCCGACGCCGACATCGTGGTCAACAACGCCGGTCTCCAACACGTCGCGCCCGTCCACGAGTTCCCGCCCGACCGCTTCACCCTCATCCAACGCGTCATGGTCGAGGCGCCGTTCCGCATCCTGCGCCGCACTCTCCCGCACATGTACGAGCGGGAGTGGGGCCGGGTGGTCAACATCTCCTCCGTCCACGGCCTGCGGGCCAGCGCCTTCAAGTCCGCCTACGTCACCGCCAAGCACGCGCTGGAGGGCCTCAGCAAGACCGTCGCCCTGGAGGGCGCCCCCTACGGCGTCACCAGCAACTGCATCAACCCGGGCTACGTCCGAACTCCCCTGGTGGAGAAGCAGATCGCGAGCCAGGCGCTCGCCCACGGCATCCGCGAGGACGAGGTCGTCGAGCAGATCATGCTCGAACGCACGGCCGTCAAGCGGCTCATCGAGCCCGAGGAGATCGCCCAACTCGCCCTCTGGCTCTGCTCGCCGCCCGCCTCCTACATCACCGGCGCCAGCCTCCCCGTCGACGGCGGCTGGACGGCGCACTGAGCGGCGGCACCTGGCCGTCCTCCCCAGGCCGACCCCCGGGACTGTGTGGGCGGCCCACATAGTCCCGGGGAACGCGCCTCCCTACCTTGTGGCGACGTCCCTTGGGGCGACATCCTCCCCCCGGCCCGGAAGTGGTGACCATGAACGCCTCCGCACCAGCCACGGCAGCCACCCGCTCACTCCCTCGGGTCGTGGCCGCCAGCCTCATCGGGACCACCATCGAGTGGTACGACTACTTCTTGTACGGAACAGCGGCCGCGCTGGTGTTCAACAAGCTGTTCTTCCCGAACACCGACCCGCTGACGGGGACGCTGCTGTCCTTCCTCACCTACGCGATCGGGTTCGCCGCGCGACCGATCGGGGCGCTGGTGTTCGGGCACTTCGGGGACCGGGTCGGGCGGAAGAAGCTGCTCGTCGTCAGCCTGCTGCTGATGGGCGGGTCGACCACGCTGATCGGGGTGCTGCCCACCTACAGCTCCATCGGGGCGGCGGCGCCGGTGCTGTTGACGGTGCTGCGCCTGGTGCAGGGCTTCGCGCTCGGCGGGGAGTGGGGCGGGGCGGTGCTGCTGGTGTCCGAGCACGGGGACCAGCGGCGGCGCGGGTTCTGGGCGTCGTGGCCGCAGGGCGGGGCGCCGGCCGGGAACCTGCTGGCGGCGGGGGTGCTGTCGCTGCTGACGGCGGTGCTGTCGGAGGACGCGTTCCTGTCGTGGGGGTGGCGGGTACCGTTCCTGCTGTCGGCGGTGCTGGTCGGGGTCGGGCTGTGGATCCGGCTGGCGGTGGACGAGTCGCCGCTGTTCAAGCAGGCGCTGGCGGCCCAGCAGCAGCGGAAGGCCGCCGAACAGCCGCCACTGGTGGCGGTGTTGCGCAACCACTGGCGGGAGGTGCTGGTGGCGATGGGCGCCCGGATGGCGGAGAACATCTCGTACTACGTGATGACCACGTTCGTACTGACGTACGCCGTCACCCACGCGCACTTCTCCAAGCAGACCGCGCTGAACGCCGTACTGATCGGCTCGGCGATCCAGTTCGGGCTGATCCCGCTGTTCGGAGCGCTGTCCGACCGGGTCGGACGCAAGCCGGTGTACCTGGTGGGCGCCGTCGGGGTGGGCGTCTGGGCGTTCGTCTTCTTCGGGCTGGTGGACACCAGGTCGTTCGGACAGCTGGTGGTCGCGGTGACGGTCGGGCTGGTCTTCCACAGCGCGATGTACGCACCGCAGGCGGCGTTCTTCTCCGAGCTGTTCGCCACCCGGATGCGCTACTCGGGCGCCTCGATCGGGGCCCAGTTCGCCTCGGTGGCCGCCGGCGCACCCGCACCGCTGATCGCGACCGCGCTGCTCAAGGACTACGGCAACGCCACCCCGATCTCGGTGTACGTGGCGATCGCGGCGGCGATCACCGTGCTGGCGGTGCTGTGCGGGCGGGAGACCAGGGGCAGCGACCTGGCGGACGTCGAGGCGGCGGTGGAGGCGGAGGCCGCCGCCGTGGCGGCCAAGCCCGCCACCGCCTGACGGCGGAGCCGCTACGATCGCGCTTCCGCCGGACCCGACGCCGATTGGCGGCACGCACCATGAACCACCCTCACGAAAGCGCCGCGCCCGCGCTGCGGCGGCTGCTCGACCTGCTCGCCTCCGGCGCCGCCACCGAGGACTTCGCCGACGTGCTGGCCGACGCCCGCCGCCGCGGGGCGCCGGCCGCCGTCCTCGCCGAGATCGACGACGCCACCTGGCAGGCCCTGCGGGTGCACCGCACACTGCGTCAACACCGGCGCCGGGAGGCGGAGTTGACCGCCCTGTTCGACACCGCCGGGGACCTCGCCGCCTCCCGGGAGCTGGACACCGTGCTCCAGGCGATCGTCCGCCGCGCCCGAATGCTGCTCGGCACCGACACCGCGTACCTGACCCTGCCGGACGAGGCCGCGGGCGACACCTACATGCGGGTCACCGACGGTTCGGTCTCCGTCCTGTTCCAGACCCTGCGGCTCAGCCTCGGCCACGGCCTGGGCGGCCTGGTCGCGCAGACCGCCCGCCCGTACGCCACCCCCGACTACCGCACCGATGAACGGTTCCACCACACCGGCACGATCGACGCGGGCGTGCTCGACGAGGGCCTGGTGGCGATCATCGGGGTGCCGCTGCTGCTCGGCGGCGAGGTCATCGGGGTGCTGTTCGCCGCCGACCGCTCGCCCCGCGCCTTCTCCCCCGACGAGGTGGCGCTGCTGTGCACGCTGGCCGCGCACGCCGCGATCGCCCTGGACACCGCCAAGTCGCTGGCCGACACCCGGGCCGCGCTCGCCGAACTGAACAGCGCCAACGAACTGGTCCGCGCCCACTCGGCCGCCGTCCAGCGCGCCGAGCAGGCCCACGACCGGATCACCGACCTGGTGCTGCGCGGCGCCGAGGTCCCGGACGTCGCCGCCGCCGTCGCGGCCCTGCTGGGCGGCGAGATAGCGGTCCTCGACGCCGAGGGCGAGCCGCTGGCCGGGCGGTCCGCACCCGCCGGCGAACTGGCGGAGGCGGTCGCCGCGTCCCGGGCCGAGGGACGGTCCGTCCGGCACGGCGAGCTGTGGGTGTGCGCGGTGCTCGCCGGGCACGACACCCTCGGCACCCTGGTGCTGCGCGGACGCCCCGGCCTCGACGACGCGGACCGGCGGCTGTTCGAGCGGGCCGGCGTGGTGACCGCGCTGCTCCTGCTGCTGCGCCGCTCGGTGGCCGAGACCGAGAACAGGGTCCGCGGCGAACTGCTCACCGACCTGCTGACCGCCCCCGACCGCGATCCGGCCGGGCTCACCGCGCGCGGCCGCCGGCTCGGCGTCGACCTCGCCCGCCCGCACCTGGTCCTGGTCGCCGAACCGGCCGAACCCGCCGGGCCCCCCGTCCCCGACCGCGGCCGGCTGGCCGGCGCCGCTCGGCGGTACCTGTTCGGCTCCCGGGGCGTCAGCGCCGAACACGGCGAGGCGGTGGTGCTGCTGGTCCCGGAGGCCGGCGACCCGGAGGAGGCCGCGCGGCAGGCCGCCGAGCGGCTGACCCGGCTGGCCGGGTTCCCGGTCACCGTGGGCGCCGGCCGCCCGGCCGCCGGCCCGCCCGCGCTGGCCGCCTCGTACGCCGAGGGCCTGCGCTGCGTCCGGGCCCTGCGGGTGCTCGGCCGTGCCGGGGAGGGCGCCTCGGCCCGCGCGCTGGGCTTCCTCGGGGTGCTGCTCGGCGACGGGCACGACGTGGACGGCTTCGTCGGCTCGGCGCTCGGCCCGCTGCTCGCCTACGACGCCCGGCGCGGCACCGAACTGGTCCGCACCCTGCGCGCCTACTTCGACTGTGGCGGCAGCCTCACCCGCGCCAAGGACGAGCTGCACGTCCACGTGAACACCGTCGTCCAGCGGCTGGACCGGGTCGAGGCGCTGCTCGGCCCGGACTGGAACCACCCCGAGCGCTCGCTCGAACTCCAGCTGGCGCTGCGGCTGCAGTTGCTCGCGGGGGGCTGAGCGGTCCGGTTCGGCCTCCTGAACGGCCCGTACGGGCGGCTGAACCGTCCGTACGGGCGTGGGCGTACAGTGGCGAGGTTGGTCTCGAACGCCTGGCAAGGAGCGGCAGCGGTGAGCGAGAACGTGCGTTTCGTTCGAATGGGGACAGGCGAGGGCGCCATCGCCTACCAGGAGGCCTGGGAGGAGCAGCAGCGCCTCCACGCGCTGCGGGTCGCGGACGAGATCCCCGACACCGTGCTGCTGCTGGAGCACCAGCCCGTCTACACGATGGGCAAGCGCACCAACCCCGCCGACCTGCCGCTGGACGGCACCCCCGTGGTCGAGGTCAACCGGGGCGGGGAGATCACCTGGCACGGCCCCGGCCAGCTGGTCGGCTACCCCATCGTCAAGCTGCCCGACCCGATCGACGTGGTCGCCTACGTCCGCCGGCTGGAGGAGGCGCTGATCCGCGCCTGCGCCGGGTTCGGCGTCGGAACCACCCGGGTCGAGGGCCGCAGCGGCGTCTGGGTGCTGGGCGACTCCATCCCGGACGCCGTGGTGGACCCGGCGCAGGTGGTGGACATCGGCAAGCTCACCCTGCGGATGGGCCTGCCCCTGGGCATCGACCCGCGGCTGGCCGGCCCCGAGTACGCGCCGTCCAACGCCGGCCAGCGCGGCGACGACCGCAAGCTCGCCGCGATCGGCGTCCGGGTCGCCCGCGGGGTCACCATGCACGGCTTCGCGCTCAACTGCGACCCCGACATGACCTGGTTCGACCGGATCGTGCCGTGCGGCATCCGGGACGCCGGCGTGGCCTCGCTCGCCGGCGAGCTGGGGCGCGACTTCACCGTCGGCGAGGCGCTGCCGGTGGTCGAGCGGCACCTGGCGGACGTGTTCGCGGAGCTGCCCGAACCCGCACTCACCCGCTGACCCGGGCCCGGGTCCTCGCCCGGGCTCTTCCCCGGGGTCCGACTCCGGGCTCCACTCCGGATTGCCCCCGGGAATCTACCGGCCAGTAGCTCTGTTGCCCTGCGATTGCGGGGCGACAGGCCCCGCAAAGGCCTCACAACCACAGGCGTACCCTGGGGGTACCCCGTCTAGTTCTAGGAGTCGCACGTGTCCGCTGTCGCGCCCGACGGCAGGAAGCTGCTCCGCCTGGAGGTCCGCAACAGCGAGACCCCCATCGAGCGGAAGCCCGAGTGGATCAAGACCCGCGCGAAGATGGGGCCGGAGTACAACGCCCTCCAGTCGCTGGTGAAGAAGGAGGGGCTGCACACCGTCTGTCAGGAAGCCGGATGCCCCAACATCTTCGAGTGCTGGGAGGACCGCGAGGCGACCTTCCTCATCGGCGGTGACCAGTGCACCCGCCGCTGCGACTTCTGCCAGATCGACACCGGCAAGCCCGCCGATTTCGACCGGGACGAGCCGCGCCGGGTCGCCGAGTCCATCGTCACGATGGACCTCAACTACGCCACCATCACCGGTGTCGCCCGCGACGACCTGCCGGACGGCGGCGCCTGGCTGTACGCCGAGACCGTGCGCCAGGTGCACGCGCTGACCGCCGACCGCGCGACCGGCCGCACCGGCGTCGAGCTGCTGATCCCCGACTTCAACGCGGTGCCCGAGCAGCTGGCCGAGGTCTTCTCCTCCCGCCCCGAGGTGCTCGCGCACAACGTCGAGACGGTGCCGCGGATCTTCAAGCGGATCCGCCCGGCCTTCCGCTACGAGCGCTCGCTCGACGTCATCACCCAGGCCCGCGCGGCCGGGCTGGTCACCAAGTCCAACCTGATCCTCGGCATGGGCGAGACCCGCGAGGAGGTCAGCCAGGCGCTGGCCGACCTCGTCGGCGCCGGCTGCGAGCTGATCACCATCACCCAGTACCTGCGCCCCTCGCTGCGCCACCACCCGGTGGAGCGCTGGGTCAAGCCGCACGAGTTCGTCGAGCTCCAGCAGGAGGCCGAGGAGCTGGGCTTCGCCGGGGTCATGTCGGGCCCGCTGGTGCGCTCCTCCTACCGGGCCGGGCGACTGTACCGGCAGGCGCTGGAGCGGCGCGCGCAGGCCGCGGTCTGACCCAGTCGGATCGGCTGATCCGGTCGGGTCGGCTGGGCCAGTCGGGCTGATTGAGCCGGCAGATTCCGATGATCCTGCCGATCCGGTGCTTTTGAGCCACCCGGTATGCGAGCGAAAGGGCGGAGCCTCGGCTCCGCCCTTTCGGTTTCACCGCACTTTGACTGCCTGGTCACCGCCTGGTAACACGGGATGGTGACGATGGATTCGTTGCGATCGTTCGATTCTTCTCAGCCACGAGGGGAGCTGTTCGGCATGCGGATGCGTATCCGGTCGGTGGGGGTCGCGCTGCGGCTCGCCGAGAGCGTCCTGCTGGCCGGTGGCCAGCAGCAGGCCCGGCGCAACGCCTGGGCTGCGGTCTGCGAGAACCGCCAGTACGCGGCGGACCGCCGGCACGACACGCGGGCGGCGCCGACGTCACCGCCACGGCGGTGACGTTCTCGAATCGGCTCTCGACCCGGCTCTCGACGCGACCGCTCCGGAGGCCGTCCACCGTCGCCGACGGTCGCTGTGCGCGACGGCACAGGGCACACGAGTCACGGATCGAGGCGAACGGGTACCCGGGCTTGGATATCCCGTACCCGTGCCACGTACCATGAGCGTTATGGCGAGGGAAACATCCGAGAACCCCGGGCGACTGAAGCAGATCCGCCTGGCGTACACCATGACCAAGAAGGTCGACACCAAGATCGGCCTGATCATCGCCGGCGTCGGCCTGCTGACCTTCGGCGTGTTCCTCGCCATCGGCTTCGCAATCGACCACCCGATCTACCTGGGCATCCTGGGCTTCATCGTGGCCTTCCTGGCCATGGCGATCGTCTTCGGGCGCCGGGCCGAACGCGCGGCGTTCGGACAGATGGAGGGGCAGCCGGGCGCCGTTGCGGCGGTGCTGAACAACATCCGACGCGGCTGGAGCTCCAACTCCACCCCGGTCGCGGTCACCCGCAACCAGGACGCGGTCTACCGCGCGGTGGGCCGGGCCGGAATCGCGCTGATCGGCGAAGGCAACCCGAACCGGGTGCGCCAGCTGCTGGCCTCCGAGAAGAAGAAGATGGCCCGGGTCGTCGGCGACGTGCCGGTGCACGACATCGTGGTGGGTACCGGCGAGGGCGAGATCCCGCTCAAGAAGCTGCAGATCCACCTGATGCGACTGCCCCGCGCCATCACCGCGTCCCAGGTCACCGAGACCAACGACCGTCTGCGCGCCCTGGGCGACCTGCTCTCCAAGGCGCCGATCCCCAAGGGCCCGATGCCCAAGGGTGCCCGGATGCCCAAGGGCGGCCAGGCCCGCTGACGCTCCCCCGACCACAACACTGAACGGCCCCGCCGCGGAGATCCCGCGGCGGGGCCGTTCAGTGTTGTGCGGCAAGACCGTCCGGCCCTGGATCCGGACTGGGTCCGGGCCTCGACAGATCCCGACTAGAGCCCGACTAGATCCGGACCTCGACGGTGCCGACCGCCTTGTCGTGCAGACCGCGGGTGTCGCGGTCCCAGACCAGCGGCGGCACCACCAGGCAGAGCAGCAGGGTGCGCAGCAGCACCTGCGGGATGGTCGCGCGGCCGCCGTCCAGACGGATCACCCGGAGGCCGAACAGCCGCTTGCCGACGGTCGTCCCGGTGGTGGCGAGCAGCACCGCCGCGACCAGGAAGTAGAGCGGGCTGGTCCACAGGTTCGCCTCGGCCGGGCTGCCCTTGCCGATCAGCCCGTAGGCGATCAGGGCGACCAGCCAGCCGTCCACGAACAGGGCGCCGATCCGGCGGCCGGGGCCCGCGATCGAGCCGGGGCCCTCCTTGGGCAGGCCGAGGCGCTCGCCGCGGAAGCCGAAGTCGGCTCCCATCTTCTCGGCGGCCGCCTTCGGGCCGTCGATCCACGATCCCAACGCTTCTCTGGTGTCCACGAATCCACACTAACCGGGCGGCCCGTCCGGACCGCCACCGGCTCCCCCGAACGCCACGGGCGGGTGAATCGCGCCGCCGGAGCTTTCCAAGTGGTCCAGACCACTTATGGAGAGCCGAGCCTGACGGCGGTGCGTTTTGCCCCGTCCCGTACAGCTTTGCCACCCGATCGGCGGGCGTGGTTAACATTTATGAAACGACCGGGTCACCGGCCGGAAACGGCCCGTTCCTAGGGTGAGCCCCATTCGCACGCCGAGGAGGATGGATGTTCAACAACGCCGCCGAAGTGAAGCAGTTCATTCAGGACAACGACGTGAAGTTCGTCGATGTCCGCTTCTGCGACCTGCCTGGCGTCATGCAGCACTTCTCCGTACCTGCGGCGACCTTCGACCCGTCCGAGATCCTGATGTTCGACGGCTCGTCGATCCGCGGCTTCCAGGCCATCCACGAGTCCGACATGGCCCTGGTCCCGGACCTCGCCACGGCTCGGCTCGACCCCTTCCGGGTCGAGAAGCACCTCAACATCAACTTCTTCATCCAGGACCCGGTCACCGGCGAGGCCTACAGCCGCGACCCGCGCAACGTCGCCAAGAAGGCCGAGGCCTACCTCGCCTCCTCCGGCATCGCCGACACCGCGTTCTTCGGGCCCGAGGCCGAGTTCTACGTCTTCGACTCGGTCCGCTTCGAGACCAGCGCCAACGCGTCCTTCTACCACATCGACTCGGAGGCCGGCGCCTGGAACTCCGGCGCCGCCGAGGGCGACGTCCGCGGCTACAAGGTCAAGTACAAGGGCGGCTACTTCCCGACCCCGCCGGTGGACCACTTCGCCGACCTGCGGGCCGAGATGTCGCTCGAACTGGCCAAGTCCGGCCTTGAGGTCGAGCGCCAGCACCACGAGGTCGGCACGGCCGGCCAGGCCGAGATCAACTACAAGTTCAACACCCTGCTGCACGCCGCCGACGACCTGATGCTGTTCAAGTACATCATCAAGAACGTCGCCTGGCGCAACGGCAAGACGGCCACCTTCATGCCCAAGCCGATCTTCGGCGACAACGGCTCGGGCATGCACGTCCACCAGTCGCTGTGGACCGAGGGCTCGCCGCTCTTCTACGACGAGCAGGGCTACGCCGGCCTCTCCGACACCGCCCGCTACTACATCGGCGGCCTGCTCCGGCACGCCCCCTCGCTGCTGGCCTTCACCAACCCGTCGGTGAACTCCTACCACCGCCTGGTCCCGGGCTTCGAGGCGCCGGTCAACCTCGTCTACTCCCAGCGCAACCGCTCGGCCGCGATCCGCATCCCGATCACCGGCTCCAACGCCAAGGCCAAGCGCATCGAATTCCGCGCGCCCGACCCCTCCTCCAACCCGTACCTGGCCTTCGCCGCCATGCTGATGGCCGGCCTCGACGGCATCCGCAACAAGATCGAGCCGCTGGAGCCCGTCGACAAGGACCTCTACGAGCTGGCCCCCGAGGAGCACGCCAACGTCCCGCAGGTACCCGCCTCCCTCCCGGCCGTCCTCGACGCCCTGGAAGCCGACCACGAGTACCTGCTCGCCGGCAACGTCTTCACCCCGGACCTGATCGAGACCTGGATCGACTTCAAGCGCACCAACGAGATCGCCCCCATCGCCCTGCGCCCCCACCCGCACGAGTTCGAGCTGTACTACGACCTGTAGATCGCAGCTGCCAACCCGGAACCCCGTCGCCCTCGTCACAGAGGGCGGCGGGGTTTCGGGTTGGCAGCTGCGCGGGGCATCCGGGCGGACCGGACACCCGATCCGCCCGTGTCAGTCGCCCTCCGCAGTTCCCGCACGGCCGACGCGACGCGGCCTGACCGCGTCGGGTCGGGCTATTCGAGGTCGACGAAAAGCTCGGCCTCGAAGGCCCGGTGGGCCATCGGGCAGACCGGCTTCCAGAACTGGTCCAGCCGCACCTCCCCCGACGGGTTCGGGGTCGGCTCCGGCGCCGGGCGAGGCCGGCGGGGACGCCGGGGCGGCACCGTCGCCGTGGGCGGCCGGCGGTCCGCCGGCCGGGTGTTGCCGTTGTGCCCGATGCGCTTGCGCTGCGTCCGAATCATGGCGTTCTCCTTGATCACGTGTTGCGTCCTCCAACGCGCCGACGCGCCCCCAGACATTCGATTCCGCGCCTGTCGAGCAAATGTCCGAACATGCGGCGCTGATCGCTCCGACATTCGACACGGGAACCAGCCGGGTGAGGTAAGTGCAGCGTGACAGAAGGGCTACGGGTTGCCAACCCACAGGAGTTAACTGAACGTTAATCGCCGACCGGCGGGCCGTGGCATGCTTTCCGGTGTCGGCCGAACCGGCCGGTCGCGATGGGTCGCGAAAGGGGGCGACAAACATGGATTTTCGCATCTTGGGGCGGGTGGAAGTCCTCCAGGGGGAAACCCCGGTGAGGATGCAGCACAAAACCCTTCAGTTCCTCGCCGCTCTGTTGCTGGCGCCCGGCCAGTGCGCCTCACACTCGGAGATCACGAAATGCGTCTGGCCGGGCGAGCATTCGAACACGGTCCGAATTCGCCAGTATTCACACAAGTTGCGGCATGCTGTTCCGGACATCTCCGTCGAGAACGGTGCCGGGTTCTGCCGGATTCAGGTGGACACCCATCAAATCGATTACCTGCGTTCCCAGGGGCACGTGGACCGGGCCGCCGGCGCACCGGACCCGTCGGCCCGGCTCACGGAACTCAGGTCGGCACTCGGGGAGTGGCGAGGAGAACCCCTGGAGGGCCTTCCCGGCCCCGGATTCGCCCGGAGCCGAGAAGCCCTCCTGGCTCAGCTCCGGGACACGACCTCCGGCTGCGTCCGGGCCGAGCTGGAGTGCGGGCAGTACGGTGCCGCGCTCCGGCGCGTCCACGAGGCGCGTGAGCGCTGGCCGGCCAGCGAGACGCTGCTCGAACTGAACGTCCGGATCCTGGAGGCCCAGGGCCGGCCGGACGAGGTCGAGCCGCTGCTGACCGTCTGGGAGCGGCAGTTCGGACGGTCCACCGTGCACCTGCGGCTCGCCCCCGAAGCGGCGCACGAACCACCGCGCGCATGGCCCGTGCCCCGCCAGCTTCCGCCCCAGCCGCCCGACCTGGTCGGCCGGGACGCCCAGGTCGACCAGGTAAGCAGCACCCTGCTGGGCCGGACGAGAGGCCGCTCCAGGATCGCGGTGGTCTCCGGTATGCCCGGGGTCGGCAAGACGCTCCTTGCGGTCAGGACGGCGAGCGAGGTCCAGCCATACTTCCCCGACGGCACCCTCTACGTCGACCTCGGCGGCTTCTCGTCGCGGGAGCCGGAGCGCTACGAGCACCTGCTCGCCAGGTTCCTTAACGACCTCGGCGTGCGGCCGACCACCTCCACGCGGGACGGCATGCTCGCCGCCTACCGCACCACGCTCGCGGACCGGGCCGTCCTGCTGATCCTGGACAACGCCCTCGACGAGCAGCACGTTCAGCGTCTCCTCCCGGGGCCGGGAAGCAGCGCCGCGATCGTCACCAGTCGCCGCCAGCTGCACAGCCTGTGGGTCAACGAGGGCGCCGACATCGTCAACCTCACTCCGCTGAACCGGCCTGCCGCAGTCGAACTGCTGCGGATCCAGCTCGGCGAACAGCGGATGAAGCTGGCCACCCCGTTCGTCGAGGACTTCGTCCAGTACTGCGCGGGAATGCCCCTGGCACTGGCGATCACCGCCGCGCAGATCCTCAGGCGCCCGACACAGGCGCTCGGGGACATCAGCCGCGGCCTCCGCGAGGAAAGCACCCGGCTGCACCAACTCGACCTGGGCACGGAGGAGACGAGCGTCCGGCTGATGTTCGAGACCTCGTTCAAACTCCTGCCCTCGAAGGCGCAGCACCTCTTCTGGCAGCTGGCAGTGCACCCAGGCCCCACCATCAGTTGGACCACCGTACGTGCCCTCCGGCCGGACGACCCAGTCGGCACCAGCAACGCGTTCGACGAGATCGTGAGCATGAACCTGGTGTCCGAGATCTCCGACTCCCGCTACGCCCTGCACGACCTGATCCGGGTCTACGCCGGCGATCTGGCGGCGCAGCGGAGCGCGTCCGAGCGGGCCGAAGTGGCGGAACGGATCCTGGAGTTCCTGCTGCAGAACGCCGCGGCCTGCGACCGTCTTCTGGACTCTGCCCGGGAACTACCGATCGGCGAGCCGCGCGGGATCCGCGTCGACGTCCCGGCGGATGCCGCCGGGGCGATGGCCTGGTTCGAGGCCGAGTACTCGACGCTCACGGCCGTGATCGGGACGGCCGAGGCCCGCCGACTCGACCGCTACACCTGGCTGCTGCCGATGGTGCTGGTCCCCTTCCAATGGCGCTCCGGCCGCAACCTGGACATCCTCCGCCATCTGACCGGCGCCCTCGAAGCAGCCCGACGGGTCGCGGCACCGGCGGACGTCGCCATGGTCCACCGGATGCTCGGCGGCACTCATCGCCGTCTCGGGGACCTCGCCCGGGCGACTCGTGAACTGCGCAACGCGGTACGGCTGAGCGAGGAGAACGGGGATGTCCGCGGCGCCGCCCTCGGCCACCACACGCTCGGAGTCATGCTGCGTGAGAACGGCGCGCCGGGCGAGGCACTCGAACACCTCACCCTGGCGCTGACCGCGTTCCGGGAACTCGACGACGTCCTCGGTCAGGGCACGGCGCTGAGCGGCATCGGCGTCGCCCACTACGACCTCCGGCGGTACAGCGTCGGCCTGGACTACTGCCGGCGATCCTTGACCCTGCTGGGCGGCACGGACGATGTCAACGGCCAGGCGTACGCGTTGTTCAGCCTGGGCCGGATCCAGGTGGCACTCGGCGACCACCGGATCGCCGTCGCCGACTTCGTCCGCGCGGTGCGGCTGTACCGGTCGCTGACCTACCCGAGCCGGGAGGCCAGGACTCTCGTCTGGCTCGCCGACACCCTCGCCCTCGCCGATCGGCCCCTGATGGCGGCCCAGGCGGTCGCCCAGGCCCGCTCCCTGTTGGTCAGGCTCGGCGAGAGCGATCCCGACTCGGCCGTCGAACGCCTCAGGTCCCAGCTGTGAGGGCCGGACGGCCGGGGTCCGCCCGGTGGCTCAAGTCCGCCACAGGCCGCGACGGTAGTAGGCGGTCGGATCAGGCTTCGCCGCCTTCGGAGACGGGGCCGACCCGAACGCGGGCAGCATCGGCCGCAGGTAGCCGGGCAGCTCGTCCACCACTGTCGGGCGTTCGCGCGGGTCGAGGGAGACCATCGACAGCCCCAGGCTCCGGAGGTCGTCGGGCATCACGGCTCGGAGGCCGGCTGGGAACGCCCGTTCGGCGCCGTCGAACGGGTACTCCGCGTCGGCGTACGGCAGCTCGCCGGCGACCATCTGGAACAGCAGAGCGCCGAGGGCGAAGACGTCGGCCCGCGGTGTGAGCACCGCATCCGGCACGTACTGCTCCGGCGATGCGTACCCCCTGCTCCCACACGGCAGCTCCCGGATGGCACCCGATACTGCGGAAATCCCCACGTCCAGCAGCCGCACGCAGCCGTCGAACTGGATCATCACGTTCTTGGGCGTGACGTCACAGTGGACGTACCCCTTCGTGTGCAGTCGGGCGAGGATGTCGCAGAGCTGCCCGATGACCGAGACCGCCGCCAGCACCGGAACCGGCTCGTGCTCCTCGATCCACTGGGCGACCGTGACACCGTCAACCAGTTCCATGACCAGGAATCTCCGGCCGCTTCGACCGATTTCACCCCAATCGAAGACCTTGGGGATTCCCCGGATCTCCAAGATGTCCAGCATCCGTTTGCATTCCTGGTCCATGAGATTGCTGTAATGGCCGTAGTCGGTAGTCAAGTCGAACGTCCGAGCGGTTTGCAATTTTATCGCCACCTCCCGTCCGACCGCCATGTCCCGGCAGACGAAGATCTCGCCCATACCTCCCTTACCAAGCTCTCGGATCACCTTGTAGCAGCCTTTTCGGCCATTGAGCATCGCCCCAGGAACCAACGCACCCGCTCCTTACGGAAAAGAAAGCACCCCGGCCGGCTCGGCCGAACACCGGGGCCCAGAAAAGTGAGGTCAGTATGACAGCCAGTTGGCCGCCCGAAGGACTGGTCGGTGATTCCTCCACCGTTCGGATAAGCCTCGGCATGTTCGGCCCGGAGCAATACCGCTGCCCGGCGTCCGACGTGTTCAAGGCCCACGGACTCCGTGCCCGTGAACGGCCCCGGTGGAAGCCCGAGGCCCTGGAGGCGTTCACCAACGGCCCGTTCATGGCGGCGGCAGACGAACTCGAACGGACGGTGGACGAGCTGCCCCCGAGCGCGCCGCGCCGCGGGCGGCCGCGTCCGCTGCACGACGGCGTTCGACAGTGGACCGCACATGCGCTGCGTATGTACCGCGAGGCGTTCCCGGACGACTCCGGACTCCGCCCCGCCCGCGCACCGTGGGTCTACCGGCACCAGGGGCCGGCGCCCGACGGCCCGAACGGCGTGGAGTACCGGATCACCGCCTGGGGCCGGTACTTCGAGTCTCCCGACGCTCGACTGCGTGAGCTGCGGCTGCCCGTCAACCGGCTTCGGGACCGCACCGATGCGGAACGCGCCGTGGCCGCCCTCGTCGCGGCAGAGGGAACGCCGGACCCGAGGGTCGAACAGGTCAGGGTCGTCCAGTTCGCGCTCTCCGACGGGCGGGCGCAGAGCGTCTTCGAGGGCACCCGACTGGAGGCTGTCGCGGCTCACCGGGCCCACGGGGCGCCAGCGGTACGGGCGTTGCTCGACGGCCGCGAGTACCGGCCCGGCTCAGCCTGCGCCTCGTGTGCCATCGCCCCGGCCTGCCCCACCCTCCGGCGCGCGGGCGGTCTGCTCGGCGTCTCGGACCGGAGCCGGCCGCGCCGCACCTGGTCCTCGACCACCGGCCGGGCACACCGCAGCTGCCCGGCCCGCGGCTACCTGCGCGGCCTGCGGCTTCCGGTCGACGGCAACCGGGAGCGGGGCGCCGCCGCCGAGCGCGGCCGGGCGATCCACGCCTTCCTCGCGAAGCGGCACGCGCAGCGGCCGCGCACCCCGTGCCGGGCCGAGATCCCGGGCGACTGGGTGCCCGAAGGCTACCGGCTCCCGGACGAGGAGCGCCGGCTCGGAGCCCGGCTGCTACGCCATCACGCCGAGGCCTGCCCGCTGCACATCGTCGGGCCGGAGTCGCGGGTAGAGGTCGAACCCAAGCTCGCGTTCGACGACACGGCGGCCGACCTCGTCGTCCTGACGGAGCCCGATCTGCTGTACCAGGAGAGGAACGGGGCCTGGGTCTGGCGGGAGACGAAGACCTCCGGCAGCGACCGCGCCTGCCGCGACCCGTTGGCCTCGTACCCCCAACTAGCCTTGGCCCTCAGGATCATCGGCGCCGGCGCACTCGACGACGGGCAGGCGGGGCAGGCCGGCGGCCGGGTCGAACTGGAGGTTCTCCAGCCCGGCGGCGTCGACCTCCACACCCTCGACCCGTTCGACCCACGCACCCACGCCGCCGCCGAGGCGGCGGTGCGCGAGCAGGTGGCGGGCTGGCACTCCGAAGACCTGTTCGCGGCCGTCCCCGGCCCGGACTGCGCGGGCTGCGAGATGGCCCGGTGGTGCTCGGCGCGGCAGCCCCGACAGGCCGCGCCGGAGGCCACACCGTGACCGTGGACGGGCCCTCGGACACTGAACTGCTCGCCGCGGTGGCACGGGGGGTGATCGACCTGACGGCCACCCAGCCGTCGACCTTCCGGCTGCCGTACCCGTCGAGCCTCCAACTCGCCCTGGATCGGGTGGTCCTAAACGCGATCATCCGCCGCGCACCAGTGCCCCGCAGCGTGCCGGAGCTGCTGTGCTGGTGCCGCGAACGGACCCCTGAGGAGTGGCTGACACTCCCCCGCGACTTCCTCACCCCCGGCGCCCGGCTGATCCACCGCGCGGTAGGCGAGCCGACGCGGACCTGCGCCGAACTGGCCTCGCTGGGCGCCCTCGGCGTAGTGGAGCAGGAGGCGGAATCCCTCATGGCCCGGCTCGCCGACAGCTGCGGCAGCCCCGCCAGGTTCACGCAGTGCCGTGATTTCCTGATCCGCAAACCGGTGGTCCTACGGTTCGACCCGGTGGAGATGCTGCAGCCGTCCCGCGCGCAGGCCTGGCGGCTGGTCAAGGACTTCTATGGCCCAGTGCCCAGCCACTTCCCGGCCGACGGGCTGGTGCGCTGCTGCTCCGGGTGCGGCCTGCTCGCCAAGGCCGAGACGGCGGACGGCTCCTGGTGCGAAGGCGGCTGCGCCCCCGACGAGCGCAAGCTCGAAGTCTCGCACCAACCCGGCCAAGCGCTGGTTCTCCCCTTGGCGTTGCGGCTCTTCGTCGCTCTCCCCGGCCGCACCGAACTGGCGGTCCGCTCCCGCCTCGGGGAACGTGGTGGCCCGTTCGCGGCAGGGCTGGGCGTCCACCAGATTCCGGGCCGTAACGGGGCGTTGCGGGCCTACCAGGTGCACGACCGGGAGCAGCCGGGGCCGGCCGCCCTGCGGGCGGCCGAGGTGGCCGCCAGGCTCGGCGGACAGCTGGACGTCGTCGTCCCGGACAGCCGGGCGGCGAGCCCGGCGTACCGGCAGGCCTTCGAGCAGGCGCTGCCGGTCGGCGCGCGAGTGCGCCTGATGTCCGTCAGCGAGTTCACCGGACACGAGTCGACCGATGGAACGTGGAGGGGTCATGCGTAGCACCGCCCAGTCCCTGACCGAGGTGGTCAATCAACTGTCGGACGCTTCCGACGGGTTGCACCCGCCGCGACTGCAGTCCCTGTGCGAGATCGAGATCGGGCTCCATCTCCAGGAGAGGTTCGTGCCCGGCGCGCCAGCCGCGGACGCCTGGGCCCTGTTCAGCGGCTACCCGTTCGCCCGGGCCTGGGGAGCGGTCGACCCGGCCGGAGAGCGGACACTCCGCACCGCCCGGCACACCCTGTGGACCTGGGGCCGCCGGCTGGCCTGGACCGAAGCGCTGGAGGAGTACCAGCGACTCGACCGCCAGCTGCGCGCCTACGAGGTCACGGATCCGGACCGTCCGGCCGTCGGCCGCCCTTCGCTGTCCGTGGCCCCGGATCGCTGGGAGGTCTACGACCGGCTCCTCCGGGCGGCCCCGGTGTTCGCCGGACGGCCCCTGGTGGTCGCCGGCCCCGGTCGGCACGCCTTCCCGATCGGCCGCCACCTGACCAGCGTCCGGCTCCCGACCTCGGCCCCGCCTCCCCCGGTACGCCACGACCTCGCTGCGCCATCGGCCAACAAGGGCGAACCGCTCACCTTCGAGTGGTGCGAACTGCTCGACACAGCAGCCTTCATGGACGCTCGGCTGTCCGAGAACTGGGTCGGCCGTTTGACGGGCGTCCGCCTCTTCACTCGCCGGAACGGATACTTCCGACGTTCCGAGAGCTTCGAAGTAGTCCGGCTCCAACACCTGTTGGGCATCGTCGGCGCCGGTAAGAGCACCCTGCGGGACGTCCTAGCGGTGCACCTGGCCCGCCGTGGCCTCCGGGTCACCGTGGTCGTCGGGGACGTGGCCGAGCAGCTCAGGCTCGTCCGGCTGTACAACGCGTACGTGCCCGACACGGCCGCCCCCGTGATCGGCGCCTCCAGCCGCCAACAGCACGCCGAACGGCTGCACCGGCGCCTGGTCGGCAGCGGCCGGCGCAACCTACTCGCCCACGACGACCCCGGGTTCGACTACCTCAGCACCTCCTGCGCAGTAAACGCGCTGCGCTACGAGGATGGCCAACTCGCCGACGATCTACTGGACTTCACCGAGGCGCCGTGCACCCGGCTGCAAGCACCCAACCGCCGGCGCGGCGCCCGCGACGACTCGTGGAGCCGACAACCACTGGCCTGCCCGTTCTGGTCCGGCTGCCCCCGCCATCACGGCGCCCGGGAACTCGTCGGCGCGACCGTCTGGGTCGCCACTATCGCCAGCCTGATCGACTCAGCGGTGCCGCACCCGCAGAACCACGAACGGATCCGCTACCTCGAACTCGCCTGCCGGCGCAGCGACCTGGTGATCGTCGACGAGGCGGACCGGGTGCAGATGCAGCTCGACAGGATGTTCGCCCCGGCCATCCCGCTGATTGCCAACAGGCCTGACAGCCAGTCCTTCCTCTACGACGTCAACCAGCACCGCCTCCGGGAACTGGCGGGCGCCGGCCAGATCCAGCTGTCCAACCGCGATGTGGAGAACTGGTCCGCCGCCGTCAACACCACCCAGACCGCCGCCGACCGACTGGTCGCCATGCTGGTCAGCAACCACGGCCTGCGCACCTGGGTCAGAACCGGGTACTTCAGCGCGTGGACCCTCCAGCTTCGCCTGCTGGAGGAACGGTACCCGCTCCCGGAGGACCGCGACGACACGCCCGCCGACACCGCGGAGCCAGCGGCGGAGCACCCGCACCGGGAGCCCCGACGCAAGCTCACCGAGGTCCTGGACGCCTTCCGGGACAACCCCTTCGGCGACCGGCGGCCACCCACCCCGGAGGGCGCGCAGCTCACCAGCCTGCTCGGCGAGCTCCTACACACCACCTACCGCGCGAACACCCGGATCCGGCTGAAGGAAGTGCTCTGCCAAGTCTTCGACCTCGATCCCCTGTTGGAGCCCACGGCGGCTGGCCGTGAACGCTACGAGCGGCTGTGCAGGCGGGCGAGCGGCGAACCGGACGAAGCCGAGGAGAACACCCGCCACCGCCGCGCAGCAACCCGGCGCAGGCGGAAGGACCGGCTGCCGCCGAATCCGCAGGACTGGCTCGAACTGCTGTTGAACCGCTTCGAGTTCACGCTCCTTCTGAGTGCGCTGGAGCCCCGTCTCGCCCTGGTCAACGCGATGTGGCCGCGCGTCGCGGCGGCCCTCAACCTGGGATTCAACGAGATGTACCGCCGCCCGCTGGACTACGGGCCGATGGTGCCCGAGGCCCCGATGGGCAACGTCATCGGGTTCCAGTTCCTGATGGACGGCCCCGACCCGGGCGGGGTTCGCAGCGGAGAGCTCCGCTTCTTCCGGTGCAGCGGGGTCGGCCGGGAACTGCTCCGGGTGATGCCCGACCTGCCGACGGTGGACGGCCGCCCCGGCACCAACGTGTTGCTGATGTCGGGCAGCAGCTGGGCCGGCCGCTCCAGCCGCTACCACGTCCAGGTGCCGATCGGCGCCATCATCGAGCCGGACCCCCGGGAGCTGGACCGGATCGCCGAACAGAGCGAGTTCCGTTTCGAGTTCATCCGCGAGGATTGCGGGTGCCGGTCCCGCTGCCGGTGCGAGTTCGCCAACGAGGCGCAGCGGCTCTCGGGCGAGCCGCTCGACCTGCGGGCGGACGTGCTGCGCCGGATGGTCACCGCCCTCGGCAGGAACGACCACGGATCGAGCCGACTCCAGGAGGAACTGAAGCTCCTCCCCGAGAGCCGCCGGCACATTCTCCTCCTGGTCGGGAGCTACGACGAGGCCGCGGTGGTGGCGGATACCCTGCACACCCTCAACAAGCGCTGGAAGGGCCGGGTGTGGCGCCTCGCCGCCGACGATGATCCGGGAGCCGGCACCTGGGCAGAGGACGACGAGAACCACGCGCCCGTCCTGCGCAGGGGCGACGTCGAGACGCTCTCCAGGACCAAGGCCGAGGTCCTGGTGGCCCCCCTATTGGCGGTCGAGCGGGGGCACAACATCCTCGACGTCGACAAGCAGCACGCGGCCATCGGGTCCGTCTACTTCCTCGCCCGGCCTAATCCGCGCCCCGACGACCTCGCCCTGGCCGTGCACGCGATCAACGACTGGATCGTCCGGGCCGTCGGGAGCGGGGAGTTCGACGGCTGGGTGCGGAGCGAGTCCACTCCGGGCCGCGGCGCCCGCAAGGTCCGGGACCAGGCCCGCTCCCGGTGGTACGCCGTCCTCGCCCGGAGCCTGGCCTGGAGCCGGCTGGGCGACGACGACCGCCTCCAGGTCACCTGGGACCTCCTCGTGCTCATCTGGCAGGTGATCGGCCGTTCCGTCCGGGGCGCGGTCCCGACCCGGGTGGCTTTCGTCGACGCCGCCTTCGCGCCCAACCTGGCCACCGGCCGACCGGTCGACGAACCGGACACCCCGCGGACCAGCCTCCTGCACAGCATCCACGCCGTCCTCAAGCCCTACTTCACCCCGGGCGCCGCCGTCCCCGAGGCCGACCGTCACATCGTCCAGGCGCTCTATCGGCCGCTGTGGACGGCTCTCGACCGCTGCCTGAGCACCCTCGACAACGAGAGGAACACCGCGTGTACCACCTGATCAGCACGACCGCGTACGAGCCGGACCCACGCACCGGCCCCTGGATCGAGCCCTACCGGATGATCGGATTCCCCGACGAGTGGCGAGAGGAGTTCATCGGGCTCTACCGGCGGCGCTGGCGTCGGCGGGAGCAGCCCGTCGGCCTTCCGATCCGCAAGCTCAACGAGCTGCTGCGCGCCACGGCCCCGGGCCTGATCGCCACCGGCCGGGGAGCCGGCGGCAGCGCCGAGGTGCCCTGGTTCTACGCCTCCCAGGACATGCCAGCCGAGCTGGTCGGCCCCCTACTGGCCTCCTGGGTGATGACCCTGCCGCCCCTCGACGACATCGACGCCGAACGCGCGGTCGACCACCGGGCAGCCCTGGACCGGGCTCTGGCGCTGATCGACGAGCACAGCCCGCAGTGGCGGCACGAGCCCGTGGACCTCACCGCCGCCCGGCTCACCGACGGCGGCACCGCCCAACCCGACCGCAGGCTCTACCACCTGCTGCCCGAGCAGATCGGGGCCAGGCTCGCTGCCCGCCCGCTGCGGCTGGGCGGCGTCGACCTGTCCTTCCGGCTGGTCACCCGGGAGCAGGGCGTCGAGCTGGTGAGCTGGCCACCGCGGCGGTACACCCGCGGGAAGCGCATCTGGCACTACTCGGCGCTGGTGACCGTCACCGTCCAGACGGTGCCGTTCGCCTCGCGCTTTCGCGTGCACGTCGACTACGGGATCCGCCGCTGGGTGAGCGGATCACAGGTCTGGATGCCCCCCGGCCGCGGCACCACCGTCCTGCTCGACACCCCGCTGCCCTGGCCCGGCGACCACGGCCCGTGCCGACGCCTCACCGCCAACAAGCTGGCCTTCAATCGCCGCCTCGGCATGCCCGCCTGGCGCCGTCACAGCCTCGTCGAGCTGCTGCCCGAACTCGACGTGCTGCGCGCCTACCCGAAGCCGGCCGAGCTGATCGCCGACCCGGCGGACTGGCTCGAAGGCCGGGACGGGGTGGCCGCCGGCGTCGTGCACAGCACTGCGATGGGCAAGCACGGCGTCGGCACCGGGCTCATGCCGCTCGAACGGTCGCTCGTCGACCAGTGGGCCGAGGAGGGCCTCGCACCGGTGTTCCGCCGGGTGGCCGGTCTGGAACGCGCGCACCGCAAGCCGACGCCCGTACTCCTGCCCAGCACACCGGCGAAGGACTCGCAGGTACGGGACGAACGTGCGCAGCAGCGTTTCCGGGCCCGCCGTGGCGCGGTGCACGCGGCACTCGACGGCCGTCCGCTGCTGGTCGACGTCCTGTGGCAGACCGAGGAGACCCGGGACGAGCTCGTCGCCGCGCTCCGCGAGTGGCTCGGGCTCCCGGCGGGCTCCGGCCCGGTGGACGACGGTCAGGAGTGGCAGGTCGGCGACCTGCACGTTGTGCTGCGGGCCCGCCCGCTCGGAAGCCTGGGGGCCGCGCTGGAACTCGACGACGGGCCCGGCTGGCCCCACTCCCAGGTGCTGTCCGCCGCCATCCGGGAGCGCGCAGCCCGCACGGCCGACTTCCTCGGCTCCGGGATCGATCCGGTCGGGCTGGCGCTGGTGGAGACGCTCGGCCCGGAACGGTTCCCCGCTTCCGACTCCGATCCCAAGTCTGCGCTGCGTCACGGCTGTGCCGCCGCCCGCCGGGTCAGCCAGTTCATCGTCGTCCCGGAGGACTCGGAGGCCGCCGTCGCCCTGCGCGCCCGATCCGCGCTGGCCGACGGGATGCGCCAGCTCGGTGCCGTGGTTCCGCCGGACCAGCGGCTGGACGAGGAACTAGCGGACGACCTCCAGTACCTGGCGCTCTGGCAGGTCCGGCGGCAGGCCGACGGGCCGACCCGCAGGGCCGGTCGGCACCTGGTCGCCCTGCGCATTCGTCCGCGCGACCCGGTGCACCCGGTGCGCGGCTGGGACGACACCATCAAGGCGTGGGTGCCGTATGCCGACTTCCTGATCAGCCTCACGGCGGACAGCTCCGGGGTGGACCCCGCCCGGTCAGGCCGGAGCGCTCCGACCACCGACGAGCGGCGCGACGAGGTCGAGCGTCGGATCAGGTCACTGCTCTTTCAGGTGCGCGGCCGGCCGACCCTGCTGCTGGCGAACAGCGGCAACCTGCGCGAGACCTGGCCAGGCCTGAACAACCGGCAGTTGGAGAAGGACATGCTGGCCTTCCACGGCCAGTCGCCGGTGCGTGTCGCCCTGCACGGCGCGGACCTGCGAATCGTCCTGCTTCGCGACACGAACAACCGGGGCGAGACCCCCCAGTGGTACGCGCCCGCCACGACCGAGGAGGAGCCGCCGGGCTTCTCCGCCGGCCTGTGGGCGCCCCATGACGCGGACCCCGATCACCGGGTGTTCCTCAGCACTGTCGGCAAGCCACCCACCGCGGGCACCGTACGACGCGACCTCCGCAAGTTGGTCCCGGACCAGAAGTGGCCGAACGGGCCTGCGGCCACCGCCTGGAACCCGCAGGCGTTGGAGCTCACGGTGCTGGGCTGCCTCTCCTCGGCCGCCCTCGCGGCGGCCGAGCGCACCGACACCGCTGCGGACCGGCCAGCCGTGGTCGCGGCCGCCACCCACCAGCTGCGCTTCCACGACGAGTACCACCCGCTCGCGCGGCCGCTCCCGCTCCATCTGGCGAAGCTGGCCGAGGAGTACGTCCTGCCGCTCGCGCCGCTTCCGGCCGAGCGGGCCACTGAACAGACCCCCGAGTAGCGGTGCGCGGGTGGAGGCCCCGACCTGCGGGGCCTCCACCGCCCTGACCTCGCACCACACCGAACGGAAAATTTGTATGACTTATAGGTCGCCCCGCCACCCCACCGGATTCTCCGACTAGGATGATTCCGACTCGAAAACCCTATGTAACAAGCGAGTTCAGCAAAGTGGACGCCATCCGCGGGCATGGATGGGTCAAGGAATCACGCCCCAAGGGAGCGCACTATTGGGTGGCGATTCGCGCGCATCCGCCGCGGTCCGACAAATCGCAGCGCTGGTCGGGGAGTTCTCAGACGGAGCGACGCCCGACGCACTGGTGGCCCTCGCGCGTGACCGCCATCCGGGCCTCCCCCGCCCCCGGGTGCTCAAACTCGCCGATCAGGCTGTCACTGCCGGACTCCTCACCAGGATCAACGGACTGTTCGTCATCAATGATGTGCCTTATGCCAGTTCGCCAGAACCCGGTGAACCGGCAGCCCAGGCCGCCGGACGAAGCGGGCTCCGCGCCGTCGCGATCGACCTGGAGAGCGTCGTCACGGCCGTTCCCGCCGATCCCTATCTCGAACGCCACGTGTACCAGGCGGCAGCGGTGCGCTTCGGCACCGACCAGGACTGGATCAAGACCGCTCCCAGTTGGCAGCGCTACCTCCAGCTCTCCTGCGACACCGACGAGATCCGCATTCCGGCGACCCGCAGACGGGTACAGGCCGACGGGGTCCCGGCCGGCCTGGCATGGCAGGAACTGGCCGCCTTCCTCGCCGGGGCGGACGTCGTAGTGGCGTACAACGGGACCGGCCTGGACTTCCCCCTCGTCCGGGAGTCCGCTCGGCGCGCGGACTGCGACGATCCGTTGGCCGGCCTGCGGACGGCGGACGCGCTCTACCTCGCACACGCGATCTGGCCCGTCGCCCCCCTTCACCGGCTGCACGCGTTGGCCGCCGAACAGGGCGTCCCCGCATCGGGCCTGCGCCCGCACACGGCCCCACACGACGCCGAACTCCTCGTCCGCCTGCTGACCCGCGCGGCCGCCGAGGTCCGGGGTTGGGGCCAGGACCTTCGTGACCTAGTCCGGACCGCCTGCTCAGACTCGCCAACGTGGCGAATACTGTTCGAACTCTCGGACGCTCCGATCCGCCCCGACACCGACGTCACCTCATGGGACCAGCAGCGGGTGATCCGACTGGTGAGCGCCGAGCTCGCCGACCACCGCCCCCGACGGGACTCCCAGGAACTACACCGGGGGCGGCGCCCCGTGCAGCTCCCCACGGACCTTCTCGGCGAGGACGGCCGGGTGGACCCGACTGCACTCGCCGCGGTCGTCCACCGGACCAGGGCGACACCGCGGCCGGCCCAGCAGCAGATGGCAACCACCCTGCACGACTGGGCCCATTCCGGCACCTCCGGCCTACTCGAAGCCCCCACCGGAACGGGCAAGAGCTACGCGATTCTGGCCACCGCACTCACCTGGCTCGCGGGCGCTCCGGGGCGAAGGGCGGTCATCGCCACCTTCACCAAGCAGTTGCAGAGCCAGCTCGCCCACGACCTCACGGACCTCGAAGCGGCGCTGCCCGGTCTCCTGCAGCTCAGCGACCTCGTGAAGGGCCGCTCCAACCGGCTCTCCCTGGCCGCGCTGACGGCCGCACTGGCCCAGGCCGCCCAGGGCAGGTCCGAGTCTCGCGGCCGGGCCCGCCCGGTGGAGCACCGCCGGTTCCGAGAGCTGGCCGTCTACCTCCTGCTGCGGCTGCGCGCCGCCGCCGAGCCCCCGCTCTCCTGGACGGCCAGGTCGGTGGACCCGGTGGATCTGCCCGCGTTCCTCTCCGAGTACACCGACCGCGCCCTCGGGCCGTGGCTCGAATCGCTGTCCCAGCGCGACGGTGACTACGCGCCGAACGAGCGGACCCCGATCGCCGCCCACACCGACACCGTGCGCGAGGCGATGACCGGCCACCGGCTGCTCCTGGCGAACCACGCGCTGGCCCTTTCCCACGTCGACGACCTCCAGTCCCTCGGCCGCGACACCCTGCTGGTCATCGACGAGGCCCACGAACTGGAGAACGCAGCCACCTCGGCACTGACGACGGCCGTCGACTACCAGGCCTTGGAGGAACTGCTCTCCGAGTGCAGCGCCTGGCTCGCCGACGCCCGCGGTGGAACCGCCAGGGATCGGGTCACGGACGCCATCGCCGCCCTGGAAGCACTGCTGGACGGGGAGCAGCTGCCGAGGCTCGCGGCCCGAGCCTTCGACGCCCGAGCACGGGGTGTCGGGGTACGGATCGGCAACCGCAGCGCGGTCCTGGCGAGTCCGTACGCGGGGACCTCCGGAAGCACGGAGGCCAGGGGCGTCCAACGGCTCCTCGCGGACTTCGCCCGGGTGGTCGGCTCGGTGTCCGCCCTGCTCACCCGCTACGTCGTCGAGCACACCGACGCGCTCGACGGCCTGGCGAAGGAGCGCGTGCTCGCCCTCGCCCGCCGGGCCGGGGACAGCGCTGCAACCCTGGGCCGCCTCGGCGAGGACATCAGCGCCCTGCTCTGCCGCGTGGTGCAGCTGGACGACACCCCAGACCCCCTCCCGTCCCGGGTGGTCTTCCTGGAGGAACTCGCCGAACCCCAGCGCGGCCTTCGCTCCTACCGGTTCCGGCTCGCGTCCAGCCCAATCGACCTGCCCGCGGACCCCGAGTGGCTCCGCTTCCTGGGCCTGCTCCCCCGGGTCTACTACGTCTCCGCGACACTGCGGGTCTCCGGGACCTGGGACTTCATCCGCACCAGGCTCGGGCTGCCGTCGGCCCTCCCGGCGCTCGCTCTGGAGTCGCCCTTCGACCTGGCCCGGCAGGCCGAGCTGGTCTGCTTCTCCGACTTCCCGTCCTGGGCCGAGCAGGAGGAGGGCGCGATGCGCACCCTCGCCCACCAACTCGCCGGCTACGCCCGGGAGTCGGTCCGCCCCCGCGCCGACGGCAACGGGCACGACGGCGGCGCCATGGTGCTCACCACGGCGCGGAAGACCGCCGCGGGAATCGGCGAACTCCTGGAGCAGGAGCTCCGTACCTGCGGTCTCTCCGCCCCGACCGTCAACGCCCTGGTCCTGGGCAACGGCCGGGCCCTCACCGAATTCACCGACCTGGAGGAGGGCGGCGGCTTCCTGGTGGGCACCAAGGGGCTGTGGCAGGGCGTCGATGTGAAGGACGAACAACGACTGCGGCTGGTCTGGATCAACAAGCTCCCGTTCGCGCCCTTCGCCGCGCCGGTGGTCGAGGCCCGTCGCGCGGCGGTCCGGCAGCGGGCCGAGGAAGCCGCTGACCCCGACCCGGAGGGTGTCGCCACCGAGGCGTACTACCTGCCGCTGGCGGCGCTCCAATTGCGTCAGGCCGTCGGCCGACTCATCCGGTCCGACCGCCATCGCGGCGTCGTCGTGATCAGTGACCGCAAACTCGGCGGCAGCACGGCCCTGCGCCGCGCCTATCGGAAGGCCTTCCTCGGCAGTCTGGACGAGGGCCTCCTGCGCCCCGACCCGATCACGGGCGAGCCAGGGGCCGGCAACGTGACGACCATGGCCGACGGCTGGCGGCGGATCTGGGAGTCCATGTCCGGTGCCGGCCTCATCGCCCCGGACCGAGCGGCGGAACTCTGCACGGCCGAGGAACTGGACCGCCACACCCTGCTGCCGTTCACCCGCCGGATCCGCGAACTCGCCCTTACTCCTGAGCAGACCGCCCGGCTGCAGGCCGACGGGGGCCTCGTCGCAGCCGTCCTGGAACGGGCGGGCGAGATCGGCGGCCTGCTCAGGCTCGACGACCGGCCCACGGAGCTCAAACCCGCGCAGGAGCGAGTGATCACCGCCGCCGCGGAGGGCCGCAACGTGCTGGGGCTGCTCCCCACCGGCTTCGGCAAGAGCTACACATTCCAACTGCCCGCGCTCGTCCTGCCGGGCACCACCATCGTGGTCAGCCCGCTCGTCGCGCTGATGCACGACCAGGCGCTGGAGCTCAACCGCTCGATCGGCGGCGCGGTGCGCGCCCTCATCTCACCGCTGCGGGAGTCGAGCAGCCGGGCCGGCAAGACGGAGGTGGCCGACCAGCTGCTGGGCCGCGCGGAGCACGGCATCAAGCTGGTCTACGTCAGCCCGGAGCGCCTGTGCCAGCGGCGGTTCCGCGAACTCGTCCGCCAAGCCGTGGCGGCGGGCCGGGTGACCCGCATCGCCGTCGACGAGGCCCACACCGTGGCCCAATGGGAGGATTTCCGCCCCAGCATGCGCCGCCTCGGCCGGTTCCTCTCCGAGCTGCGCCGGGACCACGGTCTGCCGGTCACCGCAGTGACCGCCACCGCCAACCGCTCCGTCCACGCCACGATGCGCGAGGTCCTGTTCGGCACCGTGCCCGAACCTCCCGCCGCCGCCTCGGCCGAGGAGCGGGCCGAAGCGCTCGGCCCCGTCGGCCGCGGCGGACTCGTGACGGTCAGGGAGAACCCGATCCGCCCGGAGCTGGCGGTCTTCCGGCGCACATTCCGTCGCGGCGGCACCGCCGAGGTCGCGGGCCTGGCCGAGCGGGTCGTGGACGCCGCGGACGGGCATGCGATCTTCTACTGCCTCACCGTCAAGGAGGTCAACGCCCTCCACGCCCACCTCCGCGAGTACGTCGGCGACGCCGGAAAACGCGTCCTGCGGTTCCACGGGCGGCTCTCCGAGGCCGAGAAGGCCGCCGTGATGACCGAGTTCCGCGAAGCCCCCCGCCAGGGTGAGGAGGGCTTCGTCCCCGTCATCATCGTGGCCAGCTCCGCCTTCGGGCTCGGCGTCAACCGACCCGATGTCCGGACGGTCTTCTGCGTCTCGCCGCCGACCGATCTCGCCGCGCTCTACCAGCAGATCGGCCGCGCCGGGCGCGATGGCGCCGACCGGAGGCCCGGGCCCGACGACGGACCGGCGAACACCGCCCTGGCCCTGGCGACCAGTCGGGGCATCCGCACCGTACGGTTCATGACCGCGCAGGACCTCTCCCCGTCGCTGCTCCGTCGCATGGGTTGGGCCGTCCTGAAGCAACGGGGCAGCCTGGACGCGGTCACGCTGGCCGATGCCCTGATGGCGGAGGACGTCGCCGCCGGGCTGCTCGAAGAGGAGGAGATCCGCAAGGGCCACGTGGCCGACCGCTACTCCGGCGGAGTGATGCGGGCGTTCAGCGCGCTGGCCGATCTGGGGGCGGTCGCCGACCTCGGCGACTATCCGCCGCTCTGTGCGGTCAAGGCCGGCGAGGGACACCCCGCTGGCGAGAACCCCGACCCGGCACACCGCGACGACGTCATGGAGCAGTCGATCGTCGCGAGCGTCCTGTCCCTGCCCGATCGTTCACGGCTGCGCGTCGACGGGCTCGACGCCCACCTGGCCCGGAGCGTCGACGGCTACCGGGAGGTCTCCGACGGCCCCGCGGGCAGCTGGGAGATTCTCGCGGACCTCCACGACCGGGGGCTTCTCGACGTCTCCGCCGCGCCGAGCAGGCGGCTGGTCACCGGGCTGCGGGTCGAACGGAACCGGCTGCCCGAGGGATTCCTGCCGCTGGTCTCCCGCCGCGCCGAGCGGGCGCGCGAGGAGCTCGCCCTGCTCAGGGCGTTCTTCGACGAGCCGGCGGTGTGCGCCCAGCGGAAGTTCGCCGACTACTTCGGCGTCGTGGACCTCCCGGAGGGCTGCTGCAGCACCGCACAGTGCCGCTGCTCGGCCTGCTGGGCGATCCCGGACTGGCCGAGGGAACAGCGCCGCCCGACCGTCGCGCTGGCCTTCGAGAATCCGGCCCCGCGCGCCGGGGGGAACACAGACGGCGCACTGCGCGAGCAACGGATCGACCTCAGGGCCTACCGCCTCGCCCGGCGGATGCCCGGCGGAGTGCACGCCCGCTCGCTGTGGCAGGCCCTGCGCGGCGAGGAGTCGTCGTACGACCCGGTGAACCGGCGCCTGGTGCCGCTCCCCCGCCCGCTGCGCGACAGCCCGCACTTCGGCGGGCAGGCCGGACTCCCCTACTCCGAGGTGGAACGGAGCCTGCAACGGCTGGTCGCGGCGGGCGCGCTGGTCGCCACCGTGAACGGCCGCTGGCGGACCCAACCCGTGCCCATGGCCTCCCTGAACACGGCCCGACGCAAAAGGAACGAGGAACGCGCGTGACCCTGGCACCACCCGCACCGTCCGGAGTCTGGCGCCCGTACATCGACGAACCGCTCCTCACGCCCGCCGTCGTGGACGGCCCCGACGCCCTGACGGCACCGGACCTCGACCGGCTCCGCCGATACCTGGCGGCCCTGGTCTCCGCTCGACGCGGTCCGGTCCACACCGCCGTGGCGTTCAACGCCGTCTACTTCGGCTACGACCTCGACGGCCAGGGGTACGGCGGCAGCCCGCTGGACCCGGACGCCTTCCCGGTCGTCACCCTCGGTGAGTGCATTCCCACCATCCCGGTGGGGGCCATGGTGCGCATCGCCACCGGTTCGCAGCCGCTGTACGCCGAAGTCATCTACAAGGAGGGACGCCACTCCGCGACGGGCCCACTGGGCGACGTCCCGGAGTGGGTCTCCGGAGCGCCAGCCGGCGCCGAGCGCAGCGGTGCCGTACCGGGCCCCGACGACGCCCCGGTACGACGCGAGTTGCTGGTCCCCGACGTCCACGCCTTCGGCGACGCGCTCAGCCTCACCGACGCCCAGCTCGGCCGGCTGCGGCTCCAGCAGCGCTGGATCGACCGGAACGGCCACGTCGTGGTCAACGCGCGCTACCCGTTGCCCGGAACGGCCGGGCAGGACGCGCTGACCGCATACACGGACTACCTGCTGCACGAGGCCCGGGCCCAACTACTGAGCCCCGCAGTGCCGGTCTCCCTCGTCGACCTCGTGGCCACCAACGACGACGCGCTGCTCCACGGCGCCCTGCTGCGGATGCTCCGCACGATCGCATCAGTGCTGAACTCCTGCGAGCAGTTGCGCTGTTGGGGCTCGTACGCACTGCCCCGCAGCGCGCTGGCCGCGACCTGGCAAGACGACGGCCCGCTCGGCCGCGGTGACATGAGCAGGCTGGCGACCTCACTGCAACTCGCCGGCCAGGCCGCCGGCCCGCGCCGCCGCGGCATGCCCGCCACCACGACCGTCCACACCGCGATCGGCCCCTGGTTGACGACCGTCACCGGGGCCGCGCCGCTGCTCAGCGGGGTCGACTACGCGGCGGCCGTCTGCCGAGCCAATCTGGCCGTCGCCGACGTCGTGCGCGGGGAGAGCAAGGACGGGCTGTTCGCCAACGGCACCCGGGTCTGCCTCGACGACGCCTTCGAGGGCGGCGGGGTCTGGCGATCGCGCCGGCCGGGCGCGGAGGAGACCACGGCCGACCCGCTGGCCCCGTCCGGGCTCGGCTGGCGCGCCGCGTCGCAACCACCCGCCCCACGGCCCGTCCGCTCCGCGCCGGCCACCGGGCCGGACCCGCGAAGCACCGCCCCCACCGACCAGCCGAGCCCGGCCCCCGTCGACGCACCGCTCGGTGCCACCGGGCCGGCACAGGCAGAACTGCTGCGGGTGTCCGACAGCGAGGTGATGTGGCGCCTACCCCTGCGGCTTGCACACATCATGGACGGCTTCCTGCCCCTGCGGCCACTCATCGCCGACGAGTTGCGTGGCGCTCTGCACCGCGACGGCACCCGCGTCCGTCTCGAACTCGACCACGAGGGCGGGGAGATCGAGGAGTCCCAACAGGTCCAGGACACCGTGCCCGAGCTCTCGGGTGAGCCGGGCCGCCTGTCTGGCATCGACTGGCCGCTGACCTTCTTCCCCGGCATCGAGCTGCTGCTGCAGTGGCCGCGCGGCGGGCGGGTGGTCCGGGCCACCACCATGCTGCTGGAGACGCCCGTCATCGTCGACGGGGACGAGATCCGCCACCGCTACTCCAAGGAGATCCTCACCCGGGAGAGCACCCCCGGCAGCACCCGCGACACCGACTCCCCAGCCGGTCTCGGCGAACGCGACCTGGTCATGCGCGCCGTACGCCGCTGCGGGCTGCTCACCGTGGACGGACACGCCCTCCTCGACCGGTCCGCTCTGCCCCTCACGGTGTACGGACAGCCGCCCGCCACCCGGCAGGCGACGGCACTCGAAGCGGCCGTGGACGAGCTCATCGCCGCCGCGCGCCTCTACCCGGTCACCGGAAGCCGGGACCTCGACGGCCGCCCGCGCTACCCGGCGCGCCCCGACGAACCGGCGATCCCCCTGATCGGATACGCCCCCGTCGTCATCCCGGCGCAACGCGCAGCGCCCGCCGCGGCCGACCCGGGCCACCACTGGCACCCGGCATCGAAACCGCACCAGGTGCACGGCTTCCTACGGCGCCTGAGTTCCGGAGCCACCCCCAGCAACGCCCAACGGGCCGCCTACCGGCAGCACTGCCGAAAGCTCGGCAAGGCCGACGGCTGGGATCTGCCCTCGGGCTACACCTTCGTCACCGAGCACACCCGGGCGCGATGATCCCGTGTCCCACCCTCCCCTCCCCCGAACCGGAGCATGCATGGACGACACCTACGAGGCAGTGCCGGAACCCCCGCTGTCCCCACCGGGCACCACACTCGCCACACTGCGACCGCTGGCGAACGCGCTGAACGCCCTCGGCCACCCGGTCGCGGACGTCCTCGAAGACGTGACCGCCGGCATGGTCGAGCTGGCCTTCAACTCGCTCTCCCCGAAGGAACGCCAACGGCTGCTGGGCAAGCTCGGCATCAAGCTGGCCGCTCCCCGCCGGGCCGGGAAGGCACTGTGCCGCGACATGCTCTCGCGCATGCAGCGGGACGCGCGCCAGCGGCGCTGCCACTGCGCCGTCAAGGCACTGACGCACCGCGTGATGAGCGACGTGTCCGCCGCGGCGGACTCCTCTTCGGGGATCGTGACCGACCCGGTGGCCTGCTGGGGCGACACCCTCGTCCGGCTCGCCATGCTCTCCTGGTGCAGCGCCTCGGCGGTCGGCGCGCGGGTCCTGGTCTGGGCCGCCGAGCACGACTGGCTCGGGTACGAGGCGGAGCAGCAGCTCCTGGACGCCGTGCGGGCCGCCGCCGACGACGTCATCGAAGCGACTCCCGGGTTCAGCCTGTACGACCAGACGGACGCGCCCGTCCCCGCCCAGGGCGAGTTCGCCGAGCCCGCTGCACCCTGCTCCCCCGAGGAGGTGGCCGAACAACCGGCCGTCGCCACGGACGGGCCCGCCCCGGGCCGCACGCTCGACGTGGCGGCCGCGCACCAGGCGCTGGAACTCGTCTTCCAGTCCGCCCGGGAGGCCTCGCACCGGATCGGTACGGCGCTGGACGCCGGGTACCCACCCGCGGAGCAGGACACCCGCGCGCTCACCGTACTGACCGACACCTTCCGGCAGTTCCGGGACGACCTGGCCGAAGCAGGCCTGCCGAAAGTCCCCAACCAGCTGGACGACCTGACCGAGAGCGTGCGCTCGTATCTCGACGAACGTCGCCGCGACCGCGCGGCCCACGCGGCACTCCTAGAACTTCTGACGATCACCTGCCCCGAGCGGAGCCCCGCCGCCGGCGGACTCGAAGCCGCCCACGGGCTGGCCCGCGCCATCCTCGACTCGCCGCGTTGGGACGACACCGAGCGGGCCGAGGCCGCGACGCTCGGCGCTCTCGTCGAGCTCGTCCGGCTCCGCGAGCAGCCGGACCACCCGGCCGAGATCATGTCCCGCCAACAGCAGATCGGCGCCGCACTGCCGACCTGTGCCGGTGCGGCGCTGCTGTACACGGAGCTATCCCTACCCGAGGAGCCGGCTCTCCTCCAGGAGCTGCCGTTCCCCCGGCAGGCCGACGCGGCCCCGCAGGCCCTCACCACCCCGGCCCGGGGTCCGGGGCCGGAACCGACGCCCGTCGTCCCGGCCGCGACCGCTGTCCCGTCCGAGAACCGGTCGCCGGTGCCGGTGCCGGTGCCCGAAACCCCGCCGGCCACCGTCGAACAGCCCGCCCCGCCGGCGACCGGGTATCGGTCGGAGGAGGCCGCGAGCTCGCGGGCGGCCACCGTCCCGAAGGCAGAACCTGCCGTTGCCCCCGCCATACCGGCATCCGCCCGGGCCGACGCCGAGGTGTCGACCGCCATCACCCGGCTGATCGCCGAGGGGCGGTTCGGTCTCGCCTTCCACCTGGTTCGGGCCGCCGGCCAGCCCGAACCGGAACAGGCCTCCCTCCGCCTCGCCGCCGCCGGTGCCGCTCTCAAACCGGGGACCGTCGGCGGTCCGCAGGCCTTCGTCAAGGCGCTCCTGCGCTGCGAGACCCTGGAAACAAAGACCTTCGAGAACACCGAGTTGCTCGCGCTGCCCGCGCTACTCCGCGCCTCGCTGTCCACGGGCGAGTACGCGGCCGGCGCCCAGCTGAAGGCCTTGGCCGCCCGGCTGCCCGACGGCCTCGCCACGCTCGCCATCGCGGTCGCGGATCCGACCCTCAGCGGCGCCCTGGCACTCACCAAACCCCTGAGCGGTACGGCGGACGTGTCCGAATCCGAGAGCCGGCTCCGCGACGTCGTCCAGCAGGCGCGCGACCTGCTGAAACCCCCGCGACTCCGGTTCAACCGAGCCACCACCATCGCCAAGCGCTGGCTCGCCCCGGACGGCCTGCTCGGTTCGGTGCTCCACGCGCTGGTCGAGGACTCGCCGGAGGCCGGATCGAGGGCTCGGGAGGCCGTCGACCGGCTGTCCCGTCTCACCGACATCCAGTCCGAGATCGACCGGATGGACCGTGGGCTCCGCGCTTCGAGCAAGCGGGTCTTGCAGGGTTCTGGACGTCAGGACCTCGTCCACCTCGTCGAACGGACCACGGACTGCGCCAAGTCCTGGATCGACGCCACCGAGGCCATCAGGCGGGGCCGCACCGCCGAGACCGACTGGGCCCGGCAGGAGACAGCAGCCATGCGGCAGACCCTGCTCGGCGGCCGCCGGCAGGCCCTGGAGGACCTCGACAAGCTCAGGGGACGATCGCCCGCCTCACTGGCCTCGGCCTCCGCGTGGGCGGCCCACAAGTCGCTGAGCGCCCTGTTGGACGAGATCGAACAGGGCCCGGCCCGCCTGCGGCGCTTTCCCGACCTCGACGCACACCAGACGATCGACGCCGAACTGCTCAAGATCCCCCTGGCCACCGGCGAACAGCCCACGGTGTCCGCGCTGCTCGCGGCCCAGGACCGGACCTGGGAGGAGGCCCTGGCACTCCAGGAGAGCCAAGACGTCTTCAGCGCCGCGCACCGCATCCTCGACCTCGCGGAACAGGGCTCGCTGCCCGGCAAGCCGATCTCCTTCCCGCCCGCACGCCGTACCGAGCTATTCGAGGCCGAGGAGCGGCGGCGCGAGGCCCTGCTGGCCCGGCACACCGACCTGGTCGCCGAGCTCCGGCGGGCGCAGGCCGACGGCGCCCTCACCGACGACCAGGACCTCAGCCTCCAGGAACTCCTGTCCGACGCGCAGCCCCACGCCGAGGAGGACGGCAAGCGCGAGCTGATCCTGGTCCGGCGCACCCTGGACCAGGTGGCAAAGCTCCTCCCCCGGTTCCGCGACGAGGCCGCCGAACGGCTACGCTCCCGGCTGGACGCGCTCCCCGAGGTCAGCGACGAGGACCACGCGCAGGTGCTGCGCCATCTGGAGACCGACGGGCTGGCCACCGCCGCCGACCTCGTGTACTTCCTCGAACTCGGCGAGACCGTGCCCGAGATCGTGTCCGGCGTGTCCCACCTCGCGGGCTTCTTCCCGTCCGTACCGAATGGACTCCGCTCGGGGATCACCGCCGAGCTGATCCGGTCGGTCCGCGACCACGGCAAACACCCGGACCTTCCCGCGCTCGACTACACCCGGTTGTCCGGGGACGAGGCCGAGCGCGCGGCCAAAGCGCTGGAGACCTGGCAGGCGCTCGGCGCCACTCCGCCCAAGGGCCGGCAGAGCGCCGACCCGCGGCAGATGCTCCTGCCCGCGCTCAACCTCCTCGGCTACGAGGCCAAGCAGGCCCTTCCGCTGAACGGCCTTCCGCGCAGCGTCGAGTACCGCTTCGTCGACGTCCTCGACATCGAGATCAACGGCCGCGCCTGGGCACCCGTCTTCGGATCCAAGATCCTCGAACAGGCCGGCCGGCTCCGGGTCCTGATGATCTGGGGCCGGCCTTCGGCGCAGTTGCTGCTCAGCCGGGTGGCCCAGGAGCCCAGCAAGGAGAGCCTGCTGGTCGCGTACTTCGGCGCCCTCGACAGCAAGGCGCGGACCGAACTCGCCGCGGCCTCGGTGGACATCGCCCCGCTGATGGTCGTCGACGACGCCGCGCTCGCCTACCTCGCCGCCCACGGCAACAGGCAGGTCAGCGTGGCGACCGAAACGCTCCTGCCGTTCTCCGGAGTGAACCCCTACATCAGGGAGAAGCGCGGGCGCATCGGCCGGGAGATGTTCTACGGACGCGACGCCGAGCGCAAGAGGATCCTCGACCCGGACGGCACCCAGATCATCTTCGGCGGACGCGGCCTCGGCAAGTCGGCCCTGCTCAACGATGCCGGGGACCGGTTCGCCGAGCAGCAGCGGGACTACCACCAGAAGCTCTACCTCAACCTGGACCACCACAACATCGGCAAGGGCACGGCACTGGGCGCCGAGACCATCTGGGGCGTACTGGATCGCGAGTTGACGGACCAGAAGGTGCTGGCGAGGCCCCGCCGCAAGGCCGAGGCCGATCCCTACGAGCGGGTCCGCGCCGGCATCAAGCAGTGGCTCGACGCCGAACCCCGTCGGCGGTTGCTGATCCTGATGGACGAGTGCGACCGCTTCTTCGAGGCCGACGTGCCGCACTGCACCGAGACCCGACGGCTGCGCGGGCTGTGCACGGAGACGCCCGGCCGGATGAAGGTGGTCTTCGCCGGCCTCCACTCCGTCCAGCGTTTCACCCGGCTGGCCCGTAACGGGCCGTTCAGCCACCTGGCACAGACGCCCACCGTCGTCGGCCCGCTCGCACCACAGTTCGCGGCCGATCTGCTCGTCGACCCGATGCGGGCCTTGGGCTTCGAGTTCGTTGACGTCGATCTGGTCAACCGGGTGCTGGGCTACTGCTCGTACCAGCCCTTCCTGCTGCAGATGTTCGGTAGTCGGCTGGTGGAGGTGATGCAGCAGCGGCGGAACCGCGGCGACGCCGGCGGCCCGCCCTACGCCATCGCCGTCACCGACGTCGAGGCGGTCGAGTCGGACCCCTCGCTGCGAGCCGACATCACCGCGGCGTTCAAGGACACACTCACCCTTGACGACCGCTACGACATCATCGCGAACGTACTCGCCCGCCACGCCCGGGACAACGGACTGGAGACCCGTCTGAGCGACGCCGAGCTCCGCGACGAGTGCGCGAGCTGGTGGCCCGACGGCTTCGCCGGCCTCGACAGCGAGGGATTCCGCGCCTACCTACAGGAGATGGTCGGCCTCGGCATCCTCGCCCCGAACCACGACGGCCGGGGCTGGCACCTGCGCGGGCCGAACGCCCTGCGCATGATCGGCACCGCCCAGGAGGTGGAGAACCGGCTGCTCACCGCCGCCGCCGAGTGCGAGCTGGAGGAGACCATCGCCCTCGAAGGCCGACCCGAGCTGCCCGACAAGCGGACCGCTCCGCTGACCGTGACGCAGGTGGACGACCTCCTGGCCGGGCATGCCAACCAGACGAGGGTGGTCTTCGGTACCCCCGCCACCGGTATCGGTGATGTCGAGAGGACGCTCCGGTCGGTCACCGACCGGGTCGGCGGCTGGAGCCTTCCGCCGATCGGGCGTCCGTCTGTGTTCCGGCAGGCCCTCACCGAGGGCCAGCCCGGCACGCGGCGGGTGATCGTGAGCGACCTGGCGGCGAAGATGACCAGCAACGACACGTGTCGGGATGCCATCGTCCTCGCCCGGACTCTCGTGCCGGAGCGGACCGACGTCACCCGCGCGGTCGTCCTGATCGTCGGACTCCACCAGCTTCAGCTCTGGCGCGAACTGTTGACGGATCCGGAGGAGGGCGATTCAATCGCGGTCTTCCTCCGCCGCCACGACCAGCGCAGCCTGCGGGCTTGGGCGCAGCGCACCGACCTCTTCACCGCAGAGCGGGTCACCAGGCTGCTCGAACTCACCGGCGGCTGGCCCGCACTGCTGGACCGGGCCATCAGCCTGCACAACCACTCCGGGAACGAGGACGAGGCCCTGAACCGGCTTCGCGACGACCTCCAGCAGAAGGCGTTCGTCGAGGACTTCCTCGACGACGTCGGACTCACCACGGAACCGCTGATCGGCGACGGCTACCGCGCCGTGGCCAAGGAGTTCGGCGACGAGTGGGCCGACGAGGAGGACATCCTCACCGCGATCGAACTGGCCGGCTTGGAGGTACCCGATGCCGAGTGGGTTCTGACCTGTCTGGAAGCGCTCCAGGCCTTCGACCGAAACGGCGGTCGGATGCGGCTAGAGCCGCTGTTGCACGACTGCTGGTCGCGCCTCTGATCCCACGAGCCCCTGTCGAGCTGGGCCGCTCGCCCCTGGCGGCCCAGCTCCGTCCTTCTGCTCCGACGGGCGTGTGGTCCGGCCCGCTCGGCGGGTGGGGCCGATCGGGTGGAAGTGGGGGGGTGTGCGTTGCGTCGGGGGAGGGACGGTCGGGCGGTCGGATGAACTTCCGAGATGCGCATTCACTTCCGGACCGGGCGGATCGCCTCGGTTCTGGCCCTGCTGGCCGGTTCGCTGCTCAGCAGCAGCGTGCTGGCGCCGCCGGCCCAGGCCGCGATCTCTTTCACCAAATCCGTCGACAAGGCGACCGCCTCCCCGGGGGAGAACGTCACCTACACCCTCCGGTACACCTGCTCCATCACCGAGTGCACCAACGGGCGGATCGCCGACACCCTGCCGTCGAACATGCAGTTCCTCGGCTGGACGCCCGACCCCTCCTCGGTGGACCAGGCCGCCTCCACGGTGCCCGCGGCGGGCGCGATGGGCGGCGCCATGGACATCAGGCTCAAGGACCTCAGCCCGGGTACCACCGCCACCATCACGGTGACGATGAAGTACCCGAACTTCACCACCCCCGACGGGACGGTCTCCACCAACTCGGCCACCATGACGGCCACCGGTGAGCCCAGTCAGACCGCCTCCGCCGGCACCAAGGCCCAGGTGCAGCCGCAGTACACGGTGACCAAGGGCATCCAGACCTCCAGCAGCGACGGACGCACCGTCACCTACCAGTTCAGTGCCTGCGCCACCGACCTGGTGCCCAACGTCGACCTGGACACCAGCCGGCTGCTGGACACCCTGCCGCCCGGCGCCGTGGTGGACACCGGCCGCTCGCCCGGCTGGAGCCAGGTCGCGCCCGGCCCCGACACCTGGGGCTACGACATCGGGGAGTTCCGCTCCGGCAACGGCCGCGGCGGCTGCCGGCTGCCGGGTGTGCTGGTCGTCAACTACCCGGAGGCCGACTTCCCGGACGGGACGACCTCCGACAACACCGTGGACCTGTACGGCGACCCGATCGGCCCGGACGCCGAGCGCAAGCTCGACACCGCCGGCACCACCACCGGTCAGTTCCGGCCCCCGGCCACCGGCGTGGTGGTGACCGCGGGCAAGGTGTGGCGCGACAGCGTCGTCTCCGGCGACATCAGCTCCTTCGGCCTGTCGGCCACCAACACCTCCGGCCCGGCCACCAGCCTGACCATGACCGACCCCGGCGCCGGCACCACCGACGGCCTGTACAACTGGCTCTTCCCGCAGTCCCTCCAGCTGGAGCCGTGGAACCCGACCGGCATCGGGCTCACCCTGCAGTACCGCCTCGACGGCGACCCGACCTGGCAGACCTTCAGCCCGTCCAGCCCGCTGGACGGGTCAAGCGCCCGCCGGATCACCTTCGTCCAGGGCGCCGGCGACCCGGCCCGCGACGAGTTGGGCATCCCGGCGGGCCGCTGGCTCGACGGCCTCAGGTTCACCTGGAACGGCCCCATCCCGACCGGCTGGAGCCCGGGCAACTCGGTGCAGGTGATCGCCCAGGTCGTCACCCCCGGCCACGACGGGCGACCGGCCCCCAGCCCGCTGACCAACTGTCTGGACACCACCGCCGGCGACGGCACCAGCACCTCCGCCGCCAACGCCTGCGCCTCGACCACCGTCACCGCCGCGACCAACCTGGGCGCGGCCAAGACCACCGTCGCCGGCGAGCTGTCCGCACCCGGCGGCATGGCGACCTTCCAGGTGATCCCGTACAACCGCAGCGGTCGCGACCTGACCCGCCCGCTCGTGCTGTACGACGTGCTCCCGGCCGGTGTCGTCTACGTCGACGGCTCGGCCCGGCCCGACCCGAACTACCCGGACGCCAAGGCCCCCCGGTCGATCACCGTCACCCCCGGCCCGGACGGCCGCCAGATCGTCCGGATGGAATGGCCGGCCGGCGCGCCCGACATGACGTACCTGCACGACGCGCTGGCCTACCGGATGCTCTTCGACGTCCAGGTCGCCAGCAGCATCCGTTCCGGCGAGCTGACCAACGACGTCTACGTCACCGTCGACCAGCCGACCGCGCCGGTCTCCTGCATGTTCTCCGGCTCCGACAGCGGCAGCACGCCGGACGTGCTGGACCTCAACGGCAACGGCGACACCTCCGAGCTCATGTGCCACGCCTCCTCCCGGATCCAGGTGGACGTGCCGAGCGTGCTGCGCTCCTACAAGGAGGTCATGGGCGACCTGGACGCCGACTACGTCAGCATCGGCAGCGCCACCCCCGGCGGCCGGATCTCCTACCGGATGACCGTCCGCAACGACTCGCCCGACCCGGTCACCGACTTCATCGCCTACGACCAGCTCCCCACGCCGGGCGACAACTACGTCCTCACCCAGGACGCTCCGCGCGGCAGCGCCTGGACCCCGTCGCTGAGCCAGCCGATCACCACCAGCGACCCGACCGTGGGGATCGAGTACACCACCGACCCCAACCCGTGCGTCGACGCCGCCCTGGTCAACCGGACCGGCTGCAACAGCAGCGCCACCTGGAGCAGCACCTTCCCCGGCCCGGGAACGGCCACCTGGTTCCGGGTCCGCCGCCCCGGCAGCCTGCCCTCCGGCGAGGCCTTCACCCTGACCTGGCCCATGGTCGCCTCGGTGGACGCCCCCGACGGGGAGTACGCCTGGAACAGCTTCGCCTTCACCGCCACCGACGCCAGCGGCCGCCAGCTGCTGCCCGCCGAGCCGGCCAAGGTCGGCGTCGCCGTCAAGCAGACCAGGCCCTCCGACAACGCGCTCGGCGACTTCGTCTGGCAGGACGTGGACGGCTCCGGCATCCAGAAGCCCGGCGACCCGGGCATCGCCGGCGTCACGGTGAAGCTGCTCGACGGCAACGGCCAGCCCGTCCGCGACAAGAACGGCAAGCCGGTCACCACCGTGACCGACCGGAACGGCCACTACCTCTTCGACCACCTGCCCGACGGCAGCTACGCGGTGCAGTTCGACCTGTCCACCCTGCCCGCCGGCGCCGTCGTCACCAAGCGGGGCGTCGGCACCGATCCGGCCAAGGACTCGGACGCCGACCCGGCCACCGGCATCACCCAGACCGTCACGCTCAGCGGAGGGCAGCGCGACCTCGACCTCGACATGGGCGTGATCCTGCCGACCACCCCCACCGGGTCGCCGTCGCCTTCCCCGTCGCCTTCCCCGTCGCCGTCGCCGACCTCCTCGCCGTCCCCGACGTCGTCCCCGTCGCCGACGTCCTCGCCCTCGCCGACCCCGACCCGATCCGGCAGCACGACCCCGACCACCGGCCCGACCCGCAGTCCGAGTCCGTCGGCGAGCGGCGGGACGCTGCCCAACACCGGCGGCTCGGCGCCCGCCGCGCTGATCGCAGCCCTCGGCGCCCTCGCCGTCCTGGGCGGTGTGGCGCTGTGCGCGGTGGTCTACCGACGGCCCGGACGACACAGCTGACACCGATGACGGACAACTGAACACCCGACCGACACCAGTGGCGCCGCCCCCAGCGGCGCCACTGCCGCGTTGTCGGAGGCCTACGGGCGCTCCGGCGTGAGCGCCAGGACGGCGAGGTCGTCGGCGAGCAGGCCGGCGTACTCGTGGACGTCCTGGGCCAGGAAGGAGACCAGCAGGTCGGGCGAGGTGGTGCCGAGGGCGGCCAGGCGGGGGGCCAGCGGGTAGAAGGCGCCGGTGGCGTCGCGGGCCTCGCTCACGCCGTCGGTGTAGAGCAGGACGGTGTGGCCCGGAGGCAGCGCGACGGCGGTCGGTTTGCCGCGCTCGTCGGGGGGCCCGAGGTGGGCCAGGCCGAGCGGGAGCTCGTCCGCGCAGGACACCGGGGTGATGGTGTGCTCGGTGAGCAGCAGCGGGGTGGTGTGGCCCCGGTTGACGATCTCCACGCAGTCGGAGCCCGGCCGGTACTGCAGCAGGACGGCGGTGACGAACAGCTCGTCGTCGCCCCGGTCGGCGGCGTCGCGCAGGACGGCACGGTCCAGCTGGTCGGCGAGGTCGACCAGGTCGGGGGTGTCGTGCGCGGTCGCCCGGAAGGCGCCGAGCACGTCGGCCACCGTACGGACGGCGCCGAGGCCCTTGCCGCGGACGTCGCCGAGCAGCACCCGGACGCCGAAGCGGGTGTCGCACACCTCGTACAGGTCGCCGCCGACCAGGACCTCGGCCTGGGCCGGTCGGTAGAGGCCGGCCACCAGCAGTCCGCCCGCCCGCTCGGGCACCGGGCGCAGCACGGTGCGCTGCAGGGTCTCGGCGACGGTCCGGGCGTGCAGCAGGGTGCGGTTCTGCCGGGTCCGCTGCCAGGACAGGGCGGTGCCCATCACCCCGGAGAGCAGCGTGGCGATGTAGACCCAGACGTGGTGCTGCTCGTCGATGTGGCCCGCCCGCACGGCCAGTACCAGTTGCAGCGCCAGGGCGCCGACCGTGGTGGTGGCGGTCAGCACCGGGCCGTAGCTGAACGCCGCCACCACGGGCAGCGCGGTCAGCAGGAAGCCGGCCGCGACGGCGTCCGGGACGACCGCCTCGGCGGCCAGGTCGAGCAGCAGCAGGAGCACCGGCAGCCAGGGCACCCAGCGCGGTGCCCGGGGTTCCACGGCCGCCGGGTGCTCCGGGCGGGGCGCTACGGGCACGGTGGGGTCCTCCTGGCCGACCGGTCCGGTATGACCGGTTCGTCCCTCCATGCTCTCCCACGGAGCACCCGGCCACGAATGGCCGAACGTCCCGGTTCCCGAGGGCCGACCGGGCCCGGAAGCGGGGTGTCAGGGCCGGTCGGCGGACGGTGACCGACCCCGCCCCGGCCGACGGACGGGCCGGCGGCCGGGGCGACGGGCGGTCAGCGACGGGCGGTCAGCGACAACCGGGCCGACGGCCGGCCCGGCGGGCGGTCAGCGGCGGGACGGTCGTCAGCGGACGATCACCGGCAGGGTCTCGAAGCCGCGCAGGACCAGGCGGTCCCGCCGGGCCGGCACGCCGCCCGGGGCCAGCCGGGGGAAGCGGTCGAGCAGGGCCGGCACCGCGACCTCGGCCTCCAGTCGGGCCAGCTGGGCGCCCAGGCAGTAGTGCGGGCCGCCGCCGAAGCTCAGCGGCTGGCTGTCCCGGCGGGTCGGGTCGAACACCTCCGGGCGGTCGTACCGGGCCGGGTCGTGGTTGGCCGCGCCGAGCAGCAGGAACGCCATGGTGCCGACCCGCACGGGCAGCCCGTCGACGGCCAGCCCCTCGGCCAGCGCCACCCGGGAGGTGAGCTGGACCGGGGTGTCGAAGCGCAGCACCTCGTCGGTGAAGCCCGCCGGGGTGATCGCGCCGCTGCGCAGCCCGGCAGCCGCCTCCGGGTGGCGGAACAGCAGGGCCAGGCCGTTGCCGAGCAGGTTGGTGGTGGTCTCGAAGCCGGCCACCAGCAGCAGCACCAGGTTGGCCAGCAGCTCCCGGGCGGGCAGCCGCTCAGGGTCGTCGGCGGCGATCCGGGCCAGGTCGGTGACCAGGTCGTCCTGCGGGCGGGCGAGGCGCTCGGCGGCCAGCTCGGTGAAGTAGCCGGCCAGTTCCTCGGCGGCTTCGTCCGCCCGGGTGAGCTCGGAGCGGTCCTTGATGAACTCCAGGGCGACGGTGAGGTCGGAGGCGAGGTCGCGGAAGCGGTAGCGGTCCTGCTCGGGGACGCCGAGCAGTTCGCAGATCACCCCGACCGGCAGCCGGAAGGCGAAGGCGTCCATGAAGTCCACCGGCGAGCCGTCGGCACCCTGCTCGGCCATCCCGTCCAGCAGCCCGGCGACCGCCGCCTCCACCGCCGGGCGCAGCGCGGCCACCCGGCGGGCGGTGAAGACCGAGGCGATCAGCGAGCGGACCCGGGGGTGGTCGGGCGCGTTGCGCTGCAGGATCGAGCGGCCGAACAGCGCCAGCGACGGGTGCTCGGCGAAATCCGGGGTCAGCTCCGCGATCATGTCGGCGGTCGCGACGGCGAAGGCGGGGGTGCGCAGTACCTTGTCGGCCGCGGTGTGGCCGGCCACCAGGAAGGTGTCCGGCCCGGCGGGCGCCGCCGCGCCCAGCGCGTGTGCCCGCGCGTACAGCGGGTACGGGTCGGCCCGGCCCTCGCTGGTCAGCAGTTCCTCGATGATCGCCGCGCCGTCCATCCGGTGCTCCCCTCCCAGTGGCCACGTTCCTGCTGCGTGAACCACCGGAGGGGGCAACGGAGTTCCCGTCCGGCGGGGGTATCGGGCCGGGCGGGAGGCTTGTCCGGTGCCGACCCGGGTGCGCGCGCGGCGGGGGTACCGGGCCGGGCGGGTCGGCGCCTGCCCCCCGGGCGGCTCGGTAGGGTTGCCGGTATGGAGATCTGGATCAACCCGCGCTGCGGCAAGTGTCGGTCGGCGCTCGGCGAGCTGGAGGCCGTCGGGGCCGAGTACACCGTGCGGCGCTACCTGGAGGATCCGCCGACCGCGGCCGAGCTGGAGCAGGTGCTGGAGCGGCTGGGCCTGGAGCCGTGGGACATCACCCGCATCGACGAGCAGGTCTCCAAGGACCTGGGGATGCGGAAGTGGACCCGGGAGCCGGCGGACCGGGACCGCTGGATCGCGGCGATGGCCGAGCACCCGATCCTGATCCAGCGCCCGATCATCACCGCGGACGACGGCCACGCCGTCGTGGCCCGCACCCCCGAGGCGGTCAAGTCCGTCCTGCCGTAGCAGCGCCGCGTCCGGAGCCCCAGAGGCGTCCGGGGTGTCCGGGGCGTCCGAGGTGTCCGGGGCCGGTCAGTGCAGCTGGATCCGCTGCACCGGCCGGCCCGGGTGCCAGTTGAGGATCCACAGGTGGCCCTCCCCCACGGCGGTGTGCACCACCTGCTCCAGGTCCAGCCGGAAGGCGTGGAAGGCGGTCGGCGGCGGCTCGGGCAGATCGGCCGCGTAGGCGGACAGTTCGGCCTCGTCGGTGATCTCGACCGCGCGGCCGGAGACCTTGGAGTCCCCGCCCGCCATCGTCTCGTCCCCCGGGTGGGCGTGCAGCGCGAAGCGGCCGTCCCGCTGGAGGTCGCGCGCCTTGGCCGAGCCGTACATCGACCCGAGCATCAGGTCGGCGCCGACGAAGTCGACCTCCGTACCGCTCACCCGGGGCGAACCGTCCTTGCGCAGCGTCGCCAGGACGTGGTGCTTCTCGGCTTCGAACCGGGCCCGCACGAGGGGCGCCAGCTCGGGTGCCTGCTGCTCGAAATCCTGCCAGGTGACCATGGCGCCAGTCTGGCACCGGGCACCGACAACCGCCGGGCCTCAGGGGCGACCGCCGGGTGTCAGTGGCCGGTGCCAGACTGGCCCAGTGACCACTACGACCACATACATCGCGTTCCTGCGGGCGATCAACGTCGGCGGCCGGACGGTGCGGATGGAGCGGCTGCGGGCGCTCTTCGCCGAGTTGGGGCTCGAAGGCGTGCGCTCCTACATCCAGAGCGGCAACGTCTTCTTCACCACCGACGAGCCGGACCGCGCCGCCCTCACCCGGCGCATCGAGGAGCACCTGGAACGCTCCCTCGGCTACCCGGTGCCGACGCTGCTGCGGACGGTCGACGAGGTGGCCGCGCTGCTGGCCGCCGAGCCGTTCAAGGGCGTCGAGGTGACGCCCGACGTCCGACTGGTGGTGGCCTTCCTCTCCGAGCCGCTGCCCGCCGACCTCGCCGTTCCCCACCGCTCGCCGAAGGGCGACCACGAGGTGGTCGGCGCCGACCCGGGCGCCGCGTACGTGGTGGTCCACCTGCGGGACGGCAAGTGGGTCACCGGGGAACTGTTCGGCAAGGCCTACCGGGGTGCGGTCACCTCCCGGTTCCTGCACACCACCGAGAAGATCCTGGCGGCCGCCCGGAAGGGCTGACCCCCTGCCCCCCGGCACCGGCGCCCAACCACCCGGCCGCCCGGAACCGCGGTGGCGCACCGGGCGTCTGGAGTGCAGTGACGTACTCACCGTGCGCCGGCACCCGGCGTGATCTGGACAGTCCGAGCCGGCCGAGCCGACAATCGGGCCATGACGTCTCCTGAGTTCCGCACCGGCGCCGTCCGGCCCTCCGGCGCGGTCCGCCCCTCGGACGCCGAACGGGACCAGGCGCTCGGGGTGCTCAAGGACGGAGCGGGCAGCGGGCGGCTGTCGCACGACACCTTCCTCGGCCGGATGGAGATCGTCCTGCACGCCACCAGCCGGGGCGAGTTGGACGAGGCGATGACCGGGCTGCCGACCGGGAGCCCGGTCGAGCGCTTCCTGCTGCGGACGGTCGGCCGGGTCTCCGCGTTCGGGGACCGGCTGCGCCGGGCCTGGCGCACCGAACGGCTGCCCGGGCTGAGCCTGCCGGAGACCGGGGCCGGGCAGTTGACGATCGGTCGGTTCCCCGGTTCGGGGCTGCGGCTGCACGACGCCTCGGTGTCCCGACGGCACGCCGAACTGCGGCGCGAGGGCGGCGGCTGGGTGCTGTACGACCTGGGCTCGACCAACGGCACGCACGTGAACGGGCGCCGGATCGCGGGCGGGGCGCGGGTCCGGCCGGGCGACCAGGTCCGGTTCGGGAACCTGGAGTTCCGGCTCGCCTCGGACTGAGTCGTACTCCCGGCCGGTCGGTACGGACCTGAGCGGGCACCGGGGAGGCGTCAGGTGGGCGTGCGGGCATGCGTGGGCGTGCGGGCGTGCGGGCATGCGGGCGTGCGGGCGGTGAACGTCAGCCGCGGGTGACGTGCAGTTCGGCGTAGCGGTCGCCCTTGTCCGCCTTGCGCAGGGTGACCTTCGCCGTGCCGACGGCGGTCTCGGCGCCCTTGCCGACGGTCTTCCGTTCGTCCCCGACCGCCACTTCGACCGTGCTGTCGGTGATGTGCCCGACGGTCATCTTCACGGTGTGGTCGCCACCGAAGATCTGGAGGGTCTTGGCGGCCTCGGCGTCATCGGTGCGCACGACGACGTCGCAGCTGTCGTCGTCGAGGCAGAGCGCGGCACCGCCGTCGCAGGCGGTCAGTCCGGCGCCGAGGGTGAGGACGGCGCCGGCGGCGAGGAGCGCCGGGCGGCGGACGGTGGGCCCGAAACGGCGCCGGGCAGGGGTTCGGTGGGAGTTCGGGGTGCTCGTTGTGGTCATGGCGTCGACGGTAGGCGTTCGGACGTGCCCCGCCATCGGCCGTCGGCGGTACGCACCCCCTGGCCGGCCCCGGAGCACCCGAACGATCGCGACCCCGAGGGTGATGGGTCGAATCCCCTAGGGGGTGAGGGGAGTTGGAACTACGGGATCGGATTCCGGAAAGGCTCGGCATATGCCTCAGGGGTATGCCACGCGCGTAGATCGACGGGCCGCGAAAAGGACCGGCGGTCAGTCGGCGACACCGCCCAGGTCGCTGCCCCGCGCACCGGCCGGGCTCCACAGCGGCGCCGTGCAGCGCTGGTAGGTGGCCTGCCAGTGCGGCCAGTTGCGGGCCACGTCGTCGTCGCACTCGGCCAACAGCCGCTCCACCAGCGCCGGTTCCACACCATCCAGCAGCCAAGCCAGCGCGTCCGCCGTCCCCGGGCCGTCCGCCGAGCGCAGCAGGTCCATCAGCTCGCCCAGGCCGCCGAGCCGGGAGCCCTCCGGGACCACCCGCTCCATCCGGGGCAGCAACTGGCGCTCCTCGATCCGCAGGTGGGTCTCCAGCCGGGCCGCCAGGTCCTCCATCGCGTACGCCACCGGCCAGGCGCTGCCGGTGTCCCGGCTGGCGATCCGCACCAGCGTGGTGACCCGGGTGAACGAGTGGTCGAGGTTGTGGTGGTCCGCCTCCAGCCAGTTGAGCAGCAGTCGCAGCTCGGGGGCGAAGCGGCGCACGATCGGCCAGATCCGGCTGTCCTGCTGCTCGTGGTGGCAGGTCAGCATCGCGGTCACGAAGCTCCAGTGCCGCAGCAGTGCCTCGCCGGCGTCGTCCTCGCCGGGCTGGAGCAGCCGCAGGGCGTTGGGCAGTCGGGCGAGGTCCCGGCGCAGCGCGGCGTGCACCAGTCGCAGTCCGGCGAAGCGGGCCGTCGCCGGCTCCTCGCCGACGGCCCGCACGGACACGGCCGCGACCCGGGTGTCGACCCCGGACCCCGCCTGCTCGGGCACGGAGGGGGACGGCTGGGGCAGCAGATGGATCGGCATGGCACTCTCTTCACGACGTCGTGGGGCGGGCGGGGCCGGCCGGTGGAGGGGCCCCATCCAAGGTGCTCACAGTCGATCAAAAGTGAATCAATGTCCGATTGACGCGCAGGTCACGGGCGCGTGCGCGGGGGAAGCGGCGCTGCGCGGGAGCCGCCCCGCGATCGCCCGCCCCGGTCTCCGGACGCCGCCGGAACGCCGTGGGCCCGGGACACCTGGGTGCCCCGGGCCCACGGCCTGCGGGTCGTCGTACGGCTCGTCGTGCGGACGGCCGTGCGGCTGGGATCAGTCGGCCGCCGGGCCCGCCAGGTTCTTGGTGAGCCACTCCAGCGTGTCCGGGATCATCTTCTTGAAGTCCGAGGTCAGGTGCTTGCCGCCGGGCTGCTCGTAGTACTCCAGCGACACCGGCGGGGCGGCCTTGGCGACCCAGCCCTTGACCAGCTTGGTCTCGTACGGGTTGGCGCCGCCCGCGGTGACCAGCATCTTCACGTCGGCCTTGCCCTGGGCGACCAGCACGTCGGGGTTGTTGGCCTGCCGCTCGGCGTCGTGGCCCTTCCACAGCCCCGAGTCGGGAACGTAGTAGCCGTCGATCGGGACGGCGGCCTTGTAGACGTCCGGGTGCTGGAGGGCGAGCTTGGCGCTGCAGAAGCCGCCGGTGGAGGCGCCCATCACGCCCCAGCCGTCGCGGCCCTTCACGGTGCGGAAGTTGGCGCGGACGAAGTCCGGGAGGTCCTGGGACATCCAGGTGCCCATCTTGGGCTGGCCCGGGATGTCGGAGCAGTCCAGCGCGTTGTGCTCGTCGCTGTTGAAGTTCTGCACCGGCATGATCATGATGAACGGGTGGGACTTGCCCGCCTTGACCAGCTGCTCGTTCTCCTCCTGGATCGGCAGCTGGTTGTCCGTCCAGGTGTTGTAGCCGTTGCTCTGGCCGCCCGCGAAGAGGGTGAGCACCGGGAAACCGGTCTTGGCGAACTTGGGGTCGTTGTACTCGGGCGGCAACCAGACCCAGACCTTGCCGGAGACGCCGGACTTCGCGCCGGTCACGGTGGTCACCATGATCGGACCGGCGGACGTGTCCCGGGCCTTGCTCAGGGTGGCGGCCGGGCCGGTGGGCATCAGCACCTTCCCGCTGGCGGCCGCGGGCTCCGCGGTGGTGGGCGCGGGCGTACCGCCGCCACCGGCGCTGGGCGAACCCCCCGTGGCGCTGCCACCGGTCGCACCCGGGGTGCCGGCCGCCTTGGCGCTGTCCCCCTTCCCGCCACCGGAACTCCCGCAGGCCGCCAGCGAGGCGGCCAGGGCGAGCACGGCGGCGCCGGTCAGGACGGCGCGGGAACGGGACGACTGCCTAAGCACGGTGAGGACTCTCCGACCGATGACACGCCCGGTCCGTCTGACCGGGCTGTGGCCCCCCGGTGGGGCCGGACAGGCCGGGGGCGCGACGCTGGTGCGGTCCCCGGGGTGGCGGCGCGTCCTCCCTCGCGGTGGCGCGCCTTCCTGCGATCTTATGACGTGGACCGGGGTGGCCCGGTTGCGCGGTGGCCACCGGAAATCCAATGTTTGTTCGCGATCAGGTAAAGGCCTTCACCACTCCCCCCGGTCGACGGGGGCCGGACGGCGGGGAGCACGGTCCGGGGCCTGTCCGGGGGTGCGAATTTTGGGGCCTTCGACCAGTGACGGCGGCCGTCGCATCCGCGACGATCGGCTCACGCCCCAACCGACCCGAGCCCAGTCGAAGCCGAAGCCGAAGCCGAAGCCGAGCCCAGCAGACCCGAGCAGACCCAGGAGAACGCCATGCCCCAGCAGATCGCCGTCGTCACCGGAGCCGGGAGCGGAGTCGGCCGGGCCGTGGCGGTCGAACTGGCCGCGGCCGGCTGGCGGCTGGTGCTGGCCGGCCGGCGGGCCGAGCCGCTGCGGGAGACCGCCCGCCTGGGCGGCACGCCGACCGCGGTGGTGCCGACCGACGTCACCGACCCGGCGGCGGTGGACGCGCTGTTCGCCGCAGCCGTCGAGCGCTTCGGCCGGGTGGACCTGCTGTTCAACAACGCCGGCACCTTCGGCGCGGCCGTGCCGGTGGAGGACCTGGAGGTCGAGGCCTGGCGGGCGGTGGTCGACCTCAACCTGACCGGGGCGTTCCTCTGCGCCCGGGCCGCGTTCCGGCAGATGAAGGCGCAGGACCCGCAGGGCGGCCGGATCATCAACAACGGCTCGATCTCGGCGCACGTCCCGCGCCCGCGCTCGATCGCCTACACCGCGACCAAGCACGCCGTCACCGGGCTGACCAAGTCGCTGTCGCTGGACGGCCGCCCGTACCGGATCGCCTGCGGGCAGATCGACATCGGCAACGCGGCGACCGACATGACCGCCGCGATGAGCACCGGGGTGCGGCAGGCGGACGGGCGGATCGCGGTCGAGCCGACCATGGACGTGGCCGACGTGGCCCGCACCGTCCGGCACATGGCCGAGCTGCCGCTGGAGGCCAACGTGCAGTTCGCCACCGTGATGGCGACCGCCATGCCGTACGTCGGACGGGGCTAGGCCCGCCGTCGTGGGCCCGCCGCCGTGGGCCCGCCGTCGGCCGCCCGCCGTCAGCCCGCCACGGACTCGCGCAGCCGCTTCTTGTCCGGCTTGCCGACCGACGTCAGCGGGATCGCGGCCACGAGGTGCAGGGCCTCCGGCGCGTAGATCCGCCCCTTGTGGGCCGTGACGAACGCGCGGACCTCCTCCAGGTCCGGCCGCTGCCCCGACGCGGCGACGACGGCGACGTGGACGTGCTCCGCCTCCTGCGCGTCGCGCACCCCGAAGACCGCGCACTGCGCGATCGCCGGGTGGGTGAGCAGCAGGTCCTCGACCTCGGACGGGTAGACGTGCCCGCCGACCACGATGATCTTGTCCTTGAGCCGGTCGGCCAGGTAGAGGTAGCCGTCCGCGTCGAAGTAGCCGATGTCGCCGGTGTTCAGCCAGCCGTCGCGCAGCACCTCGGCGGTCAGGTCGGGCCGCTTCCAGTACCCGGCCATGACGGTGTCCGAGCGGACGTGGATCTCGCCCTGCTCCCCCGTCGGCAGCCCGGTGCCGTCGGCGGACCGGATCGCCACCTCGATACCCGGGAGGGGGCGGCCGACCGCGATCTGGCCGCCGTGCCCGACCCGGTCGTGCTCGTGCGGGGCGAGCATGCAGATGTTCTGCGCCTCCGACTGCCCGTAGCCGCTCCACAGGACCGGCCCGAACACCTTGAGCGCCTCGCGCACCCGGGTGGGCGAGGCCGCGCAGCCGCCGTACGAGACCCGGCGCAGGCTGGACAGGTCGGTGCGGCCGATCGCCGGGTGGTCCAGCAACTGGTAGAGCAGCGGCGGCAGCACCCACAGGTCGGTGATGCGTTCGCGCTCGATCGCGGCCAGCACCGCGCCGGGGTCGAAGGAGCGCTGGAGGACGACCGCACCGCCGTGGTGGAGCGTCAGGTCGGAGAAGAGCCCGGCGAGGTGGGCGAGCGAGGTGGCGGCGAGGAAGCGGGGCGCGTCGCTCTCCGTGCGGCCGGGGATGTCGAAGACCTTCCGGTAGGCGCCGTGCAGGCTCCGGATGCCCTTCGGGATTCCGGTGGTCCCGCCGGTGTGCCGGATGCCCCAGTCGTCGTCCGGGCCGACCCGGACGGCCGGCGGCTCGGCGGACCGGTGGGCGGAGGCGGCGATCACGTCCTCGCCGATCGCATCCGGTCCGGGGCCGAGGCGGAGCACCGTCGGCACGTCGATCAGGGGCAGCAACTCGGCGGCCGCCTGGTACCGTTCGGCGTCCACGAGCAGGACGGCGGTGTCGACGCTCGTCGCGATCTCGGCCAGGGTCGAGGCGCTCATGCCGTCGTAGAGGTTCACCACCCGCGCACCCGCGAGGCCCGCCGCGTAACGGGCGCTCAGCGCCTCGGCGGTGTTGCCGGCGAGCAGGGTCACGGTGTCGCCGCGCACCACGCCCCGGGCGATGAGCTCGTGGGCGAGGCGGTAGGTGGCGGCGACGAAGTCACCGGCGGTGATCTCGACGCCGTCGGCGGTGGTGATGGCCCGCCGGTCGGGGTCTGCGGCGAGGGACTGAAGAATCAGGGCGGGCGCGCTGACGAACTCCGGTTCGTTCACAGCCACTTCTTCCTTGCAGTTTGCAACCATGCCCTCACCCTAACCCAACCCCACTTTCGGGGATGGGAGTTGGACCGGCGCAGCGTTCACTCGTCGTGCGAGTGGCGGTAGCGGAGCGAGCCGGCACCGTCGCCGTCGCCGTCCAGCCGGTAGACGCTGGTGGTCGGCCAGTACTCGCCGCTCTCCGCGGCGGGCAGGCGGGCCCGGAGCAGCATCCGCAGGGCGGGCGGCGGGGCGGCGGCGTTGACGCGCTTGCGGTGGCCGTCCCAGCGGCCGCCGCACAGTTCGAGGTCGAGGACGAGGGGGGTGGTTCTCATCCCGCGATCGTGTCAGCGCCGCCTCGCCGGCCGAGGTTTGAACCGGCACGGCCACCCACACGAGGGACCCCCGTCAGGCCGGGCCGACGGGGGTCCAAGGGCGGCCCGGAGGGGCGACAAGCGCGACGCCCGGGGCCCTACGGCCGCCAGGTGTCGTTCAGGGTGACCGGGCCCGAGGCCGACGCGGTCGCCGTCCGGTTGGCCCCGGACTCCCAGGTCACCGCGCCGCTCGCGTCCTTGCGGACGTACTTGTACTGGAAGGCCGTGCCGGCCGGCAGCGCGAGCGACAGCGACCAGACCGGGTAGCCGGCCGAGGAGAGCGGCAGCGCCTTGGCCGGGTCCCAGCCGCCGAGCGCGGCGATGTCGCCGACCACGTAGACGTTCTGGCCGTTGACGGTGGTCGCGTTGACGTTGAACGAGGCGCCGGAGGCGTTCGCCGCCCCGCCCGGGACGTACAGCGCGATCGCGTCGCCCGCGCCGACCGTCGCGGTGAACTGCCCGTTGGCGCCCACCTGGTAGGTCGGGCCGGTGCAGCCGCCGCCCGGCTGCGGGTCGCCGTGCTGGACGTCGCAGTAGGTGCCGGCCGCGAGCCCGGTCTGGAAGGTCCGGGTGATCGGGCCGCTCTCGTGGTTGAGCGCGACGTAGCCCTTGTTGCCGCGGCCGAAGGCGATCGCGTTGTTGCCGTTGGACCACCAGTTGGTCACGCCGGTGCCCGCGACGGCGTTGCGGAACCCGACCATGTTGGCCACCTGCCGCCAGGCGTGGGTGCAGTTCCAGCCGTCCTGGTAGCAGGCGTTGACGGTGCCGCCGTTGGGCGGGCCGGCGTCGTTGTTGGTGAAGGCGTAGCCGGAGTAGACGTTGGGCGCGCCGTACGGCGAGGCGAGCAGGAAGACGTTGGCCAGCGTGTAGGTGTTGCCGTACGTGTAGTTGAGGGTGGAGCCGTTGCGCTCGGTGTCCCAGTTGTCGACGAAGGAGCGCGCCTGCCCGCTCGGCAGGTACCCCCAGGAGGCGCCCCAGCCGGACAGGTTGGCGAGCTTGTCGCTGGTGAACATCCGCTTGAGGTCGGTGCCGACGCGGAACTCGTCGACGTCGCCGGTGCCGGTGTACTCGCCGGGCTGGACCGGTTCGCCGGCGCCGTAGATGACCTCCTGCACCCAGTAGGCCTTGGGGTTGGCCGTCTTCGCCTTGATGGCGGCGAGGTCGCCGGCGGCGATGTGCTTGGCGGCGTCGATCCGGTAGCCGTCGACGCCGAGGGAGCCGAGGTCGTCCAGGTAGCGGGCGATGGTCTGCTGGACGTACGCGCTGCCGGTGTCCAGGTCCGCGAGGTTGACCAGCTCGCAGTTCTGCACGTTGGAGCGGTCCTGGTAGTTGGTGATCGGCTGGCGGCAGGAGTGGAAGTCCTGGTCCTGGTAGGTGCCGGGGTAGGTGTACTTGGTGTACGCGGTGCCGCCGGTGCCGGTGCCGGAGCCGGCCGTCATGTGGTTGACGACGGCGTCGGCGATGACCTTGACCCCGGCGGCGTGGCAGGTGTCGACCATGTTCTTGAAGGACGTCCGGTCGCCGAGCCGCCCGGCGATCCGGTAGCTGACGGGCTGGTAGGAGGTCCACCACTGCGGGCCCTGGATGTGCTCCTGGGGCGGCGAGACCTCGACGAAGCCGTAGCCCTTCGGGCCGAGCGTCGAGGTGCAGGCCTCGGCGACCGAGTCGAAGCGCCACTCGAAGAGGGTGGCGGTGACGTCCTTGCCATTGTTGGCGGGTGGGGCGGCCTGGGCGGCGGGGGCGCCGAGGGAGGTGGCGAGCGAGAGCGCCAGGGCCGCCGAGGCGGCGAGGGCGCCGGCCGCGCGGGCGGTCCGGCGGGTGGGGGCGGTGGTGACCACGTCGTCTCCTGGGGGTGGCTGGGGTGGGGGCAGCCGGGGGGTGGGCCGTGCGGGAAGAGCCATGCAGGAAGTTTCTGTAACTTGCCGGAAACTTGCAGCGCTGAACCTAGGGCCGCCGAGAGAGAGCGTCAAGAGTCCTGGAGGAACGTTTCTGCACCGCCTGGGCCCGGGCGCACGACAAGGGCCCGGCAGCCGTGGCCGCCGGGCCCCTCACCTGTCCTGGTTCACCGGGCCCTCGGGGGCCCGGTCCGGACTCAGCCGGTCTGGATGGAGGTGTCGTCGATCACGAAGCTCGTCTGCAGCGAGGCGTCCTCGGTGCCGGTGAACTTCAGGGTGACCGTCTGGCCCGCGTAGG
>NZ_JBEOUK010000049.1:0-59673 GCF_040304045.1 Kitasatospora sp. NPDC094016
TTGGCCGGGTTGTAGCGCAGCCGCCACGTGCGCACCGCGTGGTTCAGAGCGTTGCGCAGCGTCGAGACCACCCGGTAGACCGTGACCCGCCCGCGCTGGGGGTCAAGGGGCCGCGACCGCGGCACCCGGCAGGGCGCCGGTGATGTTGGTGGCGACGCAGAGGTAGCGGGAGCTCAGGCCCTGCCCCACCGGCGGGGCAGGGCGGACGTCGGAGTCGGCCCCGACGGCGCCCGCAGCGCCCGTGGCGGACAGCGAGCCGACGAACAGGAGGGCGGCGGGTGAGCATCTGGGCCAGCGGCCTGCGCATGGCGGGAAACCTCTCGGGCGCGGGCGATGACGATCGATCGCTGGGGTGGCCGGGCACCTGACGGACCGATGACCGCACATCTTCGCCACGTCACTGACGGACCGCCAAATTTTTCTCAATACAACCGACTTGACTGATCGTGTGGCGCAGCCCGGGCGCTGCTGGCCCGCCGCGCCCCCTTGCTGCTGCGCCCCACTCAGGCCCCTCCGTCGGGATACCGCAGCACGCGTTCGCCCTCCGCCACCTCCTGTGTCACCTTGAGCCGGATCTCCGCGACCGGCTCTACCTCGAAGTGGCGCACCGGGTCCCGCGCGATGCGCAGCGTCGGGTCTCCCTTCCCTCGTTCCAGGTGGGAGGCGAGGACCAGGGAGAGGTTGTCCCCCTCGGTCAGCGCCCGGACGAACTCCTGCCTGGTGAGCGAGACTTCGGCCGGCAACGCCCCGCCGTGGGTCTTGATCTCGTAATAGTGCCCGGTCGAGTCGATGGCGTCTGCGCCGAACCCCTGGACGCCGCGCTGGTCGTCGAGGGTGATCCCGTCCTGGCGCAGGGCCTCGCCGAGCAGCTCGATGACGAGCTTCTCCTTGTCCCGGTCGGCGTAGCCGAGCGGTCCGGACCGCTCCTGGGGCGCGCCCGCCCCGGGTCGGGGTTTCGGCAGCGAGGTCGCCCGTCGCCGCTGTGTCGCACCACCGCCGGGCCGGGGGGCGCCCTCCGAGAGTGCAGGCCGGGCCTCCTGCCGGCGGCGGGCCAACTCGGCCGCGGTGTACAGCTCGCGGGAGCCGGTCGGCGGCGCCGGTGCGGGGACCGGAACCGCGGCCGGCACAAGCACAGGTACCGGCGGCACAGGGGGCGGCACCGGGGCGGCACCGTTCCTGGGCCTCGGCAGCGCAGGGGCCGGTGCCCGGCGTGCCGTCGCGGGCACCGACGGCGATGCAGGGAGCTGCCGTTCGCGGTGCGCCAGCAGTTCGCGCAGCCGCTGCTCCTGCTCGTGGTCCTGCTGACGCGCGGACACCAGCGGCTCCGCGCCCGGCGGTCGGTCGAGGAGCTCCGCCTCCCAGAAGTCCCGCCAGCGGTGACCGACCCGGGTCCGCTCGCCGTCGAAGAGGCTCGCCACGGCCGTGCCGCCGCCGTGCGTGGTCCGCAGTGCCTCACGGTTCGCCACGAACAGTGCCTTGGCCTCCAGGTCGATCTGCGCCTCGACCGGTACCTCGAAGGCCTCCCCGCCGCCGTCGAGGTCGAGCCGGATGTGGAGCCCCGGCAGGATCCGCACCTCCAGCTCGGGCAGCCAGCCCCAGCCGGTGAAGGCGTCCGCCGCGGCCGGCTCGTCCCGCACCAGGATGTCCTGAAGCCCCGCGACCGCCCGCCGGTACGCGTGGGTGAGCTCCGGATTGGGCACCGCGCCGTCCGGGTCGAGGACCCGCGCCCCGGCCGCTTCCAGCCGGGTGACCTTGAGCAGGCCCAGCAGGGCGGTGAACTGGCTTACCTCACCGCCCGGTTGCCAGATCGGAACCCGGTCGGCGAGGGCGCGCGCGATGCCCGGGTGGTCCACCGCGTGGACCGGACGCTTCCTCGTCCAACCGGCGCCGGTCCACAGCGGCAGCGCCCGCAGCCTGTTGCGCAGCGCGATCGGCACCATCGAACCGGTGCCGCCGACCAGGCCGGACAGGGAGCGCAGCGCCTCCAGGATCACCTGCTGCCGTGCCCCGGTGGGCCGGGCGTCGTCCTCGGCGATCTCCCGGAGCACGTCCACCAGGTCATCGGCCCCCGGCTCCCGGATGCCGAGTGCGGTCCACAACGGGGCGAGCTCGGGCCCGGCGAGGACGTAGGGCCGGAATCCCCGGAGCACCGACCTTCCCCGCAGACAGGCAGCCGGCCGCTGCCAGCCTCGGTCGGTCAGCACCAGGTCCACCTGGCCGAGGAACGCGGTCCTAATCTCCTTTTCTGCTGCCGTCCGGGCCGGATCGGCTGGCCCGTCCGCCAACCGCCCGGCCAACGCCCGGTAGACGAGGAGGACTTCGGCCTCCAGGGCTTCTCCCTCAGGCCCGTTCGCCGGCCGGCGCCGCAGCTCTCGCAGTCGCGCGATCAGCTCGGGCACGTCGGGGTCGGCGGCCACGCCGAGCGCGGCCAGCACCTCCCTCCAGGAGGTCGTCAGGCGCTGGATCTCGGGGTGTAGGTAGCCAGGGTCGTCGTGGCCGTAGAGAGCCTCCGAGTCCCTTGTCCGCAACCGCAGTTCGACAGGAGTGCGCAGGCGCCCCCGCGCGTCTTCCAGCCAGGCGGTCTTCCGCAGCTGCCAGACCCAGAGCGCCGGTGTGCTGCCCCGCACCTCCCACTTGTGGTATGCCCACGCCGCCTTGACCCGGGCGTGGTCGGGCGAGGTGAGCATGCCGGGTTTGCCCAGGGTCGCCAGCAGGGCCGCAGTACGGCGCAGGCGCTCGTGCGGGTCCGGCTCGGCGACGATGTGCTGGACGACAAGCCGGAGGACGGGGCTGACCTGGTCGTCCAGGGTGTGGGTGGCTGCCAGCTTCCGCAGGTCCGTCTGGCGGCCCTCCAGCGAGGAGGCGAACTCACGCGCGAGGCCCACCCGTCGGTCCCCCCAGTACTCCTTGGTGTGGCGCCCGGACCGGGACAGCACCTCGACCACCGGCACCAGACGCGGCACGTCGGCCACGCCCAGCAGGCGCAGGAAGCCTCCCGGGCCGAGTCCGTTGTTCCGGGTGGACGGCACCAGTGAGCGCGCGTAGGAGCGGTCCGCCCAGCAGAGGCCCGGCGTCTTCCCGGCGGCGACGGCGAACCGGTCTCCCTCCGTGGTCTCCAGGGGCTTGGAGAGGTACACCTCACCGGGGGGATTCTGCCTGTGCTTCTCCTTCCCGTCCGGACCGTAGCCGAAGCAGTTCAGCACCACCGCCCGCCCGATCCGTCGACCGAACGCCTCCTGGTCCTTCTTCGAAACCTCCCCCAACGCCTTCTGCAGCGCCACCAGTTGCTCGACCAGCCGGTCGTCATCGCCCTGCAGCCGGGCCCCGGCGTCGCCCAGCTCGGCGACCCGGCGCAGCACCGCCCGGGTGTCGTCCCGCCGCAGCAGAGCGCCAGACTGCCTGAGCCAGCCGACCACTGACCGGGCCCACCGGTCCTCCGCCCAGTACGCCGGGTGGAGGTCGGCCACGATGCCCAGCACGTCCAGCGGACCGCTGCCCTCGGACGCCGCGAACGCGTGCGCGTGGCTCTGCGGCACCAGGCGGCGGCCGTCGGCGGTGACGATGCACGGCTCGCGGGCGATCAGCCAGCCCAAGCCGGCGTCGATCGCCACCGCCGACAGTCGGATGGTGTGCCCCACCTCGTACTCCGGCTGGCTCAGCAGGCCGACCGCCCGGGCGATGTCCACCTCCTCACCAAGGGCGGCCCCGCCGTGGGACCGCCAGTCGGCGAGTACCCGCCGCCAACGCCCCTCTCCGTCACGGGCGGTGGCCGGATACGGGTGCGGCAGCCCGCCGAGCCGGGCGACGTCCGCCGAGTCGAGCACCCCCGACAGGACGGCGGCCTCCACCGCCAGGTCGGTCAGCGGCACGGACTCCCCGGTCCCGAGCGGCAGGACGAGTGCCCCGGCCACGGTACCGCGAGCGCGATCCAGCAGTTCGGCCCGCAGGGTGTGCGGGAGTCCCGCCGGCGCGAGGTCCCCGGGCTGCGGGGGCAGCGGGATCAGATGCCAAGCCGAGGGTGCCACCCCGCCGAGGACGTCGAGCACCGCCGCCTCCCAGAGGTCGGCGACCAGCGGGACCAGGGCGTCGTTCAACCGGCTGGCGGCGAATCCCTCCCGGTTGGCGACGGGGTCGAACTGGGCGTGCACCCGCGCCGCGACGTCCAGCGACGCGACCGGCAGGCCCGCGTGCACGCTGCCCTCCGTCCCAGGACGGAGCGGGAGTGCCACGGCGACCGGCATGGTCGCTCCAGAGGCCTTGTTCCGGCGAGCCGCCCCGGCGGGCGAGTCGACCCGGGTGTCGTAGACCCGCCACACCGAACCGTCGGTCGTCACGGCCTCCCGGACGCCGACCTCCGCTCCGGCGCCGCCGACCACGAGCCGTTTGCGCCCGATCTCGCGCCAGGACAGGCGGAGCACCGTGCTCGACCGTCCGCCGTCGGCCTCGGCACCGTCCGCTGCCACGGTGATCCGCTCCAGGTGACGGAGGAAGAGCAGCGAACCGTCGCTCCAGCCCTCGAACCACCGGACCAGTCCAGCCGCCGGGAGGGCGTCCTCCACCAGCGGAATCCTGAACACCGTCCACCGCTCATCGGCGATCTCGGCCGGAAGCTCCAGCGGCTCCGCCACTGCGAGTTCGAGGTCGGTGAAGCGGACGTGGAACGGGTGGCAGTGCACCTCCCAGGACCTGGACAACGCGCGCAGCGTCGCCAGCCCGATGCCGAAGCGTCCGGTCGCCTCGGCATCGCGGGTCTTGCCGCTCAGCCAGGGCATCCCCAGGAGCAAGAGGTCCGCCAGCCGCACACCGTGGCCATCGTGTGCGATCAGCAGTTCGGACGGCCGCCAGACGAAGCGGATCTCCCGCGCTCCGGTGTCGTCGGCGTTCTGCACCATCTCGGACAGGATCTGCAGGCCGTCCGAGGAGAGCGTCTCGGCCCCCTGCTGCCCGCCCTCGGCCATCAGCCGGAATACGCCGAGCCCGTTGCGCAGCCCCTCGTCGAGCAGGGCCACCGCCCTGGCCGCCTGCTCGGCATCCCGAACCTCGAACCCCGGATCCCGCCTCGGATCGGTAAGGAGTACCCCCACCGCCGCCGCGAGTGCATCGTTGGCGTCCACACGCCTCCCCTTCCCTGTGCCCCTACCGGTACAAATCCTGGCCCCCCGGTGGGGAGCAGCCGACCACGACCGGCGGAATCCCGTCGAATCCGGGAGGACGGTCGCTCCCTCGTGCACCGCCTGATCGACCGTCACCCCGCGGTCGCCCCCACCCGACCCCGTCGGGAAGCGGGCGGGGAGACGGGCCGGAAGGACACCCCGGCAGGTCGCGGCTGTCAGTGTCGGCTGCTACGGCGCGTGTCGGGTCGTGACGCGGCCGCCCCAGCGGGTCAAGCATCCGGGGCCGGGAGGCCCCCAACGCGCTACTGCCCTCTCCACTTTGGGACCCGAAGAGCCGCTGCAAGAGCCCGTATGAGACGTCGTCGCTGGTAGTGATATCACCCTGCTACAAGCCCCGGGACCACTTTGGGACCACGCCGCCGCGTGAGGATTCCGCACGATTGAGCCGATAACGAGTACCACGCCGCCCCAGCCCGCCCACCCGTCGACCCGACGGAAATGTCCAGTTCAGCGGCCTGATCGGAGTTTTGACACCCTTCAGGGCTCCGGGACGTCGCCTACCGGCTGCGGGCAAGCTATGGCAGACGTGGCCGGTGTCAGAGGTCTCGGGTACCGTCCGATCGGAGGTGAGGTTCGGGCGGGAGGGATCGGTATGGCTGCGGAACGGAAGTGCAGGGAGTGCGGGAAGGGGGCGAGTGCCAACCGCAAGGGAAAGCCCGGCAGGTGTGTGCCTTGCATCGACGGGCACTACCTGAAGCTCGGCTGGAACCCCTGCGAGCCCCATGTCTGCACGGAACACGAGCGTCGTTGCCTGTGCACCACTTGTGACCAACCCACCGCGATCCCGTACAGCGAGATTCGCAACAAGCAGGTCCGATACTGCAATTCGTGTGCCTCCCGGAAGATGTACGAACAGGGCCTCGTGCGCGAGCCTGCGAAATGGGACATCACGAAGGAGGAGGCCGCGCGGATCGTGTTGGGGGAGGAGTTCCTGGCGCGTGACGTTGCCGGTGCCGTGGTAGATGAGTCCGGACTCGCCCAGCGGATGGAGCACGTGTGGTCGCTCGTGGAAGTGGAGTGCGCGGTCTGTGGGACGGCCAAGAGGTGGAGCGCGTCGATGAGCCTCGGCAGCCGGGCCGTGCCCGAGCGCAGCCGGTGCTCCAACTGCTCTGCCATGCCCCTGACCGCCTGGCAGGTCAAGTTCTTCGCCGCGTACGGGCTCGCGCGCGATCACGTGGGCTACGCCCGGCTAAGTGAGCGAGTCGAGGCGCACTGCACTGACTGCGGGGCGGCGCGCAGGACCTCCGTCTCCGAGCTGGCGAGCGGGGTTTCGCCCTGCCTCACCTGCGACGCTGCGACCACCGACCCGGATGCTTCGCACCTCGTCTACGTCGTGCACTTCCCGAGGCTTGGCGCCTATAAGGTGGGCATCACCGGTACCGGAGTGCGGCACGACCGGCTCGCCTCCCACACGGCGCAGGGCGGCGTTCCGGTCGAACGGAGAGTGGTGCCGAACAGGGAAGCCGCGCGGACGGTGGAGGAGTTCGTCCTGCGCGTGGTGCGGGACCATCCGAGCGGCTGCACCGCCGAGGACTTCCCGCAAGGGGGCTTCACGGAGACCTGGGCCGAGGACGGACCGGAGGTGGATCTCGGTGGCATCGTCGATCGGCTGACGCGCGAGGAAGCGCCCGGCTTCGACCGGCTTGGCAAGCTCAAGGCCTTCTTCGAGGACGAGCCGCTGACCATCGAGGAGCTGGTCGAGTTTCGGAGGATCGAGACCATCGAGACGGACGGGTGCGAGGTCCATTGTGTGGGCCTGAGCGAGCCGTTGGAACAGGTTCTTCGCAAGGTACGGGCCCGGAGGGCGTCGGGGGGCGACGGGCAGAAGTAGCGGGGGAACTCGAGTGGGCCAACGGCGAGCCCGGGTCGGCCGACACGGTGCTGCGGACCATCAGGCCAAAGGGCTGATCCGTTGGACGTAGCCGACGTGGCGGCCAGCCACCGGACCTCCTTGACGACGACACCTTCGACTGGATCACCGAAGCCGTCTTCAAGGAAAGATTGCTGCGGCGCGAAGCCAGGATCCCGGTCCCGCCGGCTATGACCCTCCCGGACTGGGCAGCTTTCGACCTGCTCGACAACCTCCGCCCGGACCTTGAGGAAGACGAGCCCCTGCCGCTGACGAGGCTTGGGCGTCTCTGACCGGCGCTGCGGCCAGAGACGCCCCGCGCCCGGTTCCAAGCCGTAGTGCCGAAGTCGTTCGACGCGTGGCTACGCCGCCCGCCGGAGGACCTCACCAGGCCCGGCGGCCGGACTCCGCCCGGCGGAGGCCCGGTCGAGAGCCTGGGCCAAGGCGAGCACGGCCTGGTCGGCGGAGTCCTTGAGAAGGTGGCCGTAGAGGCTGATGGTGATGGCGAGGGTGAAGTGGCGCATCGTCTTGGAGACGACGGCGACGGGGATGCTTTCGGCGATCATGATGCTGTTGGCGGTGTGGCGCAGGTCGTGCAGGCCGATCTTGGGGAGGTCGAGCTCGGCGGTGCGTTTGCGGAGCTGGTTGAGGACCCACTGGGGGCGAAGCGGTGAGCCGTCCGGCTTGGCAAAGAGCAAGCCTTCGAGGCGTCCTTCGGGGTGGGCGGCCATCCGGAGGGCGGCCTGGCCGTGGAGGACGGCCATGACTCTGGGGGAGAGGCTGATCCAGGCGCGGCTGGCCTCGGTCTTGGGCCAGCGGAGGTGGAGGACACCGTTGTTGATGCCGGTGAGGGTCTAGCGGACGTAGAGCTTGCGGTCCATGAGGTGGACGTCGGACCGGTGGAGGGCGAGGATCTCGCCGCGGCGCATGCCGGTGCCGAACATGACCTCGAACAGGTCGGTCAGTCGGTCGGCGTAGTGCTCAGCGTTGTGGCGCAGGAACGCCGCCGCTTCGTCCGGGGTCCAGCAGGTGCGCTCGGCGGCGCGGGGCTTGGCTGGGTTGTAGCGAAGCCGCCAGGAGCGCACCGGGTGGTTCAGTGCGTTGCGCAGGGTGGTCACGACCCGGTAGACCCTGACCCGGCCGCGGCCGGCCTTCTGCTGGGCGCGCACCCAGTCGTCGATGTGCTTCGGACACAGGTCGGGCAGCCGGTAGTGGCCGAAGACGGGGATGAGATCCCGCTCGACGCAGTCCGCGTAGCCGGCGTAGGTGTTCGTCGCGAGCTCCTCCTTCTTCGCTGCCAGCCACTCCCGCAGGAAGCTCGCCGCCGTCGTGCGGCGGTCCTCGTACACCCCGCGCAGCTCACCGTTCAGCACCGCCTTCATCTCCCGGGCCGCCTCGGCGCGGGTCGCGAACCCGCCACGTCGACGGGTCTTCCGATTCCCGTCCTCGGGGCAAGGTCGACGCAGTACGTCCACTTCCCGTGCTTCAGATCCCCGGCCAGCCGCGGACACCACGGCCCCAACTGCTGCCCCGAACCGTCCGAACAACCACACCGCCGGTACACCCGACCCCGCTGCGCACGCTGTCCCATGAGCTTCCCCTTCTCTCGGACTGGGTGGTGCTTCTGGGGCAAGAGTGGCTGCTGTTTCCAGTGTGCCGGCAGAGCGTGCGGGGCGGTGCGCGAAGCACTCAGAACCAGACGGCGAAGACACGCTCAAGACGACACACCGCCCGGAAGGTCACCATCCGTGACCAGTGGGTAAGCGACCATGATCCGCCTGCAGTCGCTGGCCCCCTGGACCGGCCTGCGGCTTCGGCGCAAGGGCGGTCGGGCTGGCGTGACGCCGCCTCCTGAAAGCCCGACAGATCCCGGTTACAGGCAGTGCCTGCGGCGGGGTGGTCGGCCTGGGGACCATTTTGGGACCACGCCTGATGAGCGCCCATGAACGCCGATGGGCGAAAACGGACTGGGGGTCAAGGGGTCGCAGGTTCAAATCCTGTCGTCCCGACCGCGAGTTTTCGCAGGTCGGAGGGCGCTTCCATCGAAATGATGGGAGCGCCTTTTTGTGCGTGTCGCGGGGTGGTGGTCGCATGGTGGTCGCGCCCTGACCGGCCCGGGAATGCTGCCTGATATGAGGCGGTGCTAACCAACTCGCCTTAGTCAGGCTGGAGTTGGGGCCGGATGGTCAAGCGTGGTATCTCGCGGTTGGAGGAGCTCGGCCCTCCTGAATGGGTGACCTGCGGTTGTCGAGTTGACGGTCACCATGCGTGATCTTCCCCACTGGCGAGTGGTTCGTGCAGATCTGTCCCGATATTTTGGCTTGAACTCTCGCTCGCAGTTCGGTCGAGTGATCGTTTCGGTGCGACCACCACGCGATCACCAGGGGCTGGGTGTGCTCGCTGAGCTGCTGCCACCCCTTGAAAGTGCGTCAAGGAACGTTCTTCGTCTGTTCGTGCGCCGAGAGGTGCTTCCAAGCGCACGGGGCGCGGTGGCTGAGCAGCCCGATCTGCGTCTTTGTGTTGTCGGGCTGGGGCCGCGATGTTGAGCCCGGAAATGCGTCGGCTTCGGCTGGGCCAGATCTTCGCGGCCGATGTTCCGCTGGGGGTGTTCCAGGAACTGCCGCTGTCGTGTTTCCGGTCGTCGTCCGGCCTGGGAAGGCTTCATGGCGGAGCGGATTGCGCGCAGCTGCGATCCGCGTCGGCGGTTCACCGTCTGGAACTGCCGCTGCTGCTTGCGGTCGGGGAGTTGTGCACGCATTGCGCGTGGCCGGTTCCGGGTGAGCATCTGCTCGTCGCCTTCGCTGAAGCGGTGTCATCTCTGACGCCGTTGAGGGCGTGGGCGGGGTTCCAGCCGCGCCCGGTTACGGAGGGGTCGGGACGGGCGGACCCGCGTGCTGCGCGTGAGGGACAGTGTCGAAGGTGGTGGCGCCTGCAGACGCAGTTGTTGGAGAGCCACACGGTCGCGGCGGCGTACCCGTGGCTTGCGTCGTGGGTCGAGCCGATGCAGGTCACTCTCGCCGGGGCCGTCGACTGCGCACGTCGGGACATGGCCTCGCTATTGGACGAGGTTGTTCTGCTCGATGTGGCCTGTGCCGCTGCCTTGTCGGCTCCAGAGTTCGGCGAGGGTGGGTCGGCTCTGGTTGGTCCGGGCCCCAGTGGTTCATGGCTGATGCAGGAGGCGTGGGCCTGCTGGCAGCAGGAGTGCGCTACGGGCTGGGACGGGCTGGAGGCGGGCAGGAGCGCGGCGACGGCGGTGGTCTATGAGGCGTTCGGGTCCCGCCGGCGAGGTCGCGCGGAGGTTCTCGAAGCGCTGGATCGCCTCGTCGACGACTGGGACGCCCAGGCGCGTGCGCTGGCCGCCCAGCACGCGGCGGCTCCACGCCGCTCGCTCACGGTTGATCTTCCCCCGCTCGTCCGCACCCACAATGAAGAGGGGGAGGGAGATGGGCTCACCGGATGGGAGGCCGGTGTCCTCGCCGTGTATCAGGTGGCCGTGCACTGGTCGGCCGGGAGCATCGACCTGCTGGTGCCCGGGCCCGTCGCCGATCAACTCCTTCGCAGCAGTTCGCTTGCCTCGGTGGTGGAGGGCCGCGACCATCCGGGCTCGTGATCACCGGATCGCAAATCCATGAGCGCGGCACAACGCTCGGGGCTTGGAGCCGGCCGTGTTCGGTCCTGCTCCAAGCCCGGTATGAGAGAAGCGATGGCGCCCGGAGGCCTCCGTTGTTAGGCGGCCCGTCCGAAGCGGTCGGGGCGGCCGGAGTCGAGGTCGGCCTCGGCGTGCGCGAGGGCGTCGGCCAGGGCGTGGACCGCTTCGTCCGCGGCGTGCTTGAGCAGGTGTCCGTAGATGTTGATGGTCGTCGCCAGCGTGGAGTGCCGCAGGGTCTTGGAGACCACAGCCATGGGCACACCGGAGGTGATCATGATGGTGGCAGCGGTGTGTCGCAGGTCGTGGACGCCGATCCGTGGCAGCTCGATCTCGGCCGAGCGGCGCCGCAGCTCCTTCAGGACGTGCTGGGGCCGAAGCGGCGCGCCGTCCACCCCGGCGAAGACCAGTCCCTCCAGCGGCGCGCCCGGCGGGAGGAGTGCCTGCTGGTGGTCGGCCTGTCGCCGCAGCGCGTCCATGGCGCGGGCGTTGAGGCTGACCCAGTTCAGGCTCGCCTTGGTCTTCGGCGGCCCCAGGTGCAGCTCGTTGTTGTTGACCGCGGACAGGGTCCAGCGGACGTATACCTTGCGCTCCATGAAGTGCACGTCCGTCCAGTGCAGGCCCAGTGCCTCACCGCGCCGCAGACCGGTTCCAAGGATCACCTCGAACAGGTCCCCGAGCTGGTCCGCGTAGTGCCGGGCATTGTGGCGAAGGAACGCGGCGGCCTGCAGCGGGGTCCAGCACAGGCGCTCGGGTGAGGCCGGCCGTGCCGTGATCGCCCGCCGGGCCGGGTTGTAGGTCAGGCGCTTGCCGCGCACAGCCTGGCCGAGCGCGCTGCGCAGGACGGCGCCCGCCCGGTAGACGGCGACGGGCCCGCGCCCGGCGGCGCGCTGGTCGGTGCTCCACTTCTCGATGTGCAGGGCTTTCAGGTCGACCAGCCTGATCCGCCCGAAGGTGGGCAGCAGGTCCTTGTGGACGTACGCGTGGTAGTTCGCGTAGGTGGAGGCTTTGAGGGTCTTCTCCTTCAACGCGAGCCACTCGAGCAGGTAGGCGCCCACGGTGATCTTCGGGTCCTCGAAGACTCCGATCCGCTCCGCGGCCAGCACGAGCTCCAGCGCGTGCCGCGCGTCCTGTTCCGAGCGGTAGCCGCTGCGGCGGCGGGTCCTGCGTCCCTCCTCCGGAGACGGCAGGTCCACCGCGTACGCCCAACTCCCGTGCTCTGCTCCCGTTTGCAGGCCCGGACATGCGGCCCCCAACTGTCGTCGGCTCTCGTCACGGCAGCCACAGCGGCGGTAGACACGGCCACGGGTGGGACAGGTGCTCATCGAGTTCTCCCTGTGTCAGGTGATCCTGGTGAGACAAGTGCCCACCATTCACCGGCCCAAGAGCAGGGGGGAGCGGCGTGCGAAGCATAGGACGGCCCCCGGTACATCAATGGCGAGCGTGTCGGGGGAGCGCCGCCGCTGTCTGCTTCAGGGCGCCGGTTTGATCCGCCGGGACCTCTGATTCCGCAAACGGCACGCGGCATGCTGTGGTGGGGCCGGCGCCCGGTGCCGGGTGGGCGATGGGTCCACCATGGCCCGGGCGCTGCCCGCTACCGGCCTGGCCGGCAGGCCGTGATGACGTAGTAGTCGAGGATCCCTTCTTTGTAGGCCCGCAGGAAGTTGCGCGGCCAGCTGTCCGGTGCCCACGCCTTGCTCACCCAGAGATCGAATCCCGGCCATACGCGGGAGCCGATGGAGTGGGCACGTGCACCTGTGAGTCCGGCCGCCGTGAGTGCGTCCGTGAGCGCCTTGGCCGGACGGGCGTGGTCGAGGCCGTCTTCGTAGTTCTCCAGCAGCTTTGCCAGCTGCGCGGGCCGCTCGGGGGCGTCGTCCGCGGCGAGGAAGGTGGCGACCGCCACCCGCCCGCCCGGCCTCAGCACCCGGAAGGCCTCCGCGGCGAAGGGTTCGAGCTCGGGGAAGTGCTGTACGGCCTCCACGGTGAGGAGGACGTCGACCGCGCCGTCCTGCACCGGCATGTGCTCCGCGGCTCCTTGGAGGAACCGCAGCCGTCCCGGCTCCTCCTGCAGGAGACCGGCGTGGGTCTCGCGCGCCCGTCGCAGCTGCTCCGGGTGGATGTCGAGGCCGGTGACCTCGGTGGGCGCGTACTCCCGCAGGGCCAGTGCGCAGCCCATGCCGAGCCCGCAGCCCACTTCCAGGATCCGGGCCCCCTGCACCGGGCCGACGGTTTCGAGGAGCTGCCGGTAGACGTTCTCCTCGCTACGGATCCGGTCCGCCTGTGTGAGTGGCTGCTCCAGGTCGATGTCGTGCCAGTAGCCGAAGTTGATGAACCCTCCGGCATAGGCCGGATCCGCGCTCAGGTTCTCGGGACCGTAGGTCTCCCGCACCACCGGCCGCATACCCGACCGCTCCTCGCGCACTTCGCCCGTCACCATCTGCGCTCCTCCTGTCAGCTCCCGCGTCCGCCGTGCCCGGCGTCCGGGCGGAGCCGGTCCGCGCCGGCCCCGCCACTGCTACAACGGCGCGACGGACGGGCCGGTCACCCCCTGCGGCGGCCCGTTCCCAGGGGGATGCGTCGCCTCACAGGGTGGCGGCCACGGTCTCCAGAAGGGGGTTGGCGTAGCCGGCGGACATGCCCGCGTCGACGTTCAGGGCCTGGCCGGTGAGGGCGGCGGCGGACGGCGATGCCAGGAACGCGATGACGTCGGCGACCTGCCCGGCGGTGATGGTGATGCCCAGGGGCGAGGCGAGCCGGCTGACCGCCCGCTCCAGGTCGCCGCCCGCCGACTTCTGGAGCATGGGCGTTTCCACCGAGCTGGGGCAGACGCAGTTCACCCGGATGCCCCGGTGGCCGTACTCCATGGCGGCCACCTGGGTCAGCGACACGACGGCGGCCTTGGACGCCGCGTACGGTGCGTACCCCGTCAGTCCGAGGCGGGCGGCGATCGAGGCGTTGTTGACGATCGCGGAACCCGCGGGCATCAGGCGGGCGGCATGCTTCATCCCCAGCATCACACTGGTGGAGTTGACCTCCAGGACGCGGTGGAACTCGGCGCCGTCCAGATCGTCGAGCTCGACCTCGGCCATGATTCCCGCGTTGTTGACCAGCACGTCGACCCGGCCGAACTCCTTGCCGACCCTCAGGTACAGGCCCTCGATGCTCACCGCGTCGCTGACGTCCGTGGGCACGTACATCCCGCCCAGCTCGGCAGCGAGTGCGCCGCCGTCGCTGCGCTGGGCCAGCACCACCGTGGCGCCTTCGCCCGCCAGCAGCCGGGCCGTCGCCAGCCCGATCCCCGAGGAAGCACCGGTGACCACGCAGATCCTGTCGTCGAAAACACCCATGGGGTGAACTCCCTTGAACCGTTGGTGTGCGGGCCGCTCGGGCCCAGTGTGGCGAAAGACCGCTCCGCTCGGCCGCCCGCTTCCCCCTAGCCTTGCCCGACATCGGTCGTGCGGCCGGACCCCTGGACGGCCGCCGCATCCTGGCCGATGCGATCGAATCGACAGGAGAGACCCCACATGCACGAGGCCTCCAACCAGGCCCACCCGTTGGAGCGGGTCGAGCGCACCGTCCGCGCCCGCAGTGTCGGCCAGGGCACCGCGCCCGACCTCTACATGCGAGCAGCGGAGCACTTCGACGGCATCTCCGTCACCTATCCGGGTGAACCCGAGCAACTGGTCATGACCACCTACGACTACCTCGGCCTCGTGGGCGACCCCGCCATCAACGCCCGCGCCAAGCAGGCCATCGACGACCACGGCGCGGGCGGGCACGGCACCGCGGTCGCCTCCGCGACCCTGCGCCCGCACCGCGAACTCGAAGGACGGCTCGCAGACTTCGCGGGGCAGGAGGCCGCGGTCCTCTTCCCTTCCGGGTACCAGACCAACAGCACGGTCATCCCCGTGCTCGCCGGACGCGGCGACTGGATCCTGTCCGACGAACTCAACCACGCCAGCATCATCGACGGCTGCCAACTGGCGCGGGCACGCGGCGCCCACGTGCACCCGTACCGGCACAACGATGTCCAACACCTGCGGGAACTGCTCGCCCAGGCACCCGCCGACCGGACCAAGCTGGTCGTGAGCGACTCGGTCTTCAGCGCCGACGGCGACCTGATGCCCCTGCCGGAGATCGTGGAACTGTGCCGCGCCCACGGTGCGCTGCTCTACGTCGACGAGGCCCACGGCCTGGGCGTCCTGGGGCATCGCGGCCGAGGCGTGCACGAGCACTACGGCCTCACGCCCGACCGCACCACCTTGATCATGTCTCCGCTCAGCAAGGCGTTCGCCGCCAGCGGAGGCTTCGTGGCCGGCCCCCGCGGACTCGTCGAACTCCTGCGCATCGCCGCCCCCGGCTGTGTCTTCAGCGCCGCGATGTCGCCCGCGTCAACAGCCGCGGCCCTGGCGGCGCTCGACCTCATCGGCAGCCCCGAGGGCGACCTCCGACGGAGCACGCTGCGTCGGAACGTGGCGCACTTCATCACCCGGGCCCAGAAGGAGGCGCTGGTTCCGGCCGATCTCCCCGAACACCACAGCGGTGTGATCCCCGTCTTCGTAGGAGACGACCAGCGGGCCCTGCGGATCGGCGCGCACTGCCGCGACCGGGGAGTCATGGTCGTCCCGTTCGTCCACCCCGCCGCGGCAGCAGGACGAGCACGGCTGCGCGTGAACATCACCGCCCGGCACACCCCCGAACTCCTGGACCGTGCGGTCGACGTCTTCGCCGGCGCCTTCCACAACACGAGGTGAGGAAGACACCGTGTGTCGGGCGATGATCCATGGCGTGGTGTGTCGCCTCACCGGCGCGAACACCCTCACCCGGCGCGGGACGGCGGGATCGGGGGCGTCGGTTCAGCAGGCCTCCGGGGCGTGGCTGTAGGCGGAGGCGGCTGCGCTCTCGGTCCATCAGGTGCAGGTGATGACGAGAGCGGTCGTCGCCGTGCAGGTGCGGCTCACCGACTTGGTGCCGGCGTTCGGATCGACCGGAGTGGAGGCGGAGATGGCCGCGGTGACGGTGAAGGGGGTGCCGAGGCGAAGCAGCGCGACGGGGATGCTGAAGGCCCGGGTCTCGCTCGTCCGCGGGGCCGGATCGGCCAGGGCGCAGGTCACGGTGCCCGGGGCGGTGGCGCAGCCGGTGCTGTCGGCGGTGAGTCCCTCGGGCAGGGTGGCGGTGACGGTGACGCCGGTGACGGCGGCGGGGCCCCGGTTGGTGAGGGTCACGGTGTAGTCGATCCGGCCGGCCGTTCCCGGAACGGGGGTGGCCTTCAGGGCGAGGCCCAGGTCCGCGGGCGGGGTGATAGCGACGCGACGCGGGGAGCGGCCGACCGCCTTGGTGGCCGTGACCGCGTTGGTGGCGGTGTCGACGACCGAGACGCTGGCGCTGTTGAAGTCGGCGACGTACAGGCTGCGCCCGTCTGGAGTGAGTGCGAGGCCTGCGGGCTGCCGGCCGACCGGGACCGTCGCGGTCACCGTGTTGGTGGCTGTGTCGATGACGGAGACGTTGTTGTCGTCCGCGTTGGCCACGTAGGCGCGGGAGTTGTCGGCGGACACGGTGACGGAGCTGGGGCTCTTGCCGGTGGGGACGGTGGCGGTAACGGTGTGGGTGGCCGTGTCGATCACGACGGCCGCGCCGCCGGCGACGTCCCCGGCGTAGACGTGGCGGCCGTCGGGCGAGACGGCCAGGCTCTGGGGACCGCCGCCGACCTCGATGGTGGCGGTCACGGTGTCGGTGGCGGTGTCGATCGCGCGGACCTGGCCGGTCGTGGCGCTTGCGGCGTACACCTCCCGGCCGGAGGGGGTGACCGCGACGGCGACCGGGTTGTCGGGGGTGGGGATGGAGGCCAGCTGGGTGTCGGTGGCCAGGTCCAGGACCCGTACCGTGCCGGCGAAGTTGTCGGCGACGTAGGCGCGGGTGCCGTCGGGGGCGATCGCGATGTCGGCCGGGTACTGCCCGAAGGGGAAGCTGGCGGTGACGCGGTTGGTGGCGGTGTCGATCACCGAGATGGCGCGGTCGGAGCCGTGGGCGACGTAGGCGCGGGTGCCGTCGGGGGCGATGGCCACGCTCTCGGCGTGCTTGCCCAGTTGGACGGTGGCCACGGTGTCACCGGTGACGGTGTCGATGGCCGAGACGCTGTTGCCGTTGAAGTTCGCCACGTACGCCGTCGGGTGCGCCGGGCCGGCCGCCTTCGCGGCCGCGAAGGCGGCCGACGGGGCGGCGAGGCCGGCGACCACGACGGCCAGCGCCCCCACCAGGGCTCCGGTCACGGCGGCCCTGCGGGGTTCGCCGGGCGGGGAGGGGCAGACGTTCGCAGCAGGTGTCCAGGGGTGCACGGGTGCCTCGATTCGGAGAGGATCACGGACCGAGGGACGGGGCTGGCCTCGACGCCCGCCCCCCGCCGGACGCACCGCGTCCGCACCGGATCAACGAGAGCGCACGGTCCGGGGCACGACCGGAACAGTGCGTCACCCCGCCGCACGCTTGTCGCGTTCGGGTTTCGTGGAGCCGTTGGGCCTCGTGGAGCGGATGGGTAGGCCTCCCGACCGTGAGGTTCGGGAGGCCGACCGCGGGGGTTCGTCGGCAGGGGCCGGTCAGGCGGCGGGGTCGGTCGTGACCTTCACGAAGTCGCCGGGCTTGTACAGGCCTTCGAAGAAGGCTTCCTCGGGGCCGTAGAAGCGGATGATGGCGAACCAGCCGTGGCCGGGGACGGTCCTGATCCAGTTCGGGGCGCCGTCGGGGCGTTCGGGTCCGGTGTGGAGCGTGATGGACTGGTCGGGGTTGAAGACGATGTCGTTCATGCCGTTGAGGGAGGAGAAGGTCTGCCCGTCGGCATCGACCTCGGCCGCGGTGTCGGCGTCGTAGAGGGTCAGCGACCAGAACAGCTGGGCGGGCGGGTCGGCGGGCAGGTCGATGCGGTAGGTGTCCTCGCCGCGCAGCAGGTCGCCGTCGTGGTCGCGGTAGGCGTTGGCGTACTTGGCGCCCGCGCCCACGGTGGAGCCCATCATGCCCGTACTCACCGAGTAGTGGTTGACGAACATGTGGGCCTTGGCGTTGACGTCGGTGTGGCCGGTGGTGCGGTCGCGGAACTCCTCGTCGAGGAGGGTGTGCCAGAAGTCGTCCTGCTTGGTCTTGGCGTGGGCGACCCACTGGCGGTCGGCCCACCACAGGGCGTCCGGTTCGCGGTCGAATTCGGCGGCGGCGGTCTTGGCCATCTTCCAGGCCGTCCGGGCGGCGAGGTCCAGCAGTTCGCGCCGGCGCGGGGTCGGGTCGAAGGGCTGGCCCTTGCGGATGCCGAGGGCTGCCAGGACGCCGTGCATGTACGGGTCCACCTGGTCGACCCGGTCGGCCTGGACGAACGCGTCGAGCGCGTCGTAGAAGGCGGCGTCGCGCGGGAAGAGGGCGTCGACGGGGGTGTCGGAGGCGTGGACGAACTGCATCGGGGCGGTGTCGCCCGCCAGGGGGTGGAAGCGGATGCTCTCGACCGACTCGACGCCGGGTGACAGGTCGTCGACGGAGGTGAAGAAGCCGCGCAGGAGGAAGTAGATGCCGTCGGTGGTGCTGCGGTAGACGAAGTAGTCGTCCCAGTCGCCCTCGTTCTCCGGCTCCAGGCCGTCGGGGACGACGAGGTAGCGGCCGCCCTTGCCGGCGTCCGGGCCGGGCAGGCCGATGTCCCCGCGGTACTGCACGCCGTCGATCAGTGGCCCGGTCAGCGGGCGGTGCCAGAAGTCGTCGACCAGGCCCTGGATGCCGGGCGGGGCCTCGACCACCAGCGGGCCGGTCACGCTCAGGTCGGCGAACGCCATCCCGTAGATGACGTCGCAGTTCGGGGTGGTGATGACGGTGCGCGGCTTCAGCCGCTGCTCGAACACCGCGACCACCTGGTAGCCGTAGCCGAACGCCCCACCCAGGCCGTCGCGCATCGCGCACACGTTCACCGCGGGCAGCGCCCACAGGTACGTCTGCACGGCCCGCTGGAAGTACAGCTCCTCGTCCAGCGTCCGCGCCGCCCTGTGGGTGGGGTATCCCCCGTCGAACGGCAGCGACGCCAGCTCCCGGTAACGCTCGAACATGGACGTCATCAGTACAACCTCCCGGTACGGTACGGAAAGACGGCGGTCGGGCGGGGTGGGTCAGAGGGCGGTGAAGTCGGGCAGGGCCCAGGTCTTGTCGAAGAACGCCTCGGTGGGCCCGTAGAGGCGGAAGTAGACGAACCAGCCGTCGTCGCCGGTGGTCTTCATCCAGTTGCTCTCGGCGCCGTCGGGGGCGGTGGGACCGATGTAGAGGTCGATGCTGCCGTCGTCGTTGAAGGCGAGCTGGTCGTCGCGGCTGTCGAGGCTGACGTCGCGGATCTCGGTGCCGCCGTTGTCGTAGGGGCGGCGGGTGGCCTCGCTGTACAGGGTGAGGGACCAGAACTGGGCGACGGGGACGCCGGCGGGAACGTGAAGCCGGTAGGTGCGGTCGGCGCGGATCAGCTTCCCGTCGCCGTCGCGCTTGGTGGTCATGTAGACCTGGCCGACCCGGGGGCTCGGGTTGACCATGCCCTCGCTGCTGCCGACGGCCTCGTAGAACCAGGTGGCGCGCTCGTCGAGCTGCAGGACGGTGTCGGTCTCCTGCTCCAGGACGAAGTCGAAGCTCTTGTACCAGCCGGTGCCCTCCCAGTACGGGGAGGTGTAGCGGGGGTTGACCTGGTTGGCGCGCGCCATCAGCTCGCCGAGTGCCGCCCCGTTCTCCAGGATCAGCTTCTGCCGGGCGTCGGGCGCGAACGGCTGCCCGGGGGCGATGCCGAGCGGCTCCAGCATCGCCATGACGCCCTTGTCGACCTCGCGCACCGGCTCCTGCTGCAGGGCGGCGTCGAGGTCCTGCCAGAACCGCAGGCCGCGGGCGGGCGTGGCGCTCCACTCCCGGTCCACGTCCTCGATGAAGCGCGCCGGCGCCGGGTCCGATCCCTCCCGCCAGATCCGGAAGTTGTCCTTGATGGACTCCATCGTCTTGGGGTCCGAGTCCAGGACCCGGAAGAGGATCAGGCAGTTCACCGTCGCGCAGCGCGCCACGACCCGGCCGGAGTCCTCGTACGGGGTGGCGTCGGCGTCCGGGCCCAGGACGACGTACCCGCCGCCTTCGCCGCCGTCGGGCCCGGTCTGGCCCAGGTCCACTGCGGGGCGCTGCCAGAAGTCCAACACCCCGCCGGCGGTGGGTCCGGCCGGGTAGTCGAACAGCACCGGCCCGTCCGCCAGGCTCAGGAAGCTCCCGATGTACGGGGTCGTCAGGTTCGCGGTGAGGATGCCGCGCTTCTCGCGGAGCGTCTGGTACACGACGAAGTCGCCGAACCCGCTCGCACCGAAGGTCTCCGCGGCCTGGTCGCGCCAGGTCGCGGCGCCGATCAGCGGCAGGAACCACAGGTACGCCTGACAGGCCCGCTGCAGGTCGAGCTGGTCGAGCAGCAGGGCGGAGGACTCGTCGGTCGGGTAGTTCTGCTCCAGGCGGATCGTGCCGAACGACGTCTCGATCGTCTCGTCACCGGTCAACGACGCATCGCGAGGACTCGTCACCTGCGGACTCCCATCACGTTGTTCTCCTGGTCACCGTCCGTGAAGGAGCACGCGGGCAGGCGCGCTCGTGCCGCAGGGCGGACGGGATCCCGCCCGACCCACGACACACCGTCGGACACGTTCAGCAACCATCCGTACGCGCAGAGTAGTTCCTCTGGATGGGCCACGGGAAGACCACTTCAGGCCAGCCGCCGAAGGACACCGGCCGCGCGGAGCACTCCGGTCCGCGCTGACCGGCCCCCGGGGCAGGGCGGAGGAACACCGCCCCGCGGCGGTCCGACGAGCGCGAGCGGTGCCCGCGCGGTCGGCCCGGAGTGGGTGTTCGGCCTCGGCGGACGGCCTGGGGGCCGACACCCGGCGACGGGGACCGGCCGACTCGGCCCCGGGGGATCGCAGGCCTCCCCGCCGAGCGGCGCTCGGCCGGTGTACGCGTCCCGGCGCGGGGTCAGCAGAGGATGAGGAGGCCGGTGAGGGCGGTGCAGGGCGCTGCGGCGGTGTTGTTCGCCGGGTCGGGATCGGGGTCGGTGCCGGTGATGCGGGCGGTGGCGGTGAGGGTGCCGAGGGCCAGGGGGCTGATCTGCGCCGTCACGACGGGGATGACGCCCTGTCCGACGGGCATGCCCGACAGGTCGCAGGTGACGGTCTTGGTGCCGTTGTCGTAGGCGCAGTCGGCGAGGTCGACGGTGGCGCTGGTGGTCTGGGCGGGAAGCGTCACGGTGGCGGTGACGGTGCCCGCGGCCCTGTCCGGGCCCGCGTTGTCGAAGTGGGTCCGGTAGGTGACCGTCCCCGCGACCGCCGACGCACTCAGTGTGGCGTAGAGGTCGGCGGTGCCCGCGGCGTGGGCGGGCTGTGCAAGCGTGAGCAGTCCTGCCGTGAGCAGGGCCGTGATCGCGGCAGGGGCAGTGGATACTCTGCGGTGCATGAGGTGCTCTCCGTTCGGCTGACGGTGAGGAGCGAACCGGTCCTCGCCGCGACGGCGGCTGCCGCACGACGACATGCCGGTCCTCGTGGCAACCGTAGGACACGCCGGGTGTGCTGTCCGGCGTTCGCCCGAGCCGGACGCGCTGTCCGGACCCGCTGCTCCGGCCTCCGGGGGGCCGGTGGCCCTGTCAGGTGGAGGTCCGTTCCCGGTCTTCGAACGTTCGGTCGCAGAGTCCGGCTCGCTCCGCCCGTCGCACGGTTCGGGTGCCGATGACGATCTGGGCGATGCGGTAGTACATCTCGTCAGCCTGGTCGCGTACGCGCATGCGCAGACGGAGCAGTCCGGTGCCGTCGCGGCTCGACGGCGCTGCGGCCGCTGTGGCGGGGCGCGGGGTGAGGATGCACGGGCCCCGGTTGTGCAGTGGTCGGGTGTGCCGGGCGGCGGTGTCGAGGGTGTGGCACCGCAGGATCTCGCGTACGGCGGCGCCGATGAGGCCGGGCGCGATGCCGCGCGCCGGGCACGGCCGGTTGCCCGTGACGCCGAAGGGGGCGTGGTTGGCGGTGCGCGGGTCCTGGTGCAGCCAGCGTTCGGCCAGGAAGTCGTGGGGGCGCTCGAAACCCTGGCGCTGGTAGGCGGTGTAGTCGAAGCAGAGCACGGTGCCCCGGGGGATGCTCAAGCCGGGGATCTCGATGTCCGCGGTGGTGACGCGGTGGGCGATGCCGAACAGCGGGAACAGCCGCAGCGACTCCTGGATCGCGGCGTCGAGCAGCCGGCCGTCGGCATCGGCGGTGATCTTGTGCTGGAGGGACGGGCGGGTCGCCAGGTTCATGCACAGGTGGGCGACCGCCTCCGACATCTGGGCGACGCCGGTGCCGAAGAAGACACCCTGGAGGTAGAGGGCCTGTTGACGGGTGGTGAGGGCGTCCGGGAGGGCGGGCACCGGGCGGCCGGTGGCCAGCCGCTCGGACAGCACGGCCACGAGCCGCCGGCGCACGCGCAGGTCGAGGGGCGTGATGTGCTTGATCGTCCCCAGGACGTTGTCGGAGTTGGCGACGATGAGCGCGCGGGTGGCCGCGGGGCAGGGTTCGCGGAAGACGAGTTCGTAGAAGAACTCGGCCCAGACCGGCGTCATCAGGTCACGCACGCGCAGTGCGGTGGGCCTGCGCGCGTCCAGGCGTTCCAGGGCCTCGGTGGTCAACCGCGCCGCGGTCCGGTGTGCCCGGGCGGGCGGGACGGCGAGCAGGCGCCGCGTCGCGGCCGCGACCCGGTCGTACCCGGGCCCGTCCTCAAGGTTCTCCTGGTGGATCCCGGCACTCGGCCACAGCCAGTAGAAGTGCAGGTTGGACAGGGCCGCGCCCTGGCGTCGGCGGCGCGTCGCGGGGTGGCGGTAGAGCGTCTTGAAGCAGTCCGCACCGACGCTCTCGCCCGGAACCATGACGAGCGGCCCCCTGTTCATCCGCTCGAATCCCCGGAGCCGGACCGCCGACGACAGCGCCCACAGGCGACGTGCGGCGTACGTGATGCCGAGGGCCGCGGCGGCGGCGATGAGCACGGGGATCATGGAGGCGCTCCTTGAAGACGGGGCGGGCTCGGGCGCGCGGTCCCGGGCGGGCACGGCCGGCCCGGTGGGGCGCGACGGGCCCGCCCGGGGCGTGGGGTCGGGAAACGGTCGTGCTGCCGGTGAGCGCCCGGGCGTGTCCGCCCGCGACGACGGCGGCGGCCGTGCCCGACGAGGGGCCGGTCCTCCAGTGGACCGCGCCGGTGCGCCGTACGCCATCCGCCGTGGTCCGGGCCACCGCCGAGACTGTGGTCGGCACCGTCCGGGCCGGATACGGTCCCCGCCGTCCGGTACCCGCTGAGCAGCCGGCGCGTCATGGCGCCCTCGATCCGTAGCCCGGACGGGTGATCAGTCGGTGGAAGGTGAGCCATGTGGGTGATGCGCGTCCGTCGGCACCGGGGCGGCGACGGGACACTGGCACCGGCGGTCCCCCGGTCACACGGATCGTGGTCCGGACACGAGCCTGCGCGGACCCGCCCGATCGGCCGGCGGATGGGCCGGCGGAGCCGGACACAAGGGGAGGAGCAGCCGGTGGCAGTGAGTGTCGCCGCCCGGATCGCCGACCGGCTCGTCGAGCAGGACGTGTCCGTGGTCTTCACCGTGCCCGGCGAGCAGATCGACCCGCTGCTGGGGGAACTCGCCCGTGCCGGTGTGCGCCTGGTGCACTCCCGGCACGAGCAGGCGGCCGCCATGATGGCCTACGGGTACGCACGTTCCACCGGCCGGATCGGCGTCTTCGCATGCGTCTCCGGCGCCGGGGTGCTGTACGCCTCGGCCGGACTCGCGCTCGGATACTCGGGAGACGCCCGTATGCTCTGCCTGGCCGGGCAGATCGCCGCACCGGCGATCGGCCGCGGCTACGGCCTGCCGCACGAACTCCCGGACCAGCTGACGATCCTGCGGAGCCTGACCGGCTGGGCGGCGAGGGTCGAACGCCCGGAGCAGACCGACGCCGTGCTCGGGCAGGCGTTCCACCGGCTGCGCCACGGGCGTCCGCGTCCGGTCGCCGTCGAGATTCCCGCGGACGTGCTCACCGCACGGGCCGCCGCCGCCCAGCCCTGGCCGGCCCCGCCGGCCGACGGGCCGCCCGATCCGGACGCCGTCCGGCACGCACGACGGCTGCTCACGGAAGCCGAGCGGCCCCTGCTGTTCGTCGGCAGCGGCGCCCGCGAAGCCGCCCCCGAGATCACCCGGCTCGCCCGCCTGCTGCACGCGCCCGTCACCGCGGACACCGGCGGACGCGGCATCGTGCCCGACGACCACGAACTCGCGATCCCCCTCCAGGCCGCCCACCGCCTCTGGCCGCAGGTCGACGTGGTGCTCGCCGCGGGAACCCGCCTGATGCGGCCTCAGCTGCAGTGGGGCCTGGACGACCGGTTGAAGGTCATCAGAATCGACCTCGACCCGGCCGAACTCGACCGCGTCGCCGCACCCGCGGCCGGCCTCCTCGCCGACGCCGCCCGGGCGCTCGGGGCCCTGGCCGACGGGACGGCGCAGCACGCGCCGCGCGAGCGGTGGTGGGCCTCGGTCGAACAGGCCCGCCGCGACACCGCGGCCGAGGTGAGACTACTGGAGCCCCAGCTGGAGTACCTCGCCGCCATGCGGTCGGCACTGCCCGCCGACGGCTTCTTCGTCGAGGAACTCACCCAGATCGGCCTCGCGGCACGGCTGGCCTTCCCCGTCCTGCGGCCGTACACGTACGTGATCTCGACCTACCAGGAATGCCTCGGCTTCGGTTTCGCCACAGCCCTCGGCGTCCGGATCGCGAACCCGGACAGGCCGGTCCTCTCGGTCTCCGGGGACGGCGGCTTCCTCTACACCTGCAACGAACTCGCCACCGCCGTCCTGCACCGGATCCCGGTCGTGGCCGTCGTGTTCAACGACAACGCGTTCGGCAACGTCGCCCGCTCCCAGCGCAACCGGTTCGGCCACACCGTGGCCACCGAACTGCACAACCCCGACTTCGTCCGCCTCGCGGAGTCCTTCGGCGCCCACGGCGTACGCGTCAAGACTCCCGAAGACCTCGGTACCGCCATCGGCACCGCCTTCTCCCACGGCGGCCTGCCCACCGTGATCGAGGTGCCCGTCGGCGAGATGCCCACCCCGTGGCCGCAGATCCACCGGCCCAGGGTGCGCTGAACCGTGCACCGCACCCCACAGCGCCACACGGCCACCGGGCCGAGCGGCCGGCCGCCGACCGCCCACCCGCTCAGCCCGTTCGACCGGCTCTTCCTCCCGCCCGGGCCCGACAGGCCAGGGCGCGTCCCGATGGCCATGCTCGTACTCGACTTCGACGGCCGGGCCCCGCACCCGCAACACCTTGCCGCCCGGATCCGGCAGCGGGCCCCGCACCTGCCCGCACTGACCGTGCTGCGCCCGGAACACGACGCCCGGGTGTTCCCCGTCTGCGCGGAGCCGCCCGACCCCGACGTCCACCTGCGCTACGAACAGGCCGCGACGGCCGCAGACCTGCCGTTCCTCCTGGCCGATCTCCTCGCCCGGCCCCTGCCCGCCCCGCCGCACCCCCCGTGGGACCTGCGGGTGATCCGCGTCGGCCACGTGAACCGCTTCCACCTGTGCTACCGCATCCACCACGCCGTCCAGGACGGGATCGGCGGCGCCCACACGCTCCTTGCCCTGGCCGCCGACGACCCGACCCCCGGCCCGTTCCCGCACCCGCCCGCACGGCCGACCGTGCGCGGGATCCTCCACGCCGCCCGGGAACTGGCCGCCGCGTCCCGCGCGGCACGGCCGCGCGACCCCGCCACCGGCCACCCCGCAACGTCCGGCCGCTACTCGGTCGACGAGCGGGATGCGTCGGAGCGCCACCTGAGGGAGCTGGCCCACCGCCATGGATCGAGCGTCAACGACGTCTGCCTCGCCGCCCTCGCCCTGGCCCTGGGGCGCGCCCCCCGCGGCTCCCGGCCCGCCGAAGGCCCCGGCGGTTTCCCCGTCGCGGTCCCGATGTCGTACCGCACGAACGCCGAACGCCACGCCCCCGGCAACCGGATGCTCGGATACCGGCTCCTCCTGCCCACCACGGCCCGGGACCTGGGCGAGGCCGTACGGCTGGTGCGCCGCACGACCGAACCACTGCGTCGCCACCGGGCCAAGGACTCCCGCCGCGCCGCCCTCGCCCTGTTGCCGGACAGGCTCGCCACGGCAGCCGCCGGCGCCCACACCCGCGCCACCGCGGCCGTCGTGACCTCGATGACGTACCCCGAACCCGCCCGCGTCGCCGGCGCCCGCATGACCGGCGCCTCGGCGCTCTTCCCACCCGACGAGACCCTGACCGCCTACATCTCCTTCACCCGCGCGTGCGGCCGGGTGCGCTTCACCCTCGTCCACGACCGATCCGTTCGCCCGCCCACCGCACTGCCGGAGAACTGGTTGGACGCACTCGACACAGTGCCCGCCGATCCCGGCTGAAGGGAGTATCAGAATTCCGGCTCTGTCCCGTAATCGGTGGTAGCGCTGTGTAGTGATCAGCGGAGGAGGATGCGGTGGCGGAGCAGGGGGAACCCGGCTCGGCCGTGCATCTGCCTCATGATCCGCTTGGTTCCCTCAGTGCGGCCGTTGTGGTGCGGGAGGGTGAGTCCGGCGTCGACGGCGGCGTGGTCGGGTTCCAGGCCGTTGACGAAGGAGTGCAGGTGGGGCAGGTCGGCGGCGCGGACCGTGGTGATCCAGTCGGTGAGCTTGGCGTCGTTTCCCTCCGCTGGTTTCAGTAGCTGGGCGAACTCGGCGGTGAGGCGGGCGAGTTCGGTCATCTCGGGGCAGGCTTGGGTTAGCTCCCGCAGGAGTGCGGTGTCCTTGTCGCGCAGGTTCCCGGGGCGGGTGAGCAGGAGGCGGGCGAAGCGCTGCGGGGTGGTGACCGGCCTGTCGCCCTCGGCGCGCCCCTGGGTGATGTAGCGGTAGAGCAGGTTGAGGCTGCCGATGTATCCCAGCTCCTTGATCTCCCGACAAGGGGCCTGCGGGCAGCTGATCGTCGGCTGGCTTCTGTGGCCGACGCAGGTTGGTTAGACGAGCCGGTCGCGGTGAGCGGTGCCGGCGTCGAGGAGCTGGAGGACGAGGGTGGGGGTTTCGTGGGGGAGGGCTTCGATGGGCATTTGTTCATTCGTCTGGGAATCCGCGCGTCGTCGATCGCGGACTGGTTGCCTCTTCGGCGCGGAAACGGGCCCGGATTCGCGGGAAATGGGCATGCCGACAGAACCTGCGGCGTCATCTGCTTCGACGGTCTGCACGTTTATCGGGTGTCAGCTGTGAGCCGGGAATCCCGGCTGCTTGTCGGTCCTGGGGGCCGGAGCGGCTGGGAGAGCCGAGCCGGCTTCAGCGGTGCGGCTGTCAGGCCGCGTGGCTGAAGAGCGGGTTGGGTGGGCCGACGTGGCAGCCGGGGGCGTCCGGGCCGTGCCGGGTGCGGGCTTCGACGAGGTGGAGCCTGGCCTCGATGGTGTTCACGGCGGCCCTGGCGATGTCCCAGGTCAGATGGCTGTAGATGTTCGCGGTGGCCGACAGTGTGGAGTGCCGCAGGGTCTTGGAGATGACGGCCATGGAGACGTTGCCCTCCAGGGCGAGGGTGGCGGCGAGGTGACGCAGGTCGTGGATGGTGACGTGGGGCAGCGCGGCCTGTTCGCGCAGCTCGTGGAAGCGCCGGTGGCCAGCGGCGGGGTGGAGGGGCTGGCCGTCGGGGCCCTGGAAGACGTGGCCGTTGATAGTGGCGGTGCTGCGGTCCATCGCCCGCTGGAGGGCGGCGGCGACCCGCTAGGACAGCGGCACCCAGTTGCGGCTCTTCCTGGTCTTCGGGGCGGTCAGGACGAGTTCGTGGTTGTCGACCGAGGACAGGGTGTGGCGGATGTACATGACGCGGTCGTCGAGCCGCACGCACGGCGCTGGAGGCCGAGGGCTTCGCCTTTGCGCAGACCGGTGCCGATGATGACCTCGAAGAGGCCGGCGAAGGCGGGGTCGACGTTGCGGCAATGGGAGAGGAACGCGACGGCCTGCTCTGCGGTCCAGGGGACGCGTTCGTCGGGGCGGGGCCTGCGCATGGGCAGGGGCTGGGCGGCGTTGAAGGGCAGGCGGTGGGCGCGCACGGCTGTGCCCAGGGCGCTGGAGAGGGTTGCGAGGCAATGGTAGACGGCCTGGCGGCCTCGGCCGGCGTCGAGCTGCTCGCGGGTGTAGGTGGCGATGTGGTCGTGGGCGAGCTCCTCCAGGCGCAGCTTGCCGAAGACGGGTATCAACTCGCAGAGCACGTAGGTGCGGTAGCGGGCGTAGGTGGTGGGCTTGAGCAGGAACTCCATGCTCTTGAGCCACTTGGCGAGGTAGGCGGCCACCGTCTCGTGCGGGTCGGCATCGAAGCCCAGCCGGCAACCTTCGAGGAAGCGCCGCAGCGCGGTCTCGGCGGCGAAGTCGTCCTCGAAGCCGCCACGGCGCACGGTGCGCCGGCGGCCGCTGAGGGAGGGGACGTCGACGGCGAACGTCCACGTGCCGTGCTCCTCCTCGGGCAGGCGCGGGCATGCTGCGCCGAGCTGGCGCCGGTCGGCGTCCCGGCATCCGAAGCGGCGGTAGACCCGGCCCGGACGTCGTGACTTGCGCACTTCTTGTTCCTCCAGCGGCCATTGGTTCTTGATCGGCTCGCGGAGGTTAGCGGTACGACTACCCGGAGGGTCGCCTGCGACCACCATGCGATCACCAACGCCGAATCAGGCCCCTGACCTGCGGCTCGCGGTGAGGGCCCGTGGCCGCGGCAGGTCTCACGCCGCCGGGCGCGGCGCCGGTGGATGTCGGGGAACGCGTTGTGTACCCGGACATGGGGTTGGTCGGGATCGACGAGGCCCTGCTCGAAATCGCGGTTGCCATCTCGGCCAGTTCGTGCACGCCCAGGGTGTGAGCGGGGGCGGCGGGACAAGCGCCGGACCGGTTGCAACTGAGCGTGCCGAACGGCGATCCCCGGCTGGCTCCACGGTGGTGTGCGGGAGTTACGCGCCCTGCGCGGTGATGTGGTCGAGCGAGCCGCTCTTGGCCTGGGTGAGGATGTCGGCGAACTGCTCGGTGCTCATGTGGATCTGCTGGCCGAAGTCGTCGGTGATGCGGATGCGCCGGTCGGCCGGTGCCGCGGGGTCGAAGAAGAGTTCGGGGCAGCCGCAGTTGCAGTTGCCGCAGAAGACGGCGGCGGGCGCGGGTTCTGTGTCGCGCATGGCAATCGCCTCGCAAGGGGTGGGCTCGGACGCGGTGCGCGCCCGCCTGGACGATGCCCGCCGTGAGGCACGGATAATCCGGGCCGCCGGGTGCGGGGCCCTGGGTGACACCGGTGTGGATGGGCCGAACGGGTGATGTTTCGGCAAGCGGCCTGTCCGGTGCGGGGCGGGCGCCGAAGACCGGGTGCTCGTGCCGCCGGGCCTGGAGGTCGGGGCGGCACGGGCGCTACCGGACGGAGCGTCAGGTCATCTCCTCGGCGGCGCCGGCGTGAGGCCGGAGTCCGGTCTCGGAATCCGGCTGCCCGGCGGACCGGTCAGGCCCGTGGCGGTGTGCTGCGCCTTCAGCTCTTCTCAGGGATTCCGTGGTCGACGCTGGTGCCGTACGGGCCGTCGGGCGGGCAGTCGTCGCTGGTCCCGGCGAGGGTCTGGAACCACAGGAAGAGGTTGGTGGGGATGGGGGCGGTGACGCCGGAATTGGGGTCCTGGGCGAGGCGGGTGGCGGTGGCGAGGTCCTTGCCCTGCCGGATCTTGGCGAAGGAGTCGGGGTTGGTCACACCGATGACGTAGACGGGCCACCATTCGGGGCGGTCCATGTTGCGGTCGGCGATGATGTGGTCGTGCCCGGGGACGGGCACGTTCTTGAGCGCGTCCGGGCTGGCGCCGAGGGCCGCGGCGATGCGGGACAGGTCGATCGTCATCGGGTGGTCGACGCACGGTCCGGCGGGGCACTGGAGGTTGGCCGGGGTCGGGCTGAACAGCGGGACCGGGATGAACAGCGGGTCGGTGAACTCCTCCGAGGTGGTGCCGGGCGGGACGGTGTTGAACTTCTGGCCGACCTCGCAGCCGCTGTCGGCGCCGGAGGCGACGCTCGGGTCGCAGAAGTAGTTCTGGGTATAGAGGAACTTGACGTCGTGGCCGTTGAACCAGCCGTCGGTGACGCCGATGTTTCGGCACAGGTCCTCGGGCTCACCGCTGGCGCAGGCGTTCTTCAGCGGCTGGACGGTGTGCTCGCCCATCGGCGGCGGCCCGAACCCGTCGCCCGCGGCCCGGGTGCCGGTGGCGGTGGCCAGGCCCACGGTCGAGACGACGGCCAGCAGAACGCTGACGGCGCAGGTGCCGGAGCGGGCCAGGTGTCGGCGGGTGGAGACGCGAAGTCGCATCCGGAGTTCTCCTTCGTGTGGTGCCCCGCGCCGCGGGAAGGCGGGCGCGGAGGTGACGACCCGGCTGGCTCTGCCGCCGGGCCGGGTCTTTCATCAAGGCACGCGACACCGACCCGGGGAGCGCACCACGCTCCGCGTCCGGCCGGCTCCAGTGGGCTTTCCGCCCCAATGGCCCCGGTTCTGTCCGCCCGAACGCGCGGCACCGCGGCGGGCGCGGAACCGTCGGCGAACCAGAGCGGTCCGCCCACGCCGGGCAACGGGCCGGGCCTGCGGGGCTCAGGTCAGGGCCAGTGACCGCAGCAGGTCGACGGTGGCCAGCGCGCCGTCCCCGCCCGTCTGGTCGAAGCGTTCCAGCGAACGGTGGAGACGCTCACGCCACTCGGCGAGGGTCAGAGCGGGCAGTGCAGGGCGACGCTGGGCGGGGAGAACGCCCTCAGGCGTGACCCACGGCGACGGGCCACCGCAGGCCACGGACGCACCGCGCCGCCCTGGCCGGTGGAACAGGAGCCACTGGTCCATGGTGCGAAACCCGGCGTCACCGAATACTTCGGTGCTCACCGGCCGGTCATGCAGGGGCAGACCGGGAAAGCCGGGTTCCGCGGGGCCCGGGTTGGTGAAGGCGGTGATGGCGGCGAGCGCCGAACCCCTCTCGATCGCCGCCCGGACAAGGGCGGTCGCGGCCTCCGGGTTCTCCCGGCAGTGCAGCCACGCCACACCCCCGGTCAGACGGCCTGCGGCCGCCCGGCGGCGCAGTGCCATTGCGCCCAGGACCATACCGAAGCCGTCGTGGGCGACAACGACCGTCCCGTCCGGGCGCCGGAAATCGAACGCCTGCGCCCGCGACATGGTGGCCAAGGGGGAGGCCAGTTGGTCCGCCGCGATCAGCCCCGCGATCTGCTGCCGGTCCCCGGCAGCCGCGGGCCGCACCCACACCGGTCGCGTCCTGAGGACCACTGCGACCACACTCCCACCACCGTTGCCGCCGAACTCCTTTTCTTGTGACTCCGACACCAGCGTCGGGACGGAAGGGCGCACCCCGCCCCAACCACCCGAACGGGGCAACCAAGTCCCCCAGCACACCCCCTGCCCGGCCCGGGCCACGAACCCCCGAGCACCAGGGCCAGCCGCTTCCCGTCCGCGCTCAAGCCTTTCGGGCCTCCCGGCGAGCGGCCCCACTGCACACCGCCTAGCGTCGGGCACAGCCGACGGCATCAGCCGCCCGCAACAAGAGAATTGAGGAACCATGAACAAGTACATAGCCCGTACCGCCGCCATCGTGCTGCTCACGGCCGGGATCGTCGCCGTTCCCACCGCGGGGTCCGCTTTCGCCTCCTCGCGGGGCGGCGAGTTCGACTACAGCCACCAGGTGTCGGCTACGGCCGGGGACGTCAGCTACAGCGAGAGCAGCCAGGCCTCGTACATCACCGGCTACGGCGAAGACTCCCATGGCAGCCACAGCGGTTACGGCCAGGGCCACCACGGCAGCAACGGCCTCGGGTACGGGCACGGCCTTCTCGGGCTCGGTCTGATCGTTCTCTGACAGCCCCACGACCCCGCGTTGCGCGGGGTGGCGAGGCCCGACCCCGAGACCGGACCCCGCCCGTGCGCACCGCGACACCGGTACGTGCCCCCGGCGCGCACATCTCCCGTTCGAACCCGCTCCGCCGACGGACTGCCGGAACGAGGGACGACCACCCGAACGGCCCACCGCGGCGTTTCGCGCCGCGTCCGTGTGCCCGCATCCGGCGGCCCCAGGGACTAGGGGTGACGGTTGGAGCTCTGTCGCCAACCGCGACTGGGCCCCCGTCCCAGGTCGCAGTCAACGATCACGGCGTCGACGCGCCACCGCCCAGCACACACGACCTCGTGAGTTTGCGGGCTGAATTGCGGATTCAGCTTGACTGTCAATCCTGGTCGCCGAGTCCGCCTCGTGCCGATTCACAGAGCGATCACGATTTTGCCGTGAACGTGCCTGTCGGCCTGCAGCGTCACGGCTTCGCGAATCCGCTCGACCGGGAAGGTCGCCGCGATCGGCACCGTGATCTCACCGGCATGGATCGCATCGGCGATCCGCTCCAGGGCGCCCGGATCCGCATCGAGGGCGCCCATCTTGCGCACACCGGGCGGCGGGGCGGGGCCGTCGGCCACGACGGAGATCCGCTCGGGTGCCGCGCCGAGCTCGAGCGCCGCCTCGGCCGCCTCCCTTCCGAACAGGTCGGTCGCGGCGGTGATCCCCTCGGGCGCCACGGCGCGCACCCGGTCCGTCAGGCCGGGGCCGTACGCCACGGGCTCGGCGCCGAGCCCGCGCAGGAATCCGAACGTGCCCTCGGAGGCGGTGCCCAGCACCCGGGCACCCGCGAGCTTCGCCAACTGCACGGCGAAGACGCCCACACCGCCCGCCGCCCCACCGATCAGGACGGTGTCCCCGGGGCGGGGCCCGATCGCCGCGAGTGCGGCGGCGGCCGTCAGAGCAGCCACCGGAAGCGTGGCCGCCACCTCGTCGCCGATGCCCTCCGGGGTGTGCCACAGCGTTCCCGCAGCCGTCTTGACCAGCACGAAATCCGCGACGGACCGGCCGATCGCCGCCCCGTACACCCGGTCGCCGGCCGCGAATCCCGTGGCGTCGGCGCCCACCTCGTCCACCACTCCGGCGAAGTCGCTGCCGAACCCGGCCGGCAAGGTGATGCCGAACCGCGCCGCCATGTCGGGCTGGGCGCTGATCTGCCAGTCCATCGGATTCAGCCCGGCGGCCGTGACCCGGACGCGAACCTCGTCCGGGGCGGCGTGCGGCTCGGGTATCTCCTGCAGTTCGAGTACTTCGGGACCGCCGAAACGCCGGTAACGCACAGCTTTGCTCATCGGTGACCTCTCCTGGCCAGTGATGGGACTTGGTCTCATGGACCCTACATCAGTGATGGGATGAAGTCCCGTACACTGCTCCCATGGCTCGCTGGCAACCCGACGCACCAGGACGACTCGCCGCCGCCGCTCTCGACCTCTTCGAGGAGCGCGGCTACGAGAACACGACCGTGATCGAGATCGCGGAGCGCGCGGGGCTCACCAAGAGCACGTTCTTCCGGCACTTCCCGGACAAGCGTGAGGTGCTCTTCGACGGGGGCGCGGTGGCCGGTCTGCTCGTCGAAGGGATCGCCTCGGCACCGCCGGCGGCCGGGCCCCTCGACGCGGTGGCCCACGCCCTCGATGCGCTCGGCCGGACGTTCTTCACGCTCGACCGCCGCGAGTACAGCGCCCGGCGCCAGGCCGTGCTGGACGCCCATTCGGAGCTGCGTGAACGCGAAGCCCTGAAAAGGATCGACCTCACAGCCTCGATGATCGAGGCCCTGAACCGCCGCGGAGTCCCGAGCCTGACCGCGCGCGTGGCCGCGCAACTGGGCGCGCTCGTCTGGGAGATCGCCTACGACCAGTGGATCGACACCGGCAACGGCGAGGGCTTCGGCCCGCTGGCACGGCAAGCGCTCGCCGAAGTACGTGCGGCCGGAGCCGTGCGCGACTGAACTCGGCCGAGTGGGGCCGGAGCCGTTCGGCCGACAGTCGCTGGGCCACCGGGAGACAGGTGCCCTCGACGGTGTTTCCGGGTTCGACTCACGCCAGACCTGCTCGGTCGGCACCTGGGCCGACGACCCGGAGCCGACCGGAGCTCGCGTCGGGGACACCGATGCCGCCGGCCGGGAGGAGGCGCGGTGAGCGAGGAGTGGAGCAACCCGGCGTACGTCCCGGCCCAGGACATGCTGCTGGAACTGGAGAAGCGCCTCGACGCCCTGCGGCACGTCGGCCACGCCGCGGCGGCATCGACCCGCGGGCGACCACCGCTCTGCACTCCGTCCGGCTCGTCGCCGCGATCCTGCAGCCCGTCGTTCCCGGCACCAAGGCGCCGCCGTTCCCCGACGACACCGCCCGGCTGCTGCACACGACGCCGCCCTCGACCTCGGCGAGTTCGCCCCTCCGGCCCCGTCCTGCGGGTCATCCCCGGCGGCCGGGAGAGCGGACACGGGTCGGCCGGGCAATGACCGGTCGTCGCCTCCGCCGTGCTCTCGGAACCACTCGGCGGCGTCTTGGACCTTGTGGACCCGGCGGCCGGTGAGTTCGTGGAACAGGTCCATGACGCCGGCGTCGAGGGCGATCAGGATCGCGGTGCCGCGCAGGGCGGAGGTGACGTTCAGCAGGTCCTCGTCGCTGTAGTCCTGCATCTGCCAGCCGAGATCGCCCATCCGCTCCAGCGGCAGCCGCAGGCCGCCCGCGGCGGCCACAGCCTGGCGGGCGAGGGCGGCAAGCTCGGCGTTCCGGTCCTCGGCCACACCTCCAGCGTGCGACCCTTCCAGTCGGGCCGCCCCGGAACCAAGATCATCCCTTGGCGCCAACCGCTGTACCGCTGCTACTCGGCACCGAGGACCAGCGGTGCTCGGTGACTTCGCCGCCGCGGATGGTGCAGGTGGTGTCCGGGCTGTCGGGGGTGCGCCAGATCGTGTAGTCGCCCTCGGGGAGAGGGGAGATGACGGCGCAGTGGGTGGTGTGTGCGGTGAGGTGGCGAGGCCGGACGGCGGCGTGGGTGCGGGGGGTGTCGACGCCGATGGGGCTGACTTCGATCTCCAGGCCGTCGTCGGCCGGGCCGGTGTAGATGACCAGGGCGCCGAGGGTGCCGCCGATCTCCAGGACGACGCTGCCTTCGCGGGAGGGGGCGGGCAGTGGCGCGTGGGTGTGCGGGTGGGGATGGGCGTGCGGGTGGGTCATGGGCTCGTCTTCGCTCGTCGGTCCGGGGGATTGGCGTCGTTCTCCTGCTGGGGCGCGGGTGCAGGCACCCGCGCCCCAGCACGTGGCCGGTCAGTTGGACGGGTTGTGGTAGCCGTCGTAGGGGACGCCGAGGTAGGGGAAGGTGTCGAGGTAGGGGTTCTTGACGTCGGCGGGAGTCAGACCGTCGGTGATGGCGCTGGTAGCGGCGTCGGGGGTGAAGGACGGGTCGACCAGCGGGAGGGTGAGACCGGCGACGGCGCGCAGTTCGACGGTGACGACGTCGTCGAAGACGCGGCGCCCGTTGGGGAAGCCGGCCGGATCGCCGGCGACGAGGCCGAGGATATTGGGGTTGGCGGCTGGGGGGACGGCGACGTTGAGGCGCAGCATGTCGGCCTGGGTGTCGCCGGTGTAGTTCTGGAAGCCGGGGACGACGCCGCTCGGGATGCCGGTGAGGAGGATGGCGAGCAGGTCGGCGCGGGGCTTGGTGTAGGCGGCGAGGTTGGGGAAGACGCCCGGGTAGAGCGCGGGGAGGAGCTTGGCCAGCTCGGGCATGGCGACGTACTGGGCGAAGTTCTTGTCGTCGGCCGGGGGCTGGGAGTTCCACAGGTCCTTCTTCCCCATGGGGACGATGACCTCGTTGAACAGGGGGTTGCCCAGGCGGGAGACCTGGACGAAGGGCCCGGATTCGGTGTCGTGGCCGGTGGTGTTGATGATGCGGGCCTGGCGGCGGGAGGCGGTGGTCCAGACGCCGATGGTGGCGTGCGGGTCCGTGACGTTTCCGGGCTTGCGTCCGCTCCAGGTCAGGTCGGTGATCGGGACCTGGAGGGCGATGCTGTGGACGTTGAGGGCCTTGGTCGTGTTCACACCGGGGACGCCCTGGCTGAAGGCGGGCATGACGTGCAGCTGCTGGAAGGGGCGCAGGGTGCCGAGGTCGAAGATCGACCCGAGGTCGACGTAGAAGCCCTCGGCACGCTGCCCGGCGAACACCTTCCTGCCGCCGTCCAGTTGGTGCACCGCCATGTTCGCCAGCGAGGTGTAGTCGGGGGTGGAGAGCGGGCCGATGTTGCACGGCGGGCAGGCCAGGCGCTCGCCGAGGACGCGGCGGCGCTCGCCGGCCTCGACGCGGGTGACGGTGTAGGTCTGGCGGCGGTTCCAGTTCGGGTCGTCCAGGGAGGTGATCGGGCCCGTGTTGTAGAGGAAGGAGTCGGGGTTGCGGACCTCGACCTGGAAGCGGAACTCGTAGGTGACGTCGGCGCGGCCGTCGTTGTCGTTGTCGATGTGGACGGCGTAGAGGACGTCGTCGCCGAACTCGTAGAAGTTGGGTCCGCCGGCCGGGCCCTGGAGGGGGATGTAGTTGGCGATGAGGGTGACGGTGTCGCAGTCGTCGGGGCTGACGAAGGCGTAGACGTCGGTGCTGTCGGCGACCGGGTCCTTGGAGATCTCGGGGGCTTCGCGGTGGGAGGACACTTCAACCTCACAGGGGTGTGCGGGCAGGGATGGGTGACCGGCCGGCTCCCGGTGGAGCTGCCGGAAGCCGGCCGGTGTTCGGGGGAGGGTCAGGCCAGGGCGCGGGCCAAGGCCGCGGCCAGGACCGGGTCCTGGACGCGCCGGTGGCGTTCTCCGCTGTACAGGTCGAGGTGGCCGGAGCGGATGTCGCGCACGTGCACGATCATCGGCTCGTCGTGGGCGGGCACCGATGTGTGGTGCGCGTCGGCTACCGGGGCGGTCTCGGCCGCGGCGGCCGAGCCGGTGCCCGCGCCGGTGGCCATGGTCGCGGCCAGGCCGGCGGCGCCGACGGCCGCGGCCTGGCGCATCAGGCGGCGGCGGGACAGGCCGTCGGGCGGGGTGTCGGCTGCGGGAATGTCCGGGGACATGGGTTCTCCTTCACAACGGTGTGGAGTGAATGGGCGGGCCGCCCGCTCGGCCTGATTGCCGCCCGCAACGGTGGACGATCCCGCCGCCGCCAGATGCGCGCCGGCGGGAAGGCGATCGAAGGTGACGGCCATGGCCCCAGGCGCCGGGCGGTCACCGGAAGTGAAGTGTGGGCGCACGGCCCAGGTCAAGGCGGCTCGCAACCGCCCGCGAGCGTTCTTCACCCGGCCGGACCAGCTGCGCCGCAGCTCAACGCCCCGGCGCTCACCCGAGCGGGTGAAAGGAGAAGTTGAGCCGTGCGGAGACCCATCTTCCGTCCGGCGGGGCACGAAGACGATGCGATAGGACGCTCCCGCCTCTCTCCCAGGAACCGGCGGGCATCGTCGCGGCGGCCATCGGCCATCCACGGAGATCTGAGGTACTGGGGAATGTTCCAGACGCGCGGCTTGGAGATCGTCATCATCGGCCTGGTGGTCCTCGTACTGTTCGGGGCCAAGCGGCTCCCGGACTCGGCACGGGCACTGGGCAAGTCGCTGCGCATCCTCAAGGCCGAGACGAACGCGCTGAAGAAGGACAGCGCTCACTCGGACGAGGGCACCTCCGGCTCCGGCCCGCGGGTGGAGGCGGCCGCGTTGGAGGGCGGCGGCATCGAGCCGGTCCCCGCACCCGTCGGCGAGCCGTCGCGCTCCGCGCGCTGAGCCCGCTCCGTGGACGCGGAAGGGCCACCGTGAAATCCCGAGACCGGCAGGCGGACAATCCGAACAGTGCCGTGATGCCGCTGCGCGGCCATCTCCGGGAGCTGCGCTCCCGGTTGACGAAGGTGGCGCTGTCCCTGCTGGTGGGTTCGGCGGTGGGCTGGGCCCTCCACGAGCGGGTCGTGGACGCCCTGACGGGCCCGGCCTGCCGGATCACCCGCGTGCACGGCGTCGGCGCCGCCACCGCCGCCTGCCCGAACGGGCTGCTCGTCCTGCAGGGCGCGCTGAGCCCGCTCAGCTTCTCCTTCAAGGTCGCCCTCGTGGTCGGTGTGCTGCTGGCCAGCCCGGTCTGGTCCTACCAGGTGTGGGCATTCATCGCACCGGGCCTGTACCGCAGGGAGCGCCGCTACGGCCTGGGCTTCGCAGCCGCGGCCGTCCCCCTGTTCACCGCCGGCGCGGCCCTGGCCTACAGCGTCTTCCCGAAGACGATCGAGCTGCTGGCCTCCTTCACGCCGGCCTCCTTCGGCCTGGTGCTGCCCGGGGAGGAGTTCCTCGACTTCTTCCTGCGGATGGTCGTCGTCTTCGGCCTGTCCTTCCAGTTTCCGCTGCTGCTGGTCGTCCTTAACCTGGTCGGCATCGTCAGCGCCGCCCGGCTGCGGGGATGGTGGCGGATCATCATCTTCCTGATCTTCGTGTTCGCCGCCGTCGTCGTGCCCACCGGTGACCCGCTGACGATGCTGGTCCTGGCCGTCCCGATCTGCCTGCTCTTCCTCGCAGCCCTCGGCATCTGCTCGCTGCACGACCACCGCAAGGCCCGTCGGCCCGGTGCGCTCCTGCCCGACGACCAGGCATCGCCGACGCCGACCGCACAGGCCGTTGAGACGAGCGAACTCACCGACGCCGTCCGGTGACCCCGCACCGTGGGGTGCCGCACCGGTCAACCCGCCGAGTCCACTTTCCACATCAAGGGGCTTTCACGTGCTCGACCTCAGCCTGGTCAAGATCGCTGTCCTGATGGCTCTGGCCGTCATGATCTTCGGGCCGGAAAAGGTGCCCGCCCTGATCGCCGACGCGATGCGGCTGCTGCGCAACCTCCAGACGTTTGCCCGCAACGGCACCGAGGAGCTGAAGCAGAACCTGGGCCCGGAGTTCGCCGACCTGCGCCCCCAGGACCTGCACCCCAAAGCTCTGGTGGCCCGCGCCCTCACCACCGCGGCTCCGGAACTGTCCGACCTCACCGACGACATCCGAGAGACGGTACAGCCGCTCGGGGACCAGCTGCGCCAGGAACTCCAGGCCGGCCTGCGCCTCGCACAGACGCCCGCCCCCGACCAGGCCGCTTCGAAGAACTGAACACCGCATCACCGAAACTGGGCGGCACCTCCCCCGGGCGGCACCTCCCCCGGGCGGCACCTCCCCCGGGCGGCGCCGCCCACGGTTGGCGTGCCCCGTCCTGCGCGGCTCGCACGAGCCTGCCCAACACGGCGGATCGGGACAGCCCAGTTCGTGATCCCCTTCCCCGGGCGGCTTTGGCGGGCCACTCACTCATCTACGGGGTAGAGCGGTGGACCTTCAGGTTCCGTCCTCCATGCAGGTGCGCAGTCGCAGCAGTGCGTCCCGTACGCGGGATTTCGCGGTGCCCAACGGGAGGTTCAGCCGGTCGGTGAACTCCTGGCAGGACAGGCCCTGGAAATAGACCATGTCGACGGCCTGGCGCTGGAGGTCGGTGAGGGCCAGCAGACAGTCGCGGATCTGCTCGTGCCGCAGCCGGTGCTCGACCTGTTCGCTGACGTCGTCGAAGTCCGGGACGTGGTCGAGCAGGCGGGCCCGCAGGTCGCGCTCGGCCGCGGCGCGCGCCGTGCGCACGCGGTCCACGGCGCGACGGTGTGCCACGGTCGCGATCCAAGCCATGGCGGTGCCCCTGGCCGGCTCGAAGCGGTGAGCCTTGTCCCAGATCTCCAACAGTACTTCCTGTACGACCTCCTGGGTCTGGGCGCGGTCGCGCACCACCCGCAGGACGATCAGGAACAGGGCGGCGCTGACGGCGTCGTGGAGCAGGTTGAAGGCGCTCTCGTCTCCGTGCCCGACACGGGTGACCAGATCCTCGACGGCGGCTTCGGCACGCACGGGCTCCGGGGGCTTCGAGAAGGTCACTGATGGCTACCACTCACCGCAACGGGCTGCGTCGCGGACACGAGGAACAAGCCGTCGCCTCCCGGCGGGCGCGGCGCGGTATCGGTGGCGGAGGAACGCGGAATGTGCGGGCAGTACCGGGGCAAGCACGGGGCTGCCCGCCGGGGACTTCTGGCCGGACCGGTGATCAGCCCGCGCGGGTGGCACGGCCGGCCGGGCGGGCTGCAAGGACGGACAGGGCCAGAATCGCGACGCCCTGCGCGACGGCCGCGGTGATCTTGTCGGTGGACCAGATGGGCTCGTACATGTCGGGGAGGGGGCCGAAGGCGCCGATGTCCGCGTAGCGGTAGACGAGGAGTGCGGCCAGGCCCGCCGCGGCGACGCCCAGGGCGAAGAGGTCGCCGGGTCGCCTGCGCCAGGCCAGCACCAGGAGTGCGGCCAGGGCCGCGGCGGCGGCCTGCGCGCGGAACAGGTCGCCTTCGCTGATCGTCGCGGAGACGGCATCGTACTGGCCCGCGAGGCGTGCGTGAACGGCCGCGTCGAGGGCGAGCCCAGCGGTCGCAGCCAGGCGAAGGACACCCCGGAACAGGCTCTGCGCGGAGGTGCGGCTCGGGTGAGTGGAGGGCATGTGGGCCTCGGTACGCGACGGGATGCTCGGCTGCCGCTCAGCTGACGGTGAGGGTGGCGTGCATGTACTGGTGGATGGTGCAGATGTACGGGTAGCCGCCGGCTTTCTCCGGGGCGGTGAAGGTGGCTGATGCCCCGCCGTTCACGGTCTTGGTGTCGAAGGACTTGTCGCTCGCGGTGACGGTGTGGGCGGTGGAGTCCTCGTTCACCACGGTGATGCTCTGCCCCGGGTGGACCGTGAGGTGGGCCGGCTGGAACTGGAAGTCCTTGATGGTGATCCGGGCTTCGGAGGGGGCCGGGCCGGAGGGGGCGGCCGAGGTGCGGGAGCCGGCAGGGCCGGAAGAACAGGCGCCGAGGGCAAGGGTCAGCAGGGCCGCGCCCAGGGCGGCGCGGAGGCGAACAGCGGTCACGGGTGTGGTCCGTTCGGGGAAGGAGGTGCGTGCCCAGGGGGGCGGGGGTGTCGACGTCTCGCGCCTGGGCACGCACCGGTCTTCGGTCTCCTCACTCAGACGGTGAGCAGGGTGGGGCTGGCGGCCTTGTCGACGGGGAGGAAGTCGTCGGGGACGGGGTACTGGCCCAGCACGTAGTTGAGGATCGCGGCGTGCATGGCCTCGACGGGGGCGATGCTGGCGGCGGTGGCGATGCCCGCCGGGCTGGTGACGTTGTAGGTCGCGAAGAGGTACGTCTGGGCGGCCTGGTCCTCCAGCATCAGGGCGAGCTTGGCGACGGTGCCGACATCGGTGGCGGCACCGAGGGCCTTGAGGGTGGCGGGCTGGTTGGACAGCGGCACGTTCGTGATCGCGGGCAGGCCGGCGCCGGTGAGGACGGCGTTCCAGGCCTTGGCGTGGTCGGCGTGCTGGGCCATGGCGGTGGTGACGAAGGTGGCGACCGCCGGAGGGACGGTGCCGAGCTTGCCGGCCTTCGCGGCGTCCAGGGTGGCCTGGTAGGCGCCGACGGCCTGGTTCTCCAGCGCCACGGCCAGGGCGACCACCTTCAGGTCACCCGTGTACATGCCGGACGCCGACGGGGAGCCCGGCGTGCCGGAGGCGGGGCTGGTCGGCGCGGCGTCCTTGACGTTCCTGCCGCTGGAACACGCGGCCAGCACCAGGGCCGCAGTCACGCCGCCGGCGCCGAGGAGGAAGCGGCGCCGTCCCGCGTCCAGCCCGCCGTCGCCCTCTTCGGTGCGGCGGGTGCGGATCTCTTCGGTCAGGTCGGCTGCGGACGCCCGCATCAACGGCAGAGTGGCGCGGTGCGCGTCGTCCATGTCCCGGGTGAGGAGGCCGAGTTCGGCCTCGCTGAGGGCAGGCTCCCAGGTGCGGTCGGTGGTCACTTCACGGCCCCTTCGGTGATCGGGGAGGCATTGTCGGTCTTGTAGAAGGCGTCGGGGAAGCCGACGCTGCCGGCGGCGGCGGGGAGTTTGGCCGGGTCGACCGGAATGGCGATCAGGTCGGGAGCGTTGCCTGCCAGCAGTGCCTGCACGGCCAGCAGGGTGGCGCGGTGCTGCGCCTCGACGGGGGCGACGGAGGCGAACAGCTTGCGCAGGTCGGCGTCGGAGACCTGGGAGACGTTCCTGGTGTAGGTCTGGGCGGCGACGTCCTCCAGGGTGATGGCGAGCTTCACCACGTCGGCCGGGGTCTTGATGGTGGGCAGCGCCTGGTCGACGACGGCCTTGTACTTCGGGTCCGGGCCGTTCTGGGCCTGGCCGCCGGCCTGGGTGGCGGCGGCGTTGAACGCCTGGGCGTGGGCCTGGTGCTGCCCGGTGGTCTTGGCGATGAACGCGGCCACCGTCTTGTTGCCGTCCTTGATGAACGGCAGCCCGGCGGCGGTCTGGTAGACGGACACGGCCAGGTTCTCGATCGACGCGGCGGTCTGCAGCGCCATGATGTCGTCGGCCATGGACCCGGACGGCGAGGGACTGTCGGCGAACGCCCGGGAGCCGCCGAGGAGGGCGGCCATCCCGGCGGCGCCGGCGATCAGACCGCCGCGCTGCCACCAACGGCGCTGGACGGGGGCGACCGCCTGCCCGAAGTCGATCAGCGCGCCGCGCGTGATCCGCAACGCGTCGCTGTTCAGGTCCTCGGACTGCTCGGTGAGTTCTTCGAGCAGCCGGGTGTCGATGTGCTCAGTGGCCATCATGCTCCCGTCTCAGGCCGGAGCCCGCCGGTTCGCGGGCTCGTACGCCATGCCTTCGGCGCTGCCCGGCCGTCGGCTTGCCCTGTGGACCGGAAAGTCCGGCGATTCACCCACCAGGGTGACGGCGGGTCACCGCGCCCGACCGCCGACCACGCCCGTCGGCGCAGGGCAGGCGCGCGGGGCCGCAGGCCGAAGGCCACTGCCACGTGCGGATGTTCACCCACGCGTGATCCGTCCGGGAAAACCGGATCGGCCGCTGTTCGTAGAACACGGGCACGGCTGCCTGCCGGGCCGGTGCGAGGAGTCGTGGTGAGCGGCGGGGCCCCGGCCTGAGTTCCCGGGCCCCGCCGGCACGCGCCTCCCGCCGGCTGGTCCGGGAACCCGGCCGAGGGCGCACCCGTATTTCGGGCCAGGGGTCGTGACGGACGGCGCCTGCAGGGGATGTTCACCCGGACAGTCCAACCCCGAGCTCGCCCCTCACAATCTCGTCAGGCCGGTTGCCGGGGAGACGGGGCTGTGCGGGGCGCCGGGGGACGGCTCTATCTCCCGTGGCGACCGGTGACGGGCGCCTGGTGCGTGCTCAGGGACAGGACCGCGGCGATGTGATCGGCGGCGAGCCGGTGCCAGTGCCGGGCGCCGCGGAGCATGGCGTGGCCGCCGGTGGCCATGGCGACGACCTGAATGTCGGCTCCGGCTGCGGCCGCCCGGTGTGCGTACGCCCGCGTTTGCGCGGCCGAGGTGACACGGTCCGCCTCGTCGTGCAGGAAGACAGCGGCTTTTCCGCGCAGGTGGGCGACCGGGTCTCCGGGAGGGCACCACGGGGCCAGCGCGATCACCCCACGTACCGTGTCGTGTCCGGCGGCGGCCAGAGCCGCGCGCCCGCCCATCGAGTGCCCGATCAGGATCACCGGCACCCCCGGCGCGAGGTCGGCGAGTGCGTCGAGGGCCTGGCCTGCGTCGCGAACGGGATCGGCGCGGTGCCCGTTCCAGCCGCGGAAACGGTAGCGGACCTGCGCGAGCAGGATGTCGCCGCCCCAGCAGCGGTGTGTGATCTGCTTGCCGAAGAAGCGCATGCGCAGCTCGGGCAGGCTCAGCCGCGGCACCGGCTTGAGGCCGTCCGCTCGTCCTCCGTGCAGCATCAGCACCGCGGCGACGGGCCGCTCGGGCAGGTACCGGACCTGCAGCCGGTCCGTCCCGCAACGGGTGATCGGTACCGCTGTCGGGCGACGGGGCGCCGCTCGGGAGGGGCTCACCGGCGTGGCGGGCGCGGGAGGAAGCCGCTGGTGCTCGCGACGTAGGCGTCCCAGCCCGGCTTGCTGGAGCCGAGCCCACGTTCCAGCAGGGGCTTGCCGCTGCCGAACGCCAGCAGGTAGGTCATCAGGACCGGGCTGAGGACGAACGCCCAGCCGACCGGATCTCCAGCGGCGAGCAGGAACAGGCCCCACCAGACGCAGGCGTCGCCGAAGTAGTTGGGGTGCCGTGTCCAGGCCCACAAGCCGCGGTCCATGACCTTGCCGCGGTTGACCGCGTCCGCCTTGAAACGCGCCAACTGCCAGTCACCCACCGTCTCGAAGAACATCCCCACCCCCCACAGGGCCAGCGCAGCCAGCGCGAGCGGACCCAGCGGCGCGGCGAGGTACTGGGCCGCCTGGACGGGCAGGGAGACGAACCAGACGATCACCGCTTGCAGCAGGTAGACCGTGCGCAGGGCGTAGGCGCTGCGCCGCCCCGGCGGGGCCTTGGCGAGCATCCGCTCGTAGCGCGGGTCCTCGCCGTGGCCCCGCGAGCGCGACCAGATGTGGCCGGACAGCCGCAGCCCCCACACCGTGACCAGCACGGCGACCAGCAGGCGGCGCCCCGGATCGCCGTGCCCGGCAGACAGTGCCCAGGTGGTCCAGACGACGGCAGTGAAGGCCAGCCCCCAGGCGACGTCCACGCCCCGGTGGCGGCCGGTGCGCACCCCGATCGTGAAGGCGGCCAGCAGCACCACGAGGGCGGCCCCGGCCGCGGCGGCGAGGTTGATCGCGAAAGCGGCGGTGTTCACGACGGCCTGCCCTGGTACCAGTCGGAGGGGGTGGCGGGAGCCCCGCTCGCGCCCGCGGCCGTGGGGCGCACGGCGAGGATCTGGTCCACGCCCATCCGGTGCTCGGCGAAGGCCAGTGAGCTGCCGGCCAGGTACAGCTGCCACAGCCGCACGGTCGCCTCGCCGGCCAGCGCGGTGAACTCGTGGCGGCGCTCGTCGAGGCGTTCGTGCCAGGCGTCGATGGTGCGGGCGTAGTGCTCGCGCAGCGCCTCGACGCCGCGCACCTCCAGGCCCGCGCGCTCGAGCACGGCGACGGTCTCGCCGACCGGGCGCATGTGCATGTCGGGGGCGATGTACGTCTCGATGAACGCGCCGCCGCCGGGTGCCACCGTGGAGCGGGACATCTGCTGGACCAGCAGGCGGCCCTGGGGGTGCAGCAGGCCGTGCAGGCGTCGGGCGAAGGCGGGGTACTCCCGGTCGCCGACGTGCTCGCCCATCTCGATGCAACTGATTGCGTCGTAGGGGCCGTCGGTGATCTCGCGGTAGTCGCGCAGCAGCACGCTCACCCGGTCTGCGAGGCCCGCGGCCTCCACGGCGGCGGTGGCGAAGGCGTGCTGGCGCTGGGAGAGGGTGACGGCGGTGACCTGGGCACCGAAGTGGCGGGCGGCGTGGATGGCGAGTGCGCCCCAGCCGCAGCCCACGTCCAGCAGGCGGGTGCCCGGGTGGAGGGCGAGCTTGCGGCAGACCAGGTCGAACTTGGCTTCCTGCGCGGCCTTGAGGCTGTCGCTGCCGGGTGTCCAGTAGGCGCAGGAGTAGGCCATGGCGGGGCCGAGCAGCAGGGCGTAGAACTCGTTCGACAGGTCGTAGTGATGGCTGATCACCGCTTTGTCGCGGGAGCGGCTGTGCCGTGTGCCGCGTACCCGGGCGCGGCCGCCGGGCGGTGCGGGGCGGGGGCCCAGGGCGCCGAGGCGGGCGGCGGCGCCGAGGAGTCTGGGCCAGTCCTGCGGCCCCGGGCGGATCGGACCGTGTCCGAGCAGGGCGCCGCGCACCCGGGCCAGGGCCGGGGCCAGGTCGCCTTCGACGTCGAGGTCGCCGCTGATCCAGGCGTCGGCCAGGCCGAGTTCGCCGGGCTGCCAGAGCAGTCGGCGCAGCGCGCGCCGGTTGCGCAGCACCACGGTCGGCACCGCGCCGTCGGCGGCGGGACCGGCGGTCGATCCGTCCCACGCCTTGATCCGCAGCGGGAGCGGGCGGCCGAGCATGCCCGTCAGGAGCCGGGCGAGGAGGGTGGCGGGGGTCATCGGGCGGGCTCCGGGCGGGTGAGGAGGATCTGCTGGACGTCGAGGTAGCCGGTACGGAACCCGGCCTCGGAGTAGGCGAGGTAGAGCTCCCACATGCGCCGGAAGACCTGGTCGAAGCCGAGGGCGCCGACCTCGTCGGCGCGTTCGGTGAAGCGTTCGCGCCACAGCCGCAGCGTTTCGGCATAGTGCGGGCCGTAGGAGTCGTACGCGGCGATCCGCAGGTCTGTGTGCTGGTCGGTGGCCTGGCGGATCGCGTCGAGGGAGGGGATCTGCCCGCCGGGGAAGATGTACTTGAGGATCCAGGTGTAGGTGTCGCTGCTGGCGAGCATCCGCTGGTGCGGCATGGTGATCGCCTGGAGCGCGACCCGGCCGCCGGGCGCGAGCACGCGGTCGATGGTGGCGAAGTAGACCGGCCAGAAGGGCCGGCCGACGGCCTCGATCATCTCCACGCTCACCACCGCGTCGAACTCGCCGTGCGCGGCGCGGTAGTCGCACAGCCGCACCTCGGCCCGGTCGGTGAGGCCGGCGGCGGCGACCCTGCGGCGGGCGAGGGCCAGTTGTTCCTCGGAGAGGGTGAGGCTGACCACCCGGGCGCCGCGGGAGGCCGCGCGGATCGCGAGTTCGCCCCAGCCGGTGCCGATCTCCAGCACCCTGCTGCCCGCACCGACCCCTGCCAGGTCCAGGAGGCGGTCGATCTTGCGGTGCTGGGCTGCGGCCAGGCCGTCCCACGACGCGGCCGGAAGCCCGCCCGGTCCGGTCGGGAATACAGCCGACGAGTAGGAGAGGGTGGCGTCGAGGAAGAGTGCGAACAGCTCGTTGGAGAGGTCGTAGTGCCGGTGGATGTTCGTGCGCGCGTTGTCGGGCGTGCTCAGTTCGGCGGCGGGCGGGTGTTCGACGTACAGGTGGCGCAGCCACCGCGCCCCGGTGGGCACCAGCGTCTCGGGGGCGGTGGCCAGTTCGGTGAGCAGCGCGACCAGGTCGGGGGAGTCCCAGTCGCCGGCCTGGTAGGACTCGCCGAAGCCGATCAGCCCGCTCTTCCCGATCCGGTGGAAGAACGAGCCGGGACGGTGCAGGCGCAGCACCGGAGCGCCGGCGGGTGCGGGGACCAGCAGGCGGGTGCCGGGCAGTTCGACGCGCAGGCCGCGGCGTCGTGCGATGCGGCCGAGCAGCCGCCGCGCCACCGCGGCGCGGGCCGGGACGTGCGGGATCCGGGCCACGTCGGGCCACTGCCGGGCGTCGACCCGCGCAGGTGACGAGGGCGCGATGGACTGGGCGGGCAGGGTCATGGGGCGGAAACCTTCGTCTGGGCGGCGGGGGCGGGGCGGGGGTGGACGGGCAGGCCGCGCAGCCAGAGCCAGCTGCCTTGGAGGCGGATGTGGGCGCTGACCGCCCACGTGGAGAAGGGGTGACGGACGGCGGCCCGCAGCAGGCGCGCGGCCGTGGCGGGGCGGCGGGTGCCGTGCAGGGCGGCGGTGAAGGGGCGCCGGCCCTCGCGTTCCAGTTGCACGGTCAGGGCCAGGCGCTCGCCCGGCTGCGGCAGGACCATCCGGTAGCGGCCGCCGGCGGGGAAGAACGGCGAGACGTAGAACTCCTTCGCCGTCTCGGCCCGGCCGCGCTCGTCGGGGCGCAGCAGGTAGCGGTGCCGGCCGCCGTAGGTGTTGTGGACCTCGGCGACCGTGCAGACCGGGCGGCCCGTGCGGTCGTGGCACCAGTACACGGTCAGCGGGTTGAAGGCGTGCCCGAGCGAGCGGGCGTGGGCGAGCATCAGCACCCGCCCGCCGGCCAGGTCCACGCCCTCGTCGAGGAGGTAGCGGTCGATGTCGCGGCGCAGCGACGCACCCCGCTCACCGGAGGGGAACGAGGCCAGCCATCGCAGCGGTCGCGGGATGGCGGGCAGGCGGTCGAGGTCGACCAGCCACAGGTAGGTGCGGTGCGTGAAGGCGTTGCGCACCGGAGCGGTGCGCACGTGGGCGATCCGGCACTCGTACAGCGCCGCGCCCCACGGCCCCGGCAGGGCAGCCGCCGGGCTCTCGGCCGCGGGGTCGGGTGGGTGCGCGGTCATGGTGCGCTCACCCCGAGCAGGGCGTGGGCCGCGGTCAGGCCCGAGCGACAGCCGTCCTCGTGGAACCCCCAGCCGTGGTAGGCGCCGGCGAACGCGGTCTGCCCGGTGGCCAGTTCGGGAAGCCGCGCCTGGGCGGCGACACTGCGGCGGGTGTAGACCGGGTGCTCGTACACGGTGCGGGAGACGACGTGCTCGGCCGCCACGGGGTGGTCCGGGTCCTCGTTCAGGGTCACCAGGTAGTCCTCGGCCGCATCGAGGCCGAGGAGGCGGTTGAGGTGGTAGCTGACCCGCACGCCCTGCGCGTCGTCGGTGCATTGCGCCATCCGGTAGTTCCACGACGCCCGGGCCCGAGGAGCGGTGGGCAGGTGGGAGGCGTCGCGGTGCAGCACGGTGGGGTTGCGCGAGTAGCGGAACGCCCCCAGTACCTCCCGCTCCGTCCGGGTGGGGTCGGCCAGTAGGGCGAGCGCCTGGTCGGCGTGGGTCGCGACCACCACCGCGTCGACTTCGGTGGTGCGGCCGTCCTGAGTGGTCACCGTCACTCCGTCGGCGTGACGGTGCACCGCCCGCACCGCAGCAGCGCGGTGGACCACGGCCAGCTGCTCGGCGATCTTCGCCACGTAGGTCTGCGAGCCGCCCACCACGGTTCGCCAGCGGGGCGATCCGGTGATCGAGAGCAGGCCGTGGTTGGCCAGGAACGCGAACAGGTAGCGCGCCGGGTAGTCACCGGCCGCCTCCGGTGCGCACGACCAGACCGCGGCGACCAGCGGGGTCATGAAGTGGCTCGTGAAGTAGCGGGAGAAGCCTCCCGCCGCCAGGAACTCGGCCAGCGTCGGCTCACCCGCGCCCGGGGCGGCCAGCAGAGCACGGGCACGGCGGTGGAAGCGTGGCACCTCGCTCAGCATTCGCAGGTACCTGCCGCGGGTGAGCGAGCCCGGCCGGGCGATCAGCCCGCCGGGCCCGCGGGCGCCCGCGTACTCCAGTCCGCAGCCGTCGCAGTGCACCGACATGCTCATGTCGCTCTCGCGGGTGGCGACCCCCAGTTCCCGGAACAGCGAGACCAGGTGCGGGTAGGTCCGCTCGTTGTGCACCAGGAACCCGGTGTCCAGGGCCAGCGTCCGGCCGTCCGCGCCGACGGCCTGCTGGGTGTGGGCGTGCCCGCCGAGCCGCTCGTCGGCTTCGAACAGCACCACCGCACGTCCCGCACGGTGCAACCGGAACGCGGCCGTCAGCCCCGCTACCCCGGCGCCGACCACGGCGACCGTGCCGCCGCCGGTGCCACCGGAATGCCGCGCAGGCGCGTCCGTGCGCCACGTGTCCACTGCGAACGTCATTGCGCCCTCCACATCGCGGGCGGCCTTCGAGGGCCCGCCACCTTGTGCTCACTGCTTCTTCGGAGCGCACAGGGGAGGGGATTGCTCCAGACGGAGCAGCAGTACCGAAGGCGCCGGTGCCGGGTTCCTGCCCGGACGAGGCCGGTGTCCTGGCAGCACGGCCACCAGCGGGTACGTGACGCTACTGGAGTGCCAGTGCGCGACCGATGGCGGGCGGTGGCCTTCTGTGGCCCGGCCGGTGTCGGCGTGTGCTGCATCTCGGCGGCCGGCCGGCCGGCACGGGTTCGTCCGCGACGGCCTCCAGTACGGCAAGGAGCACGTCCAAGGTGGCGCCGTCGCCTTCGGTGACGGCGAGGGCGATGCGCTCCGCCAGGTCGTCGCCGAAACCGTCGGGGGATCGTGCGAGGCGTGTGGCTGTCATGACCGTGTCTCCTCCGCTCGTGCGGGAAACGGCCGAACGTGGTCGCGGGTGGACGGAACGGTCCCACCGTGCAGCGCGGCGGCGGGACCGCTCCGTGGGTGACCGTCGCCGCCGGTGCGATGGTCACCGACAGGGAGGAGCTTCGCGGCCCGCCCGTTGCGGTACACGGGCGCACCGGCCTTCCTGTGAGGGATTCGGCTTCCGGTTCCCGCCGGATTGGTTCACGTTCGTCGGCCTTCGGCCCTGCTGCCGTCCGCGGCCTGACGGCGGCGGCGAAACTGTCGGCGGCCTCTGGCCAATCCGGTGGGCCTCCGGTCCCGAAGACCACACGCCAGCAATTCTGTTCACTTGGCCGGTACCTTCTTCCTCCGGCCGCGTCCTGGGGAGGCCCGTGATGCCCGCCGTCCGCCCGTGGGGCTCGCCGCCCGCCCACCGCCCCCGAGGAGCGGCCGGATGAGTACCGTCGTCCACCTGTCCGGCCCCGGAAGGCCGGGCCCGGACCTCAAAGAACTCCTCACCCAGGTCGCCCGCGGCGACCAGGACGCCTTCTCCCGGCTCTACGACACCGTCGCGGCCCCGGTGCTCGGCCTGGTGCGCCGGGTGCTACGGGACCCCGCGCAGTCCGAGGAGGTCGCCCAGGAGGTGTTGCTGGAGGTCTGGCACACCGCTGCCCGCTACCGGGCCGACCGCGGCGAGGTGATGCCCTGGGTGCTCACCATCGCCCACCGTCGTGCGGTGGACCGGGTTCGCTCCGCGCAGGCCGCCGCCGACCGCGACCGGCGCGCGGCGACGGCCTCCCACACCCCGGTGTTCGACGAAGTGGCCGAGCAGGTCGAGGGCCGGCTCGAACGCGAACAGGTCCGGCGCTGCATGAAGACACTCACCGAACTCCAGCGCGAGTCGTTGACGCTGGCGTACTACCACGGCTACACCTACCCCCAGGTCGCCGAGGTCCTCGGCGCCCCGCTGGGCACCATCAAGACCCGCATGCGCGACGGACTGATCCGCCTGCGCGACTGCCTGGGGGTAGGAGCATGAGCACCGCCGACCTGCACACCCTGACCGGCGCCTACGCCGCCCACGCCCTCGACCCCGCCGAGAGCGCCGACTTCGAACGCCACCTGGCCCACTGCTCGGCCTGCGCACAGGAGGTCGCCGAGTTCGCCGCCACCCTCGCCCGGCTCGGCGCCGCCCAGGCCGTTCTGCCCCCGCCGGCCCTGAAGACCCGCGTGATGGCCGCGCTGCCGACGCTGCGCCAGGAGGCCCCGCACACCGCTCCGACCCCGGGGCGCCCGCGCGGCCGCCTCGCCAGAGGCTGGCCGAAGCTCGCCCTCGCGGCCTGCCTCGCACTCGCCGTGGGCACCGGGGCTGTGGCCGTGCAGCAGCACCAGGAGGCCGGGCAGGCCCGGGCCCGCGCCACCGCTCTCCAGCAGCAGCAGGACCGCTTCGCCGCACTGCTCACCGCGCCCGACGCCCGCACCTCCACCGGTACCGCTGCTGCAGGAGTCGGTGTGGGCACGGTGGTGTGGTCGAACAGCCGCGGCCAGGCCGGGTTCCTGGCCTCCGGTATGCCTGCCCCAGCCGGGGGCAGCACGTACGAGCTGTGGTTCAACGACGCGGGGACTATGCGGCCGGCGGGTCTGTTGCCCACGGGCGACGGTGTACTCCTGCTGACCGGGCCGCTGGACGGGGCGCGCGGCATCGGCGTCACCGTCGAACCGGCGGGCGGTTCCGCCCACCCCACCACGGCGCCGGTCATGCTCCTGTCCTTCACCTGAGCCGCGCGGGCCCGGCCGGCTCCCCGGCCGGCCGGGCCACTGCGGGCGGCCCGCGAGCCGCGGCTTCGGGCGCACGGTCGTGGTAATCCGCCGCGACGTCACCCCCGAGCTTCTCGCGGCCTGTGCCGGGGCGACGGTCTCGTGCCCTGCCGGGCCGCCGGCCGACTACTGGAAGGTTTTCTGTTACTGGTGCGGGTCGGGTACACGGTGCTGCCGTACTGCGCGCCGACGAGACATTCAAGACGACGTACCGTCCGGAAGATCACCATCCGTAGCCGGTGGGTCCTGCTGACTTTGTCCGACGTGTTCCCCACCGGCCACCACTGCGCGGTGACCGCCGGCGTGAACGAGCGCACCACGGTCACCGTGATCGGCGACGGCGCGGTCGGCCTGTCCGCCGTGCTCGCTGCCAGGCGGCTGGGCGCGGAGCGGATCATCCTGATGGGCCGCCATCGGGCCCGCACCGACCTCGGCCGGGAGTTCGGCGCCACCGACGTGGTCGCCGAACGCGGCGCGGAGGGCGTCGAGCGGGTGCGGGAGCTGACCGGCGGCGACGGCACCCACACGGTGCTGGAGTGCGTCGGCCTGGAAACGGCCCTGGACACCGCGTTCGGCGTCGTCCGAGCGGGCGGCACCGTCTCGCGCGTCGGCGCACCCCAGTACCCCACGGTGAAGATGGACTTCCCGCTGTTCCTGAAGAACATCACCCTCACCGGCGGCGTCGCCCCCGCCCGCGCCTACATCGACGAACTGCTGCCCGACGTCCTGGAGGGCAGGGTCCAGCCCAGCCGCGTCTTCGACCGCACCGTCACCCTCGACGAGGTCCCGGCCGGCTACCGGGCGATGGCCGACCGCGAGGCCCTCAAGGTCCTCATCCGCCCGTAACGCATCGACACGCATCGACACACGGAGACGCCCGAGGAGAGGTGGCGGTCATGACCGAGGTACTCAAGCGGCAGCCGACCAGTAAGGCACCGGCCCAATGGTTCACCGGCGACGTGTGGTGGGACGTCGTCCACGCGGGGCAGGAGCCCTCGCGGATCCGCGCCAACCTGGTGCGGTTCGCGCCGTGCGCCCGCACCGACTGGCACAGCCACGCGATGGGACAGACCCTGCACATCGTCTCCGGTATCGCCCTGGTCCAGGCACGCGGCGGCCCGATCATCGACGCCCGCCCCGGCCAGACGGTCCACACCCCACCGGGCGAGGAGCACTGGCACGGCGCGGCCCCCGACAGCTTCATGGAACACCTGGCGCTGTGGGAGAGCCCCGGCCCGGACGGCGGCCCGGAGACCGTGTGGGGGGACAAGGTCACCGACGCCGAATACCGCATGCCCCGCTCCCCGTCCGCGTAGGCCGAACGGCTCAGCCGCCAGCCCCAACCCGCCCGACCCGAACCAGACCGACCCGAACCAGATCCGAACACGAGCGTGAGGAACACGACCGGCATGAGCGCGCAGCGCAAGGACATCGTCGTCGTCATCGGCCCCGGCAGCATCGGCCGGGCCATCGCCCGCCGCGTCGGCTCCGGCCGCACCCTGCTGCTGGCCGGCCACGACGAGCAGCAGACCAAGGAGATCGCCGAGCAGCTGACCGGCGACGGCTTCGAGACGGCCGTCCAGGCCACCGACATCTCCGACCGCGACGCGGTCGACAAGCTCGCGGCCACCGCAGCCCGGATGGGCGCCGTCACCCACGTCATCCACGCGGCGGGCGTCTCACCCACCCAGGCCGGCGTCGAACGGATCCTGCACGTCGACCTGCTCGGCACCGCCTACATCCTCGACGCCTTCGGCCAGGTCCTCGCTCCCGGCGGGGCCGGCATCGTCGTCGCCAGCATGGCCGGGCACCGCGAGAGCCCCTACGACCGCGACATCGAGCAGGCCCTGGCGACCACCCCGACCGACCAGTTGCTGACGCTGCCGTTCCTCGCGCCCGAGCGGATCGGCACCACCGTCCACGCCTACGCCCTGTCCAAGCGCGCCAACTCCCTGCGCGTCCAGAGTGCCGCCGCGGCCTGGGGCAAGCGGGGAGGCCGGGCCAACACCATCAGCCCCGGCGTGATCATCACCCCGCTGGCCCTGGACGAACTCTCCGGACCGCGCGGCCAGTGGTTCGCCCACGTCCGCGAGGTCTGCGCCGCCAAGCGGTTCGCCACCCCCGACGAGGTCGGCGACGTCGCGGCCTTCCTCCTGGGCCCGCAGGCCGGCTTCATCACCGGAGCCGACCTGCTGATGGACGGCGGCGTGACCGCCGCTCTGCGCACCGGGGAACTGACCATGTCCTCCTGACGAGGAACCACAGCCGATCAGCACCCGCGGGCCCCGGGCCGGCGGAGGAACCCACCCCCGGGCCCACGGAACGCGTGAAGGAGTGAGACAGCAATGCAGTGGGGCGAACTGCGCTTCTAGGCGCGGCGCTTGGGGGGAACCGGACCGGGGATGACGTCGAGGTTCAGGTGCTCCTTGAAGAGGTGCACCAGGTTGGCGCCGTCGAGGAGCTCGAGTCGACCGTGGTCCTGGGCGAACGCCTGGCTGGCCCTGCCGAACCAGGAGGTGGTGACCAGGATGCCCTTCGCCGCCCGCTTGTGCTCGACGACGCCGGCCAGGGCCGAGACGGTCTCGAAGGGCACCACGTTGCGGCTGCGTTTGGCCTGGATGACGCACAGCCCCTTCATCACGGGGTCGGTGTTCATCACGATGGCGTCCACCCCCTCGTCCTTGGACGGCTGTGTGTTCCACCCCTCCATGCCGATGGCCTCGAAGAGTTGGCGGACCAGGTGCTCGAACTCAAGGGGCGAAAGGTCGATCAGCACCGGGCGGCTGTCGAGGCCGGCGACCACGTCCATGCTGTCCATCAGCTTGAACTTCGACAGGTCGAAGGTCACCAGCGGACGCACCGGTTCCAGCTCGTAGGGGTTCGGGGAGACGAGCGCCCGAAGCCGCTGGAGACACAGGCGCGGTTCCACCTGGGTCAGCACCAGGGCCTCGAACTCCTCCCTGCTGGCCTGCAGGGTGATCAGGCACGGATGGACACTGCGGCCCGTGGCACGGTCGATGGTGTCGACGTGGCAGTTGAGGGCGATGGACCGGATGACCCGGTCCGGGTCGGCGGCGAACACCTCATGCAGAGTGCGAAGCGCGCTCTGGGCGAGCACCGACGCGTACAGCTCCTTTCGCTCCTTCTCGGGCCGCGGCACGGGAACGATCTCGTCCCGTGTCTTCACGTACTTGAAGGAGCGGGCCGCCGGCACCACGTCCTCCAGCGGCAGGTCCAACTGCACTAGGAGATCACCGGTGTCGGCCTGGTAGGACACCTGGTGCCGCTTCGGGAAGCCGAGGGGATAGACGGAAGCGGCCAGTACCTGGTCGACGAACCATTCCACGGCCTCGACGTCCCCGGCCCGGTACGCAGATTCGCGCTCTGCCAGCGCGGCGTTGAACTCGCGGACCCGCTCGCCGGCTTCCCGGACCTTCGAGTCGTGTGCGGCCCGGCGCTCCGTGAGCTTGGCCACCCGCCTCTTGTCCGCCCGGGCGTGCTCGCCCAGCGCCCGGTCGAAACGCTGCCGGGATTCCTCGACCTCGGCGTCGTAGCGTCGGCTCGCGAAACCCAGCGAGGCCAGCAGGCCAGTTCGGGCGGGCGGCTCGAAGTCCTCCCACCGCGGTGCGGCCACCGCACGGTCCAACTTGCCGGGCACGAAGGGAGTAGGAGTGAACTGCTGGCGCAGCGCGCTGAACGACAGCCGCGCCGCGTGCCGGACCGACCGGATCAGGAGGGTCCGCAGCTTCTCGGTGTCGTCTTCCGCCACGCTCGTGAGATCCACCGCCTCCTGGGCCCGCGCCACTGCGTAGGCAGCACGCTGCTCCCGCTCAGCCTGCTTGGCACGGGCCTCTGTGGCTTTGCGCTCACGCTCCGCCTGCTGCTGGAGCCTGCGCTGCTCGGTCTCGGCCCGCCGTGCCTGCGCCGCGTAATCCGGCTGCCGCTTCGGACGCGCCGACCCTCCCGCCACTGGCCCTCCCCATGCTCATGTGTTTCGTGCCGCTACCACCTTGCCCTAATCGACCCGGCGTCATACGGCGAAGTCGACTAAACGGTGATCCAACGGTTGGCCGCCCGGCCGCCGGTTGGTCCGTCGTCGTTCGCCGCAGCCGACAGACACCGTATAGGTGGGTGGAGAGGACCGGCGGACGACGAACTCGCGGTCCGTGAGCAACATCTCGACGGTGCGGTGGAAGTGTTCCAGGCCGCCACACCGGTCCGGTTCGGGGAGGAGCGCCGCGATCTGCTGGGACTCGACGGTTTCGCCAACGCAGAGCGGGTGGGCGGGGCCGGCGACCTCGGTGCCGATGTCGTCGCCGACGACCACTTGGGACGGCGCGTGGTCCTGCGGTGCAAGCAGTACGCGAATGGTGGGGCCGGAACCGGTGCAGAAGTTCGACAGCACTGCCCGGCCGGCGTACGGAGCAGCGGTCCCGGTCGTCGTCGCCCTCAACGGCTTCACCGACCGCGAGGGCGGCTTCGCCACCCGGCAGCGGATCCACCTCGTCGACCGCGAGTGCCTGCCGCGCCGGGGCGCAGGCCAGCACCGCTACCACGCCCTGGAGATCGAGTGCGGTCCGGGGCGGCGGACCCGATTGCCAGCTGTCATCACCGGACGGCCTGTTACCAGTAGCGGTGCCGGCGCGTGCCTCATCCATGGCACCGGCTGATGTTGTCGGTACCGGGAACTAGGCTTTCGAGACCGCCATCGACAGGGGGCTTCGTGCACGACAATCCGCTGACCGTCGACGTCCCGCTCGGCCCGTTCGAGGGGACACCAGTCACCGTTCACTCGGCCAAGGGCAGGAACGCCAAGCTGCACACCACGACGGACTGCTCCCAGCTCCGGACCGCAGCGGTCACGGAAGCCAGGGTCCTGCTGCACACTGCTACGGTCGGGCGGTTGTGCGCCCAGTGCTGGTCCTGGGGGCCGTGGACGAGGCCGGGGAGCGGGCTGGGTGTCTTCCTGCGGGCACTCGGCGGGGGTGGGCTGCTGTCCCAACTGCAGCGCTACGACGGGCCCGACGAGGACGTCGACTGGGACAGCGGGGAGGCCTCAGCTGCGGCTGGGCTGCTTCGCTTGGTGACCGCGGATCAGGAAGACGACGAGGACGACGAAGTCCCGGAAGAGGATGCCCGTCGCGACGCGGAGTGGCTGCAGGACCGCGTCTTCGACCGATGGCGCGCCGCCGCGCAGAGCCTGCACCAGGCAGAGAGCACCGCGGCGGTGTTCCCCTGGCTCAAGGACTGGGCGAAGCCGAAGCTGACGGCCAAGAAGCACCACCTGGAGGAACTCCTGCACCAGGCAGCACTGTTCGTCGACCCAACGGGACTCCTCGCCGGCGCGGCCGCGGCCGGCATGAGCGAACCCGACCTCCCGGTGAGCGATCCCGCGTTCGGAGCGCTCGGTAAGAGCGCTGAGATCGCCAAGGGCCTCGCGGCGCTCTGGCGCGGCTGGCAGCACGAAGCCGCCCGCAGCGGGAACGGTTCTACGCGGCCGTCCTACGTCGTGGCGAACCTCATGCACGGAATCCGGAGCAACCGCAAGGGGTACGACCAGACCCGCGAGGCCGCCGAACTGCTCGTCGCCTCCTGGACGGAGCACATGCGCACCGTCGTCGCCACGGCGGACCCCACGCCCACACGGCTGGTGAAGGTGACGCTGTCGGAGATCAAGGAGAGGACCCCGCACCGGCCCGAGCACGGCTTCCTCCACGACATCGACTCGTGGACGCTCGGCGTCCTGCTCACCCACCTCACCGACGCCGACTGGCGCCGCCGCACCCTCACTCTCCGCGTCCCCGCACTCATCGCGGACCGACTCCTCACCAAGTCCTGGCCGCTGTCCTGCGAGCCCGTCAGAGACGGCACCGAGCCCGGGAACAGCCACGCGCACAACCCCACGAGCCACCTCCAACCCGGAGTGTTCGACGACGCCCCGGTCCTCGAACGCCGACCGGTCACCGTGGAGCACCTGCGTGCCCTTCGCGCCTTCGCGCCCGACGCCGACCGACTCTTCATCGTCTTCTCGACGAGCGGCGGGGCCGAAGTCCTGCCCTTGACCGTGATCGAGAAGCGACTGGCCGACGGCTGGCAGGGCGTGATCGTCGCCGGCGCATCCGACCTGCCGGCCGGCCTGATCAAGCCCTGGGCCGAGCGCATCGGCGCCCGGCCCGAGACGGGCACGTCCTTGTGGCCCCAGCCCGTACTGGACGCGGACGATCCGCGCTTCGGCGCTGAACTCGGGCTGGAGTACGGCGAGCCGCGGGCTGCCTGGCTCGCCTTCGACGACCGGGACCGCGAACGGAACCTGCGGCTCCTCGCCATCGCCCGCGGCGTGCACGACCTGCGCATCCTGGACGGAGGCCGCGATCGTGACGACCACAGTCGGACAATGCCCAGCGCGGTGTGGCACGGTCTGCTCGCCGAGGAAACCCTCGACCTCGAACCGTTCGAAGCCGCCACCGGAGGCCGGTGGCGAAGGGGAAGTGGCATCCCGCTCGGTGTCCTCACGGACGTTCAGATCTACACCACGAACGCCAACCCGCGGATCCAGGGCAAGGGCCACTCGCCCCTGTGTAGGCACTCCAACGAGCGCGGCGTCGCGGACGACGACGACCTCCTGACCCCCGCAGACCTCCTCGGCCGCGAGGACCTCGACCACCATTGGTGCAGCAAGTGCGGAGGCTACGCCGTCCGCAGGCTCACCAACACCCAGCTCTCCTACTACCGCGCGGCGCACCGCCTCCACGAGATCGCCCAGGACCTCGACAGCGAGCGTGGCGGCCACGAGCACCTCGACCTGGAGGAGACCACGGAGCAGCTGAGGGAGCTGGCCGACTGGCGCCCGCCCGGCCAGGACTCCTGGTACACGAGCGGATCCCGGCGCTGGCGGCGCATCGTCCGCGACCTCCAGGACAAAACCGAGGCCGCCCGCCGTCATGACACGCCGTGACGCTTCATCGCGACCACTCCGAACCCGCCCGAGCACTCGAGAGCACCGCACCCATGGACCTCACACTTTCCAGTGCCACCTCGTCGCACGCCGCCGGCCCGCGCCTGCTCGTCAGGCTCACCGCACCGCTGAGGCGAGCGGGCTGGGCAGAAGGCGAGACCTGGTACGACGGCGACGACGTCGACGACAACCCCGAGATCCTGCCGGCCAGGATGGAGCTGTCCCGCTCGAACTTCCACATCCGCGTCCACTGGGATTCCGAAACGGCCCAACTCACCGTGGACGACCCCACCGACGGGTGGGGCTGGGAGGGAGACGAGAGCCTGCCACCCCTGTTCCCACTCGACGACGACCTCGTCATCGACCTCAGCGGACACCCGACCCAGGCCGTGAAGTCGGAAGCCGCACGCCGGGCCTTCGCCGAAGCGGGACTCCTCGACGCCACCCGCATCCACCTGCCCGACACCGCCAAGGGGCTGGGCCGCGACCTGGTCATGCTGCTGTGGGCCGACCACATCAACGACGCGATCAGCCGCCACCGCGGCGCGGACGACGGATCCGAGGCGATCGCGGCACTCGGGGAGGACTTCTCCTGGCGGGCCGGTGCCGGACTGCGTGCCTACCCGCTGATCGTCCCGGACCCCGTCCCCTCCGCCGCCGCCCGTGGCATCGTCGAATGGTGCTGGCGCCGCGAGAGTGACGTCGAGGAATGGCACTTCAAGATCCGCGACATCACCATGGCCCGCGCCAACATCGCCGCCACCCGCGCCGTCCTACCCCACGTCCACCCCGAAGGCGTCGACTGGCCGGCCGTACGCCTCGCTCTCACCACACCCGTCCGCCGGCTCGCAGACGGCAGCGCGCTCAGCGACATCTTCGAAGAAGGCTGGGCACCGATCCTCGCCTCCATCCACCGCCAGATCGACCTCTGGCAGCGGGCTGACGAATCCCTCGGACCGGACACCGTCCTGCGGCTGCTAACCCTGCACGGTTCCCGCACCGAGTCGGTCGGCGAATGGTGGGGATCCGGCTGGTACGAGACTGCGGCTCGCCGCGCCGTCGCCCGCGCCGCGGACCGCGGCGGCCTCTCGCCGGCCTTCCCCGACGCCGAGCGGCTCGCGGACACCGCCGCCTGCCACCCCGACCTGCTCGACGACGACACGTTCGTCTGGCTCGCCGAGGCCGTCTGGAGGGAGGAATCCCTCCGACGTGACGCCCTGCTGCCGGTGCCCGTCGCGCTCACGCTTCCGGACTGGGCAGCACAGGACTTGCTCGCTCTCCTCCGGCCGGGCACCGATGACGAGGAACCCGACCGCGCCGAGACCAGTGGCTCGTACCCGGCCGATCAGCGGCCGGGTACGAGGGCCTGACACCCGACTGCCTACGCCGCCTGTCCGAAGTGGTGGCCGACCGATGGACCGGGCTGGTCGGCCACCTCGGCGTCCGCCCGGTCGAGCGCGGAGGCGAGCGCTGCGACGGCTTCGTCGGCGGAGTCCTTGAGGAGGT
>NZ_JBEOUK010000050.1:0-57794 GCF_040304045.1 Kitasatospora sp. NPDC094016
AGTTGCGCTCGCGTCACGCACCACGGTTTACCGGAACTGGACCCGCTGCGAAGGTAAATCGCGCAGATTGATCACGACCGAATACGCGCCCTAGCGCTGGCAGGTCCTCCGCGGTGGCCCGGCGGATCGTCAGGTCAGTCATGATTCAGAGGATAGGCGGGCCCTGTGCACCTCCGCCGCCACTGCCCGTAGCACCCCCTCAGGCCCCTTCTCGGGGGTGATTCGCTGTCACTCCCCGGGCTTGGCACTGGTGATGACGGCGAAGACGGCGCCGTGCGGGTCGTGGAACTGGGCGAGGCGGCCCACGCCGTGGACGTCCATGGCGGGGATCCGCACGGTGGCCCCGAGCTTGTCGGCGATGGCGAGGCTGGCGTCCACGTTGGGGACCTCGAAGTAGGGGAGCCAGTGCGAGGTGGTGCCGCGGGCGGTCTGTTCGGGGCCGAGCTGCATGATGCCGCCGTGGGCGTCGTCGCTGCCGGCGCCGGCGGGGGTGAGGACGGTGTAGGAGGTGCCTTCGAGTGGCACGTCCTGCTCCTGCCAGCTGAAGACGGCCTGGTAGAAGGTCTTGGCGCGTTCGGCGTCGACGCTGTAGCACTCGGTCCAGCAGAGGCTGCCCTCCTCGTTGACGACATCCAGGCCGCGGGTGTCGTGCGGCTGCCAGACGGCGAACTCGGCGCCGGTCGGGTCGGTGTAGCCGGCCATCCGGCCGGCGGTGAAGACGTCGAAGGGCGTGAACCGGACGTGCCCGCCGGCCTGTTCGACGAGTTCGGTGGTGCGGTCGGCGTCGAGGGTGGCGAAGTACAGCGTCCAGGCGGGCAGGGAGCCCTCCTCCGCGAGCGGGCCGAGGGCGGCGACCGTCCGGCCGTCGAGCTGGAAGAAGCCGTACCCGCCGGCTTCGGGGCCGGCCGGGTCGAAGGTCCAGCCGAACAGGGCGGTGTAGAAGTCGACGGAGGCCCGGGTGTCGGGACTGCCCAGGTCGAGCCAGTCGGGGGAGCCGGGGCGGAAGGCGGTGTTGAGCATGGGCACTGCTCCTCGGACGGGGCCCGTACGGGCGCGATCGTGCCCCCCTGCCCGTCCCAGCCTGGCACCTCGGCGGGGGCGCTGCACGGCAGGGGCCCGGAGGCGGTCCTGCCGCGGGGGTGGTTCGGCGCGGGTGCGGGCTTGTCGTGGCCGGGCGGTACGGTGCGTAACGGAAGGTCCACCCGTACTGGTCGAAGGGGGTTCCGGTGGCCAGGCAGGCGCAGTCGGGGCAGGAGGCGCCGCGCCAGCTCGCGCAGGTCGAGGGCGTGCTGGAGCGGATCACGTACGCCAACGAGGACACCGGTTACACGGTGGCCCGGGTGGACACCGGCCGGGGCGCGAACGACCTGCTGACGGTGGTGGGCGCGCTGCTGGGAGCGCAGGTGGGGGAGTCGCTGCGGCTGCACGGGCGGTGGGGCTCGCATCCGCAGTACGGGCGGCAGTTCACGGTGGAGAACTACACGACGGTGCTGCCGGCGACGGTGCAGGGCATCCAGCGGTACCTGGGTTCGGGGCTGATCAAGGGGATCGGGCCGCGGTTCGCCGAGCGGATCGTGGAGCGCTTCGGGGTGGACACCCTGGAGGTGATCGAGAACGAGCCGGGCCGGCTGATCGAGGTGCCGGGGCTGGGGCCGAAGCGGACGAAGAAGATCGCGGCGGCCTGGGAGGAGCAGAAGGCCATCAAGGAGGTGATGGTCTTCCTCCAGGGGGTCGGGGTGTCGACCTCGCTCGCGGTGCGGATCTACAAGCAGTACGGGGACGCCTCGATCGGGGTGGTGCGGAACGAGCCGTACCGGCTGGCGTCGGACGTGTGGGGGATCGGCTTCCTGACGGCGGACCGGATCGCCCAGGCGGTGGGGATCCCGCACGACAGCCCGGAGCGGGTGAAGGCGGGGCTGCAGTACGCACTGTCGCAGAGCAGCGACCAGGGGCACTGCTACCTGCCGGAGGAGCGGCTGATCGCGGACGGCGTGAAGCTGCTGCAGGTGGACGTGGGCCTGGTGATCGACTGCCTGGCGGAGCTGGTCGCGGCGGAGGGGGTGGTGCGGGAGTCGGTGCCGGGGGAGGCGGGCGAGGCGATCACCGCGGTGTACCTGGTGCCGTTCCACCGGGCGGAGATCTCGCTGGCCAACCAGCTGCTGCGGTTGCTGCGTTCGGATTCCGACCGGATGCCGTGGTTCGGCGGGGTGGACTGGCCGGTGGCGCTGGAGTGGCTGGCGAAGCGCACCGGGGCCGATCTCGCGCCGGAGCAGGAGCAGGCGGTGCGGCTGGCGCTGACCGAGCGGGTCGCGGTGCTGACGGGTGGTCCGGGTTGCGGTAAGTCGTTCACGGTGAAGTCGATCGTGACGCTGGCGCTGGCCAAGCGGGCGAAGGTGGTGCTGGCGGCGCCGACCGGGCGGGCGGCGAAGCGGCTGGCGGAGCTGACCGGGGCGGAGGCCTCGACGGTGCACCGGCTGCTGGAGCTGAAACCGGGCGGGGACGCCGCGTACGACCGGGACCGGCCGCTGGACGCCGATCTGGTGGTGGTGGACGAGGCCTCGATGCTGGATCTGATCCTGGCGAACAAGCTGGTCAAGGCGGTGCCGCCGGGGGCGCACCTGCTGTTCGTGGGGGACGTGGACCAGCTGCCGTCGGTGGGCGCCGGCGAGGTGTTGCGGGACCTGTTGGCGCAGGGCGGCCCGATCCCGTCGGTGCGGCTGACCAGGATCTTCCGGCAGGCCCAGCAGTCGGGGGTGGTGACGAACGCGCACCGGATCAACGAGGGGAGGCCGCCGCTGACGGACGGTCTGCCGGACTTCTTCCTGTTCGCGGAGGACGACGCGGAGCTGGCGGCCGGCCTGACGGTGGACGTGGTGGCGCGGCGGATCCCGCAGCGGTTCGGCTTCGACCCGCGGCGGGACGTCCAGGTGCTGGCGCCGATGCACCGGGGGCCGGCCGGAGCGGGGAACCTGAACACGCTGCTCCAGGGGGCGGTGACGCCGGCCCGGGAGGGGCTGGCGGAGCGGCGGTTCGGCGGGCGCACGTTCCGGGTGGGGGACAAGGTCACGCAGGTGCGCAACAACTACGACAAGGGGCGCAACGGGGTCTTCAACGGCACAGTGGGAGTGGTGACCGCCCTCAGCGTGGACGACCAGCGGTTGACGGTGCTCACCGACGAGGACGAGGAGGTGCCGTACGACTTCGACGAACTGGACGAGCTGGCCCACGCGTACGCGGTCACGATCCACCGCTCGCAGGGGAGCGAGTACCCAGTGGTGGTGATTCCGGTCACCATGTCCGCTTGGACGATGCTCCAGCGAAACCTGCTCTACACCGCTGTGACCAGGGCAAGGAAACTGGTGGTACTGGTGGGGTCACGGAAGGCGATCGCGCAGGCCGTGCGGACCGTCAGTGCAGGTCGACGGCATGCGGCGCTCGATCATCGACTGGCAACTGGATGATTATCCAACAGGATGGTTGCCTCTAATGTTCTCTTGACGTGAAGAGATTTACGGCAGAGCCTAGGGTGGTGCCGATCTTGTCTGGTTCGTACCGGCTGCGGCAGCAGGTTTTGTAGGGGCGGGCCCTTTCGGGCCACCCCGGGTGCGCGGCTGTCCTCCAGATGGGGGATGGTAGAGACAGTCAGGGCACCTTGGAAGAGGATTCATTTCGTCGGTGAGGAAGACGTGAGCGACAACTCGGTAGTACTGCGGTACCAGGACGGCGAGTACGAGTACCCCGTCGTCGAGAGCACTGCGGGCAACGCCGGCTTCGACATCTCGAAGCTGCTCCCGCAGACCGGCCTGGTCACCCTGGACAACGGCTTCGGTAACACCGCCGCGTACAAGTCCGCGATCACCTTCGTGGACGGTGACAACGGCATCCTGCGGTACCGCGGCTACCCGATCGAGCAGCTCGCAGGGCAGGGCGGCTTCATCGAGACCGCGTACCTCCTGATCAACGGTGAGCTGCCCAACGCGGACCAGCTGGCCGAGTTCAACCGCGAGATCACCCAGCACACCCTGCTGCACGAGGACGTCAAGCGCTTCTTCCAGGGCTTCCCGCGGGACGCCCACCCGATGGCCATGCTGTCCTCGGTGGTCGGTGCGCTCTCCACGTTCTACCCGGAGAGCCACAACCCGTTCGACGCCGGCCAGCGCCACCTGTCGACGGTCCGCCTGCTCGCCAAGCTGCCGACGATCGCCGCCTACGCGTACAAGAAGGCGATGGGCCAGCCCTTCGTCTACCCGCGCAACGACCTGAGCTACGTCGAGAACCTCCTGCGGATGACCTTCGCCGTCCCCGCCGAGGACTACGAGCTCAACCCGGTGATCGTCAACGCCCTGGACAAGCTGCTCATCCTGCACGCGGACCACGAGCAGAACTGCTCGACCTCCACCGTGCGCCTGGTCGGCTCCAGCCACGCCAACCTGTTCGCCTCGATCTCGGCGGGCATCTCGGCGCTCTGGGGCCCGCTGCACGGCGGCGCCAACCAGGCCGTGCTGGAGATGCTGGAGAGCATCCAGAAGGACGGCGGCGACGTCGACGCGTTCATCACGAAGGTGAAGAACAAGGAAGCCGGCGTCAAGCTGATGGGCTTCGGCCACCGCGTCTACAAGGCGTTCGACCCGCGCGCCGCGCAGGTCAAGCTGCTCGCGCACGAGGTCCTCGGCCAGCTCGGCAAGAACGACGAGCTGCTGAACATCGCGCTCAAGCTGGAGGAGCACGCCCTCAAGGACGACTTCTTCATCTCGCGCAGGCTCTACCCGAACGTGGACTTCTACACCGGCCTGATCTACCGCGCCATGGGCTTCCCGACCAGCATGTTCACCGTGCTGTTCGCCCTCGGCCGGCTGCCGGGCTGGATCGCCCACTGGCACGAGATGATCAACGACCCGACCAGCCGGATCGGCCGTCCGCGCCAGATCTACACCGGCGTCGAGATCCGCGACTACGTCGCCCTCGGCGACCGCTGACGCTGCACCCGGAAGGGCCCGGCCGCCAGGTGGCGGCCGGGCCCTTCCGCGTCCCCGTGCGGTGGGCCCGGGTGGGCGCCCGCGCGGGGACGGAACCGTACGGCGCACGACTCCGGGGCCGGGCCGAAGCCGGGGACGGCCGCTCAAAGCGTCCCTGACCCGCCGCAACCCCGGCGTCGTGCGCGAAGGCCGTCAAGGTCGACGACCGTCCCGGGGCCCGCCGGAGCCCCGTCGGCGGCAGTCGGTGGAAGCGCGGGGACGCATTGCCGTTCGTCGCGTCTCCGCCCCTCGGAAAACTGCCGCACTACCAACCTAAGACGTATCAGGGTGCGAGAAGTTACGCCCGGGGGGTGTGAGCTGCCTCTCGCCACGCTCCGTGTGCGCCTCGTGCCGAGCCCATATCACACGTTCCCGCGCGCGCGACGTCACCCTCCCCGCAGTCACGGCAACCGAGCGTGATAGGAATCGTGGCATTCCGGTACGGACCGTCCCGCACCCTCGCAGCGTGGCGGCGGAGCTGGGGAGGGAGTGCGCAGATGGCCAGGAACGTCGTTGTCACCGGCGGTGGCACGGGAATCGGGTACGAAGTCGCGCGGCGGTTCGCCGAGGCGGGCGAACGGGTCGTGATCGTGGGCCGCCGCCGCGCGGTCCTGGAGAAGGCCGCGGCGGACCTCGGGCCGAACGTCACCCCGCTGGTGTGCGACCTCGCCGACCCCGATGCCGTCGAGGCCGCGCTCGCCGAACTGCCCGAGCGGATCGATGTCCTGGTCAACAACGCCGGCAGCCGGGAGACCGTGATCGGCGCCGGGCCGCACGCCCTGCTGGCCCGCTGGCGCGGCGACTTCGAGCGCAACGTGCTGACCGTGGTGCTGCTCACCGAGTCGATCCGGGACCGGCTCACCCCCGGCGCCGGCCGGGTGGTCACCATCAGCTCGATCGCCGCCCTGCGCGGGGCCGGCTCGTTCGGCGCGGCGAAGGCCTCGCTGCACGCCTGGAACCACTTCCTGGCCGCCCAGTTGGGCACCTCCGGGATCACCGCCAACATCGTGGCGCCCGGGACGGTGGCCGGCACCGAGTTCTTCGGCCCCCGGCTGGACGAGGCCGAGGTCTCCCGCCGGGCGGCCCGCACCCTGCTGGGCCGGATCGGGGAGACCGGTGAGGTCGCGGCCGCGGTCCACTTCCTGGCCTCGCCCGAGGCCGGGTTCATCACCGGCGAGATCCTGCACTGCAATGGCGGCGAGCTGCTCGGGCGCTGACGAGCCGGCGCGGTGACGCCGTGACGCCGTGACGCCGTGACGCGTTGACGCGCGGAAGGGGCCGGACCGGGCGGTCCGGCCCCTTCCGCGTCGCGCGGGCGGGTCAGGCGGGCTGGAAGCGGCGCAGGCGCAGGCTGTTGGTGACCACGAAGACCGAGGAGAAGGCCATCGCGGCACCGGCGATCATCGGGTTGAGCAGCCCGGCGGCGGCCAGCGGGATCGCTGCCACGTTGTAGCCGAAGGCCCAGAACAGATTGCCCTTGATGGTGCCGAGCGTGCGGCGGGAGAGCCGGATGGCGTCGGCCGCCGAACGCAGGTCGCCGCGGACCAGGGTGAGGTCGCCGGCCTCGATCGCGGCGTCGGTGCCGGTGCCCAGCGCCAGGCCCAGGTCGGCCTGGGCGAGGGCGGCCGCGTCGTTGACGCCGTCGCCGACCATCGCCACGACCCTGCCCTCGGCCTGGAGCCGCTTGACGGTGGCGACCTTGTCCTCGGGCAGCACCTCGGCGACCACGTCCGCGGGGGCGATGCCGACCTCGGCCGCGACGGCCTCGGCGACCGCCCGGTTGTCGCCGGTCAGCAGCACCGGACGCAGGCCCAGCGCGCGCAGCCGGGCGATCGCCTCGGCGCTGGTCGGCTTGACCGCGTCCGCGACCTCCAGGACGGCCCGGGCCTCGCCGTCCCAGCCCACCGCGATCGCGGTCCGCCCGGCCGCCTCGGCCGCGGCCTTGGCGCGGGCCAGGACGGGCGGCAGGTGTTGGGCCCGGTCGGCGAGCAGGGCCTCACGCCCGGCCACCACCGCCCGGCCCTCGACGACGCCCTGCACGCCCCTCCCGGGGAGGTTGCGGAAGTCCTCGACCGGCGGCAGCGCGCCGGTCCGCTCGGCGGCAGCCGTGGCGATGGCGACGGCGATCGGGTGCTCGGAGGCGTGCTCCAGGGCGCCGGCCAGGCGTAGCGCCTCGGTCTCGTCGACGCCCTCGGCGGTGTGCACGGCGAGCAGGGTCATCCGGCCGGTGGTGACGGTGCCGGTCTTGTCAAGGACGACGGTGTCGACCTTGCGGGTGGTCTCCAGTACCTCGGGGCCCTTGATCAGGATGCCCAGCTGGGCGCCGCGGCCGGTGCCGACCATGAGCGCGGTCGGGGTGGCCAGGCCCAGGGCGCACGGGCAGGCGATGATCAGCACGGCCACGGCGGCGGTGAACGCCTCGGTGGGGCTGTCGGAGGCCAGGAGCCAGCCGACCAGGGTGGCGAGCGCGAGCAGGATGACGACCGGGACGAAGACGGCGGAGATCCGGTCGGCGAGGCGCTGGGCGGCGGCCTTGCCGTTCTGGGCCTCTTCGACCAGCCGGGCCATCCGGGACAGCTGGGTGTCCGCGCCGATCCGGGTGGCCTCGACGACCAGCCGGCCGCCGGCGTTGACGGTGGCGCCGGTGACCTGGTCGCCGACGCCGACCTCGACCGGTACGGACTCGCCGGTGAGCATCGAGGCGTCCACCGCCGATCCGCCCTCGACCACCGTGCCGTCGGTGGCGATCTTCTCGCCCGGCCGGACCACGAACCGGTCGCCCACGGCCAGGCCGCCGACCGGGATCCGGACCTCGGCCCCGCCGCGCAGCACGGTGACGTCCTTCGCGCCGAGGTCGAGCAGGGCGTGCAGGGCGGCCCCGGCCCGGCGCTTGGAGCGGGCCTCCAGGTGGCGGCCGAGCAGGATCAGCACGGTGACGGCGGCGGCCGTCTCCAGGTAGAGGGTGGACGAGGCGTCGGTGTCGCCGATCGCCAGCGAGAAGTCGTGGTGCATGCCGGGCAGGCCCGCGTGGCCCCAGAACAGTGCCCAGAACGACCAGCCGAAGGCGGCCAGGGTGCCGAGCGAGACCAGGGTGTCCATGGTCGCGGCGCCGTGCCTGAGGTTGGTCCAGGCGGCGCGGTGGAACGGCAGGCCGCCGTAGACCACGACCGGGCCGGTGAGGGCGAAGGCGAGCCACTGCCAGTTGGCGAACTGGAGGGCCGGGATCATCGACAGCATGACCACCGGGACGCTGAGGACGGCGCTGATCAGCAGTCGGTCGTACAGCGGGTCGGCGGTGTCGGTACCGGTACCGGCAGTGCTGCCGGCGTCGGCGCCGGTCGGGAGGGCGGGGGCCGGGGGCGGCGGGAGCTCGGCGGTGTAGCCGGTGCGCTCGACGGTGGCGATCAGGTCCTCGACCGTCACCCCGGGGCCGTAGTCGACCCGGGCCTTCTCGGTGGCGAGGTTGACGGTGGCTTCGACGCCGTCCATCCGGTTGAGCTTCTTCTCGATCCGGGTCGCGCAGGAGGCGCAGGTCATGCCGCCGATCGACAGCTCGACCCGGTCCCGGATCCCGGGGGTGCCCTGGACGCCGGGGGCGGTGGTGACCAGTTCGCTTCGCTCGCTCATGCGGATCGGCTCCTCGGCAGCTCCTCGGTGGGGGCGTACGGCGGGGTCCGCTGCCCGGGCCCCGCCGTACGGGCGTGCAGGGAGGCCTAGGCGCTGCGGCCGACCAGTTCGTAGCCGGCCTCGTCGACGGCGCTGCGGACCTGCTCGTCGTCCAGCGGGGCGAGGGAGGAGACCGTCACGGTGCCGGCCCCGGAGTCGGCGGCGACCTCGGTGACGCCGGTGAGGGCGGAGAGCTCCTCGCTGATCGCCTTCTCGCAGTGGCCGCAGCTCATGCCGGTCACGGTGTAGGTGGTGGTGCTGGACATCCGGGCCTCCGGGAGGTGTGGCGCCCCGGGCGTCGGCCCGGGCTCTACTCTGACAACACCATACCCCTCAGGGGTATTTCCGGGAGGGGTGGGTGACGTGGCACGCGTCACGGGCGCGCGCCGGTCGGGCGTATGTGCCGGATCGCCTCAGGCCGGGGAAGCCGGGAGCTGGGCCGGGATCGGCGCGCGCTCGCGCCGGATCAGCAGCCGCAGCCAGAGCAGCCCGCCCAAGGAGACCACGAGTAGCCCGGCCGTGTCGTAGAGGGTGTACAGGTGCACCTGCTCACTGTCGGGGTGGGGCATGTGGCCGAGCTCGAACAGTGCGCGCTGCCAGGAGCTCGCGGTGGTCTTGGCGACCAGCCAGACGGCGATGCCGCTCGTGCTGTCCCAGAGCGCGTGCAGCAGCGATACGCCCAGGTAGGTGACGACGACCGGGGTGGTGAAGCGGAACCGCCCGCCGCGGCGCTCGCTGAACAGCACCCCGCCGATGATCGCCGTCCACAGGATGTGGCCGACCGGCGCGAGCACCCCGCGCAGGATCTCCGTCTCGACCAGGTCCTCGAGCGAAAGCCCCTGGATGCTCAGCACGGCGTTGAACGCGTACCCGGCGCTCTCGAACGCGGCGAACCCCGCGCCGACGGTGGCGCCGAGCACCAGCCCGTGTCGCAGCCCGCTGACCCGCAGCCGGCGGCTCACCATGACCAGGGCGGCCAGCTTGGCCGCCTCCTCGATCAGGCCGACGGTGACGTACATCCAGGCCGAGGGCGAGACCAGGTAGCTCTCCAGCACCGAGGCGCCCAGGACGCCGATGATGCCGCCGATGCCGAAGCAGGCGAAGATCCGGTCCGGGCCGAGGTCGCCGGCGTAGCGCTCGTAGGCCCAGATCACCAGGGTGGCCGGGACCAGGAAGCTGCCGAGCAGCACGATCGTCGGGACGAGGTTGCTGTTCCCGGTGAGGAACGTGACGACGACGGTGGCGCCCCAGAGCAGCAGGCCGACGGCGAAGACCTTCAGCCAGTGGTCGGACGTGGCCGTCGTGCGGGCCGGGGCGTCGGAGATGCGGGGGGTGTTGCGGTAGCCGGACACCGGACGGGGCCTCCTCGGGGTAGCCGCTTTGGTCGAACTGTATGACAAATAGGGCATTTGGGGGCGATCGGGGCGCTCGTGCGGCGGGCCGACGGACGCGGTGGACGGAAACGCGGTAGGCGGGCGGGTGGGCGCCGCGAACGTCCTTTATGTTCGGTATGTGTTTCCGACTCGCCGCGCCCAGTCCCCCTCGGCCCCCAGCGCCGCCGGGCTGCCGCCGGACCGGCGGCGTGGCGCCCTGCTGGCCGCCGACCTCCAGGACGTGCCGTTCTGGCGGCGCGCCAGCCCGGCGCTGCTCGCCGTGCTCCTGGTCGCACTCGCTGACCTCCTCTCCGGCAAGGACCGCTACCTGGCACCGTTGATGACCGTCGTCCCGGCCGCCGCCGCGCTCACCCTCAGGCCGGGCGAACTGCTCGCCGTCTGCGCGCTCGGCCTGCTCGCCGTCTTCGGGCTCAGCCACTACGACCAGGTCGACAACATCAACGACGCACGCTTCCTCTACGGTGCGATGGTCAGCTACGTCGTGCTGACGGTCTTCTCCGCCTGGGTCGCCAAGATCCGGATGCGGCGCGCGGCGGCCTTCGCGGCCGTCAGCTCCGTCGCCGAGGCCGCCCAACGGGCCCTGCTGCGGCTGCCCGGCCCGGCCGTCGGGCCGCTGCGGCTGGCCGTCCGGTACGTGTCGGCCGCCGACGCCTCACGGATCGGCGGGGACCTGTACTCGGTGCTGGAGACACCGCACGGCACCCGGGTCGCGGTCGGGGACGTCCGGGGCAAGGGGCTCTCCGCCGTGCAGACCGCGGCCGTGGTGCTGGGCGCGTTCCGGGAGGCCGCGTACGACGAGGCCGGGCTGCGGGGCGTCGCGGCGCGGATCGAGGCCAGCGTCGAGCGGCACGTCCCGGACGGGGAGTTCACCACCGCGCTGTTCGCGGAGTTCCGCACGCCCGGGGTGATGGAACTGCTGCAGTACGGGCACGTCCCGCCGATCCGGGTCGACGGCGACGGGCGGGCGCACGTGCTGGACGCCCCCGACCCCTGGGTGCCGCTCGGCCTCGGACGGCTGGCGACCGGCGAGCCGGCCAGCTGGGACCAGCCGTTCGGGGCGGAGGACGTCCTGGTGCTCTGCACGGACGGGGTGGTCGAGGCGCGGCACCGCAAGAGCGGGGAGTTCTACCCGCTGGCGGAGCGGGTCGGGCCGCTGGTGCGGGGCGCCACGCGGTCGGAGGGGGATCTGGAGGCGGCGGTGGGGCGGGTGTACGCGGACCTGCTCGCGCACACGGGCGGGGAACTGCGGGACGACGCCCTGCTGCTGCTGATCGCCAGGACGGACGGCTGAGGGCCGGACGGCCGAGGGCCGGAGGACTCTCTCCCCGCGCGGGCGTCCGCGCGAGGAGAGAGAGGGCGGCGTCTCAGGACGCGGTGACGTCGGCGAGGGCCCGGAAGAGCAGGGCGGTGGAGGTGGCGCCCGGGTCCTGGTGGCCGATGCTGCGCTCGCCGAGGTAGGAGGCGCGCCCCTTGCGGGCCTGGAGGGGGATGGTGTCGCGGGCGCCTTGGTCGGCGGCGTCGGCGGCCGCCGACGCCGCCTCGGGGAGGGCGGCCCCGGCGCCGGCCGCGGAGCGGAAGGCGGCGACGGCCGGGGTGTAGGCGTCGACGATGGTCTTGTCCCCGGGCACGGCCTTGCCGAGGGCGCGGACGGCGTCCAGGCCGGCCGCCAGTGCCTCGGCGACGGTGGCCGGGCCGACGGGTTCGGCGGAGCCGGGCGGGGCGGGATCGGGCAGGGCGGCGCCGATGGCGCGGAAGGCCTTGCCGTAGAGCGGGCCGGAGGCGCCGCCGACCTTGGAGATCAGCGTGCTGCCCACCTTGGTGAGCACGGCGCCCGGGCCGGCCGGCTGGAGGCCGTCGAGGGCGGCCAGGGCGGCGGAGAAGCCGCGCCGGAGGTTGCTGCCGTGGTCGCCGTCGCCGATCGCCGAGTCCAGCTCGGTGAGCCGGTCCTGCTCCTTCTCGACGGCCGCGGCGATCGCGCGGATCCAGGCCTCGGCGAGGGGGGTGTCGAAGTCCATGACGTCTCCCGGCTCAGGCCCGCTTGAGGGCGGGGGTGTCGACGGGCGCGTCCCACAGCTCCAGCAGTTGCGGGTCGGCCTTGGTGAGGGTGAGCGAGAAGCCCGCCATGTCCAGACTGGTGACGTAGTTGCCGACCAGGCTGCGGGCCACCGTGATGCCGCGCTCGGCGAGCCGGGCGGCGACCTCGCCGTAGGCGATGTACAGCTCCAGCAGGGGGGTCGCGCCGAGGCCGTTGAGCAGGGCGATCGCCTCGTCGCCCGGGGCCAGGTGGTGGTCGGCGAGGACGGTGTCGACCACCTCGGCGGCCAGCGCGCGGGCCGGGCGCAGCTTCTCGCGGCGGCGGCCGGGCTCGCCGTGGATGCCGACGCCGACCTCGATCTCGTCCTCGGGCAGGTCGAAGCCGGGCTTGCCGGCGGCCGGGGTGGTGGCCGCGGTGAGCGCGATGGCGAAGGAGCGGGAGGCGGCGTTGACCCGTTCGCCCAGGGCGGCCACCTCGTCGAGCGGGGCGCCGCGTTCGGCCAGCGCTCCGGTGGCCTTCTCGACCAGGACGGTCGCCCCGGTGCCGCGGCGACCGGCCGTCCAGGTGGAGTCCTCGACCGCGACGTCGTCATCGACCAGGACGGTGCGGACCGCCAGGCCCTCCTCGGCGGCGAGTTCGGCGGCGAGCTCGAAGTTCATCACGTCGCCGGTGTAGTTCTTCACGATGAAGACGACGCCGGCGCCGCTCTCCACGGCCTTGGCGGCGGCCAGCATCTGGTCCGGCACCGGGGAGGTGAAGACCTCGCCGGGACAGGCGGCGTCCAGCATGCCGGGGCCGACGAAGCCGCCGTGCAGCGGCTCGTGGCCGGAGCCGCCGCCGGAGATCACCGCGACCTTGGGCCCGGCCGGGCGGGCGGCCCGGGTGATCACCCGGTTGGGGATGTCCACCGTCAGCTCGGGGTGGGCGGCGGCGACTCCGGCCAACGCGTCCTCCAGGACGCTCTCCGGGGTGTTGATCAGCTTCTTCAACGCTCTTCGCTCCCTTGTGCCGGTCGTCGGCCGTGGACGCTGCTGCCCCGACGCTACGCCAGACGGGGGTGACGGGCACGGGGTGCGACACGCGGGATTCGAGTCACTCTCCCGGAGTAGCGGCGTCGGCCGCGGGGTCGGTCGTAGGGTCGGTCGCATGAGCGAACACGTGGGTATCGTCCTGGTCTCGCACAGCGCCCGACTGGCCTCCGGGCTGCGCGAGCTGCTCGCCGAACTCGGCTCGGGCGGCGTGCGGGTGGTGTGCGCGGCGGGGACGGAGGACGGCGGGCTCGGCACCAGCTACGACCTGATCGCGCGGGCGGTCGCCGAGGCGGACGGCGGGGCGGGCGTGGTCGTGCTGCCGGACCTCGGCAGCTCGGTGCTCACCGCCGTCGCGGTGCTGGAGGACGAGCCGCGCCCGGGCGTGCGGCTGGTGGACGCGCCGTTCGTGGAGGGCGCGGTGGCGGCCGCCGTCACCGCCTCGACCGGGGCGGCGCTGGCGGAGGTGGTCGCGGCGGCCGAGGAGGCCCGCTCGTTCCGGAAGCTGTGAGACCGCGGCTGTGAAACCGCAGCTGTGAGGTCGTCGTGCTGAGTTGTCGGGGCGAGGCCACAGCTGTGAGGCCACAGCTGTGAGGCCACAGCGCCGAGGCCACAGCGCCGAGGCCACAGCGCCGAGGCCACAGCGCCGAGGTCGCGGCCGTGACGCCGGGGCGGCTACTTGGCGTCGGCGTAGCAGTCCACCACCGCCGTGGTGAGCGGGAAGCGGACCGGGGTGTCGCCGAACACCAGGCGGCGGGCCTCGTCGGCCGCCTCGGCGACCGCGGCGGCCACCTCGTCGGCGAGGTTGGCCGGGGTGTGCACGATCACCTCGTCGTGCTGGAAGAACACCAGGTGCGGGCGCTCCGCCGGGCCGGCCACCGGAAGCTCACCCAGCCGGCGGCGCAGGGCGGCGAGCAGGGCGAGTGCCCAGTCGGCGGCGCTGGCCTGGATGACGAAGTTGCGGGTGAAGCGGCCGCGGGCGCGGGCCTGCCGGCCGCCGGCCTCGCCGGCCGTGTCGGTGGCCTCGGTGAGGTCGAGGAACTCGGCGGAGGCGGGCGGGCAGACCCGGCCCAGCCGGGAGGCGACCACCCCGCCGTCCTCGCCGGTGCGGGCGGCGGCCTCCACGTAGCCCATCGCGGCGGGGTAGCGGTGGCGCAGGGTGTTCAGCAGCGGGCCGATGTCGCCGCTGGTCTGCCCGTACATGGCGCCGAGCAGGCCGAGCTTGGCCTTGTCGCGGTCGCCCTGGAAGGCGTTGGCGGCCAGCGCTTCGTACAGGTCGCCGCCGGCGGCGGTGCGGGCCAGCCCGGCGTCCTGGGAGAGGGCGGCGAGCACCCGGGGCTCCAGTTGGGCGGCGTCGGCGACGACCAGCAGCCAGCCCGGGTCGGCGACGACGGCGCGGCGCAGGATGCGCGGGATCTGCAGCGCTCCGCCGCCGCGGCTGGCCCAGCGCCCGGAGACCACGCCGCCGACCACGTACTCGGGCCGGAACCGGCCGCCGCGGGCCCAGGCGTCCTGCCAGGCCCAGCCGTGCGCGGCGTGGATCCGGGACAGCTCCTTGTAGCGGATCAGCAGCGCGGCGGCCGGGTGGTCGACGCCCTTGAGCTCCCAGGAGCGGGTGGAGCCGAGCTGGATGCCGTGCTCGGCGAAGGCGCGCAGCACCTGGGTGTGCGAGTCGGGGTTGAACGGACGCCCGCCGAGGGCCCGTTGGAGTTCGGCGGCGAGGTCGGCGAGCAGTCTCGGCTGGGCGCCGGGGACGGTCGGGCGGGGGCCGAGGAGTTCGGTGAGCAGCTGGTCGTGGACGTCGGCGCGCCAGGGCAGCCCGTCGTGCGCCATCTCGGCGGCGACCAGCGCGCCGGCGGACTCGGCGGCGACCAGCAGCCGGAACCGGTGCCGGGCGGCCGGGTCGGCGATCGCGGCGATCCGGCGCTGCTGCTCGGCGTGGACGGCGACGACGGCGGTCAGCGCGTCGGCGCCGGGCGGCAGTTGCAGCCGGTCGGGCGCGAACAGGGTGTCCTGCCCGTCGTCGGCCTCGGCGGAGCCGGGCTCGGGTAGGTCGTCCGGGACGGGCAGGCCGCGCAGCCGGGACCAGGCGGCGCCGAGCGAGCGCGGCGCGCCGAACCGGCCCTCGTGCGCCAGCAGCAGGGCCTCGACCAGGCGCAGGTCGTGGCAGCGGCCGAGCCGGTCGGGCAGCCGGGGCAGCAGCGGCGCGTAGGCGCTGTCGGTGGCGGCCCACACCCAGCGAGGGTGCTCTGCGGTCTCCCGGGCGGCGACGGCGGCGGCGAGGTCGGGGACCTTCTCGGGCGGGCCGAGCGGGGTGCCGGCGTCGTCGAGCGGCTGGAGCCGGCCGCCGGGGCCGTGCGGGTCGGGGGCGAGGGCCGTCCTGGGTGCCACGGGGGCGTCTCCTCTCCGGCGCGCTGTTCTGGCGTGCGGGTACGGGCACGGGTGTGCGGTCGTTCGGGTGTCCGGGCTCGACGTTAACGGGTGGGTACGACAACGGGGGCGGGGGCGCATAGGCAGGGTGGGTGACACCGCGTATGGTCGGCGAAATGACCGAGAACCCGTTCCTCAAGCCCAGCCCCCTGGTCTACGAACTGCCGCCCTTCGCCGAGATCCGGCCGGAGCACTTCCTGCCCGCGTACGAGCGCGGGATGGCGGAGCAGCTGGCCGAGATCGCGGCGATCACCGCGGATCCGCGGCCGCCGACGCCGGACAACACGCTGGTCGCCCTGGAGCGTTCCGGGGAGCTGCTGCGCCGGGTGGACGCGGTGTTCCGCAACCAGTCGTCCTCGGACACCAGCGAGCCGGTCGACGAGGTGGAGACCGCGGTGAGCCCGCTGCTGGCCGCGCACCACGACGCGATTCACCTGGACCGCGCCCTGTTCGCGCGGATCGAGGAGCTGTACGGGCGCCGCGCCGAGCTGGGCCTGGACCCGGAGTCGCTGCGGCTGCTGGAGACCCGGCACACCCGTTTCGTCCGCTCCGGCGCCCGGCTGGGCGAGGCCGAGCAGGCCCGGCTGCGCGAGCTGAACGCCGAACTCGCCGCGCTCGGCACGACGTTCCAGCAGAACGTGAACGCCGCCACCAAGGCCGCCGCGCTGGTCGTGGACGCCGCCGAGGAGCTGGACGGGCTGTCGGCGGACGAGGTCGCCGCCGCTGCGGAGAACGCCCGGGTGCTCGGGTACGAGGGCCGGTTCGTACTGTCCCTGAAGAGCACCTCCGGTCAGCCCGAACTGGCCCGGCTGACCGACCGGTCGGTGCGCGAGCGGCTGCTGACGGCTTCGCTCGACCGGGGCCTGGCGGACAACGGCCCGCTGGCGATCCGGATGGCCGGGCTGCGCGCCGAGCGGGCCGCGCTGCTGGGGCACCCGAGCCACGCCGCGTACGTGGTGGAGGACGAGACCGCGGGCACGGTGGAGGCGGTGTCCGGGCTGCTGGCCCGGCTGGTGGGTCCGGCGGTGGCCAATGCCCGCCGGGAGGCCGCCGAGCTGGCCAAGCTGGCGGCGGCGGACGGGATCGAGGAGATCGCCGCGCACGACTGGGCGTACTACTCGGAGAAGGTTCGGCAGAGCTCCTACCAGGTGGACGCGGCGGTGCTGCGCCCGTACTTCGAGTTGGAGCGGGTGCTCCGGGACGGCGTGTTCTTCGCGGCGGGGCTGGCGTACGGGCTGACCTTCACCGAGCGGCCGGACCTGACGGCCCACCACCCGGACGCGCGGGTCTTCGAGGTGTTCGAGGAGGACGGCCGTTCGCTGGGCCTGTTCATCGGCGACTTCCACGCCCGGGCGTCCAAGCGCGGCGGTGCCTGGATGGACGAGCTGGTGAGCCAGTCGGGGCTGACCGGCCGGCGGCCGGTGGTGGTCAACAACCTGAACATCGCCCGCCCGGCGCCGGGCGAGCCGGTGCTGCTGGCCTGGGACGAGGTGCGCACGCTCTTCCACGAGTTCGGGCACGCGCTGCACGGGCTGTTCTCGGACGTGCGGTACCCGCTGTTCGCGGGCACCTCGGTGCCCCGGGACTTCGTCGAGTTCCCCTCGCAGGTCAACGAGATGTGGATGGTCCGGCCGGAGGTGCTGGCCAACTACGCGCGCCACCACGTGACCGGGGAGCCGCTGCCGGCCGAGCTGGTCGAGCGGATGGTGGCGGCCGAGGGCTTCGGGGAGGGCTTCCGGACGGTGGAGTACCTCGCGGCGACGCTGCTGGACTGGGCCTGGCACACGGTGCCGCAGGGCCGGGAGATCGCGGACGCCGAGGAGTTCGAGGCACGGGCGCTGGCGGAGGCCGGGATCGCGGTGCCGGCGATCCCGCCGCGCTACCGGACGGCGTACTTCCAGCACGTCTTCGCCAGCGGCTACAGCGCCGGGTACTACGCGTACATCTGGTCGGAGGTGCTGGACGCCGACACCGTGCAGTGGTTCGAGGGCAACGGGCGCGCGGTGCGGGAGAGCGGCGAGCTGTTCCGGCGCGAGCTGCTGGCGCGCGGCTACGGCCGGGACCCGCTGGAGTCCTTCCGCGCGGTGGTCGGCCGGGCGCCGGAGACCGGTCCGCTGCTGGCGCGGCGGGGCCTGGTCTAGCCGTTTCCCGGGTGGCCCCGGTGGCGGTCAGCGCGGTGTGACCGTGACCGTCACCGGGGTGCCCGGGCGGGCGTGCGGGAGGCGGATCCGGACGGTGCCGGCCCGCCCGCCGGCCGGCTGTTCGACGTCGACGCGGGCGGCGGCGGGGGTGGCGGTGACCTCGGCGCCGTGCGGGAACGCCGCCGGGGGCAGGACGAGTTCGCTGTCGTGCCGGGTGCCGTCGGCGCTCCAGCGGACGGTGGTGGCGCCGGTGCGCACGTCCGTCCCGGCGACGGCCGCCGGGTACGGGCCGAAGGCGGGCTCGTCGCCGGGGGCGGGGCGCCCGGACGGGTCGAGCGCGCAGTAGCCGCCGGTGCCGCGGCACCAGTACCACATGGTCCAGCCCTCGGCGAAGCCGTCCATCGCGGCGACCTGGCGGCGGACGAGCAGGGTGTTGCCGGGTCTGCGGGAGTCGGGCGGGCCCCATTCGGTGACCAGGACGGGCAGGCGGTGGGCGGCGGGGTAGGCGGTGATCGCGGCGGTGTATCGCTCGACGAAGCCGTCGGCCTGGTCCCAGTCGGCGCCGTTCTCGACCGCGGTGTCGTAGAAGTGCGGTGCGTAGCCGAGCCGGGGCGGGCCGGGGCGCGGGTCGTCGAAGCCGGGCAGCCGGGTGGGCACGCCCTGGCCGACCAGGACGGTGGGTTCGACGAACAGCCAGGCGCGGTGGTCGACCCGGCGCACGGCGGCGATCAGGCGGCGGTACATGTCGGCGAGCCGGCCCTGTTCGAGGGCGGCGGAGGCGGCGGCGAGCACGGCCGGGTCGGTCGGGTCGCCGTCCACGGGGCCGAACGGCTCGTTGAACAGGTCGTAGCCCAGCAGTGAGGGGTGGCCGCGCAGTTCGAGGGCGAGCCGGGTGTAGAAGTCGGCCTGCCAGACGCGCAGGTCGGGGTCGTCGTAGAGGTGGCGGAAGGCGGCCTGGACGGCGGGCTGGAAGTAGCCGGCGAACCAGTCGTTCGGGTCGGGGGTGAACGGCAGGCCGTCGTCCCGGGTGGCCCAGCGCGGGATGCCGCGGTCGCCGCCGCCGAACGCCGGCCCGTAGACGTCCTGGTGCAGGTCGATCAGGGCGAGCAGGCCGTACCGGTCGGCCCAGCCGAGGAGTCGGCGCAGCCGGTGCAGTTCGGCCGGGTCGAGGCGGCCGCGGACGGGCTCCAGCCTGTTCCAGGAGACCGCGACCCGGATCAGGGTGAAGCCCTGCGCGGCCAGGGACTTGAGGTCGGCCTCGGTGGTCTCGGCGTACTTGTCGAGGTTGAAGCCGCGCAGGTGGAGGCGGCGGCCCTGGGGGTCGGTGAAGGCGGTGCGGCCGTCGGGGCCGGTGGCCGTCGCGGCGGGGAACCGCGCGGGTGGGCCGGTGTGTGCGGCGGCGGGGGTGGCGGGGGCCGCGGTGAGGGCCGTGGCGGCGGCGAGCAGCAGGGCGGCGGCGGTGCGGCGCAGGCGCATCGGGACCTCGTACGGCGCGGGGGTGGGGGCCCGATGATGCCCGCGGTGCCGGGTGTCGCACAAGGGCCTTGCGCGGAAGGGCAGTTCAGTCGGCGTCCGGGGTCGGGGCCGGGGTGGCGGGGGTGGCGGGGGTGGGCCGGTCCGCGGCGGCGGCCAGGCGGCCCCAGAGCAGGTCGGCGAGCGCCTGCACCATGCGGGTGCGTGAGCAGGGTCTGGTCTCCAGCCACCAGTCGCCGGCCGCCAGCACCATGCCGGTGATGCCCCGGCCCCAGGCCTCGGCGAGCAGCTCGCGGTCGGCGCCGAGGTCGACCTGGCTCTGCACGGCCCGGGTGATCTCCGCGGCGATCTGCCGCAGCGCGGGGGCGAGCGCGGTGCCGGCGCCGCTCGGGTCGCCCGGTTCGGGGTGGGTGAGCAGCCGGTAGACCTGCGGGCGGGCCTCGATCCCGGCCAGGTAGGTGTCCAGGACGTGTTCGACGCGGTCGCGGCGCTCCAGCGGTTCGGCGAGGGCGGCCCGGACGGCGGCCAGCAGGCCGCTGGTGTGGCGCTCGGTGAGGGCGGTGATCAGGCCGTTCCGGTCGCCGAAGTGGCGGTAGAGGATCGGTTTGGTGATGCCGGCCTCGGCGGCGATGGCGTTCATGCTGGCGGTCGGACCGTCCCGCTGGATGACCCGGTCGGCGGCGTTGAGCAGCTGCTCGCGGCGGGGCTCTCGGGACATGTGCTGCTCCTTGGGGTCGGGGTCTGACCGGGCGTTGACACCAGTTACCAATCAGTAGCAGACTCCGACGATGTTACCCGAGGTAACCCCCCCTGGTCGGCCGTACCCCTTCTTCGGAGGCAAGCACCATGAGCAGCACGTTCTCGCTGGACCCGGGCGCGGACCAGCTCGCCGTACGCGACTGGCTGCACGGCTTCGCCGCCGACGTCGTCCGCCCCGCCGCGGCCGAGTGGGACGAGCGCGAGGAGACCCCCTGGCCGATCATCCAGGAGGCTGCCAAGCTGGGCATCTACTCGCTGGACTTCTACGCCCAGCAGTACTTCGACCCCTCCGGCGTCGGCATCCCGATCGCCATGGAGGAGCTGTTCTGGGGTGACGCGGGCATCGGGCTGTCCATCGTCGGCACCACGCTGGCCGCCGTCGCGGTGCTCGCCAACGGCACCGACGAGCAGATCGGCACCTGGACCCCGCAGATGTTCGGCACCCCGGACGACCTCAAGGTGGCCGCGTTCTGCTCCTCCGAGCCCGACGCCGGCTCCGACGTCTCCGCGCTGCGCACCCGGGCGGTGTACGACGGGGCCAGGGACGAGTGGGTGCTCAACGGCACCAAGACCTGGGCCACCAACGGCGGGATAGCCGCCGTCCACGTCGTCGTCGCCACCGTCGACCCGGAGCTGGGGGCGAAGGGCCAGGCCTCCTTCGTCGTCCCGCCGGGCACCCCCGGACTGAGCCAGGGCCAGAAGTTCAAGAAGCACGGCATCCGTGCCTCGCACACCGCGGAGGTGGTGCTGGACGACGCCCGGGTGCCCGGCAGCTGCCTGCTCGGCGGCAAGGAGAAGCTGGACGAGCGGCTGGCCCGCGCCCGCGAGGGGGTCAAGCGCCCGGGGGGCAGGGGCAACGCGGCGATGGCCACCTTCGAGGCCTCCCGGCCGGCCGTCGGCGCGCAGGCGATCGGCATCGCCCGGGCCGCGTACGAGGTGGCGCTGGACTACGCGAGGACCCGCGAGCAGTTCGGCCGCCCGATCATCGACAACCAGGGCGTGGCCTTCCAGCTCGCCGACATGAAGACCCGGATCGACGCCTCCCGCCTGCTGGTGTGGCGGGCCTCCTGGATGGCCGCCAACAACCAGCCGTTCACCGCGGCCGAGGGCTCGATGTCCAAGCTGTACGCGGGCGAGACGGCCAAGTGGGTCACCGCGCAGGCGATGCAGATCCTCGGCGGCAACGGCTTCACCCGGGAGTACCCGGTGGAGCGGATGCACCGGGACAGCGCGATCTACTCGATCTTCGAGGGGACCAGCGAGATCCAGCGGCTGGTGATCGCGCGGGCGATCTCGGGGATGCCGATCCGCTGAGTCCGCCGAGTCACCGGGTTGGTGGCCGACTGGGCTACCGGGCCGCCCAGAAGGCGAGTCCGGCGGTGAGCGCGCCCACCGCCGCGCCGACGATGGTCTGCGCGGCGGTGTGGTCCCGCAGCACCACCCGGGACCAGCCGATCGCCGCGACCAGCGGGGCGAGCAGCAGCCACAGCGGGCCGAGCGCGATCCCGAGGCAGACCACCGCGCCGGCGGCGACGGCGGTGTGCACGGAGACCTTCCACCAGACGGTGATCACCAGGATCGGGACCAGCGAGGCGAACATCGCCAGCACCATCGCGGTCAGGTCGGCCGGGGCGTCCAGCCAGAGCATCACGGCGAAGCTGGTCGCGACCGAGCCCATGATGAACGGGATGACGGTCAGCCGGCGCTGCCGGTGGCCGACGTGGCGGTCCTCCAGGGTGCCCTTGCGGATGCCGCGCTGGATGAACATGGTCGGGATGACGGCCGCGAACAGGGCCGCGAAGGCCGCCCAGCCGAGGCCCGTCCAGCCGTAGCGGACGATGCCCATCAGCGGGAGCATCGCGATGATGACGTTCTTCGGCTCGACGCCGTCGGTGACCCGGCGGGCCCAGATCGTCCGGCTGGTGGGGGCGGTCGTGGCCTCGGTCGTCATCGGGGTGTGTGCTCCGGGTGCGCGAAGGGGTCGGCGTGAAGGGGGCGTCGGGGCGGGGCGTCGGGGCGGCGGGTTGGGGCGGCAGGTCAGGACGGGGGCGTCGGGGCGGCCCGGCGTCAATCGGATGATCGTACGCGAGCCCGTCCGCGCGGACGGGCCCCGGACCTCGGGCCCGGCCCCGGTCAGAACCGCGCCGGACGGCCCTCCAGGAACGCGGCCAGCCCCTCGGGCACGTCCGAGGTCTCCCGGGAGCGGCGCTCCCAGGGCGCCAGCGCCTGCGCCGCCCGCTCCGCCGGGACGGCCAGCGCGGCCTTCACCGCGCCGATGGTCTGGGCCGAACGCCGGGTCAGCAGTCGGGCGAACTCCAGCGCGGCGGCGTCCAGTTCGGCGCCCGGCAGGACACGCTCCGCCAGGCCCAGCGGCAGCGCGTCGCGGCCCGTCACCAACTCGCCGGAGAACAACAGGTACTTGGCGCGGGCCGGGCCGACCAGCCGGGCCAGCCGTACGGTCGGTACCGCCGGGTAGACCACGCCGAGCTTGGCCGGGGTGATCCCCAGCCGGGCGTCCTCGGCGACGAACCGCAGGTCGCACGCGACGGCCAGCTGGCAGCCGCCGCCCACGCAGGCGCCCTGCACCACGGCGACGGTCGGGTGCGGGAAGGCCGCCAGCGCCTCCTCGGCGGCGACGTTGACCGCGTGGTAGGCGTCCGCGCGCTCCGGATCGCCGTACACCTCGGCGAGTTCGGCGATGTCCGCGCCCGCGCTGAAGGTGCCGCCGGCGCCGGTGACCAGCAGGGCGCGCACCCCCGGCTGCTCGGCGAGGCGCAGTAGCACCTTCGGCAGCGCCTGCCAGATCTCCAGGGTCACCGCGTTGCGCCGGTGCGGTCGGGCGAACTCCAGGACGGCGACGCCGTCCTCGCCGACGTACGCGTGCAGGCCCTCGGCGTGGGCGGGCAGGGCGGAGCGGTCCCGCGTGAGCAGCGGCTGGTCCATGCGCACCTCCGGGCGGTCGTGGTGCGCCCACTCTCTCAGGAGGCGACGGCGCAGTAGTCGCCGAGGCCGCCCTCGACCAGGGCGAAGGCGCGCGCGGCCCGGTCGAGGGCGGCGGGCAGGGCGGCCGCGGCGCGTTCGCCGGCCAGTATCCGGCGCTGGTTCTCGGTGGTCAGGGCCAGTCGGGCGGCGAGCAGTTGGGCGGCGGCGATCTGTGCGGTGAGCTCGTCGTGGGCCGGGTCCTGGGCGAGGAGTTCGGTGGTCAGCAGGCCCTGCGCGTGTCGGCCGAAGCCGGCGGTGGCGCGCATCGCCAGGGCCGGGGTGCGGTGGATCAGCCGGACCACGTCGAGCACGAGCGGTTCGTCGCTCAGCCCGGTGGCCGGGTCGTACTGCTCCAGTGCGGCGAGGTACTGCTCGCGCATCGCCGCCACTGCCGAGACGCCGGGGGCGCGTTCGCGGACCACCCGGGCCGGCTCGTCGAGGTGCTGCTCCATGGGGGCCATGACCAGGTCTTCCTTGGTGGGGAAGTAGTTGAAGACGGTCATCTTGGACACCTCGGCGGCGGCCGCGATCTCGGCCACCGAGACCTGGTCGAAGTCCCGCTCGGCGAACAGCCCGATGGCGGTGCGCCAGATCCGGATGCCGGTCTGGATCTTCTTGCGCTCGCGCAGCGGAAGGGCGTCGAGGTCGCGGTCGTCGTCGGGGCTGAAGCCGGTGTGCGTCGCCATGGTTCGACTGTACCAGGATCAAAGATCGACCAGGATGAAGATTGAGCCCAGCTTAAGAATTGACCAGGTATAAAAAAACTGCCATGGTGAGGACGTGCCGCCGGCCGCACCGGCCCGGCCCGAACTCCACCGACCCTGGGGGGACTTACCGATGGCACCCGCTGCCCTGATGACACCGGCCCAGCGCAACCTGGGCATGCTGCTCTGCCTGGTCACGATCGTGCTGGCCGTGCTCGACATGAACATCGTGTCCGCGGCCACCGTGCCGATCGTCCGGGAGCTCGACCCCGTCCACGGCGTCGACCGACTGCCCTGGCTGGTCAGCTCGTTCGCCCTCGCCGCGACCGCGCTGCTGCCGCTCTACGGCAAGCTCTGCGACCTGTACGGCGCCAAGCGCGTGCTGCTCGGCGCGGTCGCCACCTTCCTGGTCGGCTCGGCGCTCTGCGGGTTCGCGCAGTCGATGGGCCAGCTGATCGCCTTCCGGGCCGTCCAGGGCATCGGCGGCGGCGGGCTGATGAGCGTCACCATGGTGGTCGTCGCCCACCTCAAGGACCCGGCCGAGCGCGGCAGCGGCAAGGGCGGTGCGATGGGCGGGGTCGTCGCGGGCATCGGCATGGCGGTCGGCCCGCTGATCGGGGCGCTGCTCACCGATCACCTCAGCTGGCGCTGGATCTTCTACGTCAACCTGCCGCTCGGCGTGCTCGTCCTGGTCGGCACCGCCCTGGTGATCAAGCTGCCGCCGGCGGCCGGCCGCCGCAGCCTGGACTTCCTCGGTGCCGCCCTCGCCGCCGCCTTCGCGACCGGGCTGCTGCTGGTCACCGAGTGGGGCGGCAAGGACCACGCCTGGACCTCCCCGGTGATCCTCGGGCTCGTCGCCGCCACCCTGGCCGCGCTCGGCCTCTTCGTGTGGCGCCAGGCCACCGCCGCCGAGCCGGTGCTGCCGCTGTCGCTGTTCCGGATCAGCGTGGTGCGCCTCGGCTTCGCGATCCAGGGCCTGGTCGGGATGGCCCTGACCGGCTCGATCGTCTACGTGATGCTCTACCTGCAGATCGCCCGCGGCATCGACCCCACCTCGGCCAGCCTCTACCTGACCCCGATGGCGGGCGGGATGACGGCGGTCGGCCTGCTGGCCGGCCGGCTCACCGCCCGCGGACACGCGGAGCGCACCTTCCTGGTGGCCGGCGCGGGCTGTGCGGCGATCGCCCTGCTCCTGCTCGGCCTCAGCGGCCCGACCACCGGGCTGTGGGCGGTCTGCGGCGAACTCGTCCTGCTGGGCTTCGGGATGGGTCAGCTGATCGGCCAGCTGGTCACGGTGGTGCAGGAGTCCGTCCCCCGGCACCAGCTCGGCGTCGCGACCACCGGGATCCGCTTCTTCCAGACCCTCGGCAGCGCGCTCGGCGCGGCGCTCTTCGGCACCGTGCTGGCCCGGGCCTTCGCGGACGGCGAGCCCGGACTGCCGCTCGGCGCCGTCCGGACGCTCGGCGGCGCGGCCCGCGAGCACGCGCTGCGCAGCTTCACGGACGCGGTCGACGTGGTGTTCCTGTCGGCCGGCGGTCTGCTGGTGCTGGTCCTGCTGCTCGCGCTGCGGGTACCCAGGACGGTGGCGGCGGCGGAGCCGCCGGTGCTGGCGGCCTGAGGGCCCGGGGCCCGGGGCGACGGTCCGGGGAGCGGCGGGGTCCGGTGGGACACGGGGGTGTCCACCGGGCCCCGCCGCGTCCGGTCAGGCCCCGGGCGTCCACTCCGGGGCCAGGATCGACCAGATCTGCTTGTCGTGGCGGACCCCGTTGTGCGGGTACCACTCGCGCAGGGTGCCGTCCAGGGTCATGCCGATCCGCTCGGCGACGGCCCGGCTGCGGGCGTTGCCGGCGGAGCACCACCACTCGGCGCGGTGCAGGCCGCGGGTGGTGAAGGCGTAGTCGAGCAGCCGCCGGACGGCGGCGGTGATCAGTCCGCCGCCCTCGCCGGCCGGCTCGGTCCAGGCGCCGATCTCGCAGACGCCGCTCTGGGCGTTGAAGCTCACGAACATCACGCCGCCGACCAGCGTGCCGTCCCGCCAGATGCCGTAGATCCGGCCGGTGTCGGCGGCCTGCTGGTCGGCGTAGCGCTGGAGGGTGGCGCGGGCGGAGTCGAGGTCGGTGGAGCGGGTGGCCCAGGGGATCCACGGGTCGGTGTGGGCGCGGGCGCGGTCGATGTGGGCCAGGAACTCGGCTGCCTGCCACGGCTCCAGCGGGCGCAGTTCGGCGTTCTCGGCGAGCGGTACGGCAAACATGGGCTGGCCTTTCACGGGACAGGGGACACGGTTCACGGGTTCACGGGATGCACGTTCACGGGACGCGCGCTGTGCTGGGAACCATACATAACAAACGTTTGGTATGTACGATGATCCCCATGACACCGGCCCGTGGAGACCATGACGCCCGCCGCCTGGAAGTGTCCGAGGGCGTGTGGCGGGTGCTCTCCAGCCGTGGTTTCGAGGGGCTGACCCTGCGTGCCGTGGCCACCGAACTGGGCGCCTCCACCGGCCTGTTGACGCACTACTTCCCCAACAAGCGGGCCCTGCTGAGCCACGCGCTGGACGAACTCGACCGGCGCTCCGGCTCCCGGCCCCGGCGCACCGCCCCCGCCGACGGCACCCCGCCGCCACCCCCTGGACTGGCCCGACTGCGGGCCGCGCTGCTCGACGTCCTGCCACTGGACGGCGCGGCGGTGGCCGGCAACCGGATCTGGGTCGGCTCCTGGGACGTCGCCCTGTCGGACCCCGCGCTCGCGGCCGCGCACGCGGGTCGTTACGCCCGCTCGCGCGAGGCCCTCGCGGCGCACGTCGCGGACGCCCAGCGGCTCGGGGAGCTCCCGGCCGGGGCCGACGCCGCCGCGCTCGCGACCGGCGCGCAGGCCTTCGCGCTCGGCCTGGTGGTGCAGGCGCTGTTCGCCCCGGCGGACTTCCCGCCCGAGCGGCAGACCGCCCTGCTGGACGCCTACCTGGCCGGGCTCGCCACCGCCGGCTGAGCGGCCGATCGGGTCCGCGGCCGAGCGGCTCCCGGCCGGGTCGGCGGGCGGATTGTCCCCGGGGCGTGATTCGCCCGGAATTCCGGTTGTCCGGGTCTTCTCCCGCATCCGGTCCGCAGTGGCGGCCATCCGGATCGGCCGGTTATCGCAGTGGCCATGACACGGATAGTCACGGGTTAGCTGCGGTGGGTGCGGGGAATCGGGCGGCGTGCGGACGGGATTTCCGGGAGCCCGCGGTGGCCGGGCAATGCGGCCGCCGGCCTGACGGCCTGCGGGAATGCCATGGTGGTGCCCCCAGCAGGATTCGAACCTGCGACCTACCGCTTAGAAGGCGGGTGCTCTATCCGCTGAGCTATGGGGGCGGGGCGGGCTGCGCCCGGGCGGGCGTGACCGTGGCCGGGTCGGGCGACGAGCGCTGGGGGCGCGCGTCTCCGGCCCCGTACCGTGAGGGTGGGGGTGGGGGTAGTGGGCCCTCGCCCTGTCGGGGACAGGATAAGGGTGCCCAGTTCCTCGGCCGAGTGTGACGACACCGCCGTTGGTGTGTCGGTTCGGTGGAGCGGTCCGATAATCGCAGGTGAACGCCGTGAGTGCAGCGGTCTGGGAGTGTTCCGAGCCGGACGTTGTGCAGTCGTTACGGGGCTGCCGCCCCACCCGTTATGGATTCGGCACGGAGAATGTGTCGCCACCGGCGCGGGTGGGGGGCCGTATTCGGCTTCCTCCGGTCGGATGACGTGCGCGGACGGTCGTCCGGCGCTGTTCCGGGGCGTGCCGGTCGGGGGTGACGAGCAGCGGGTTTGTTGTCATGGCCGCGATGAGATGGGCGCGAAGGGGTGCCGAAAGGCCGAAATTCACCCCTGCGAGTGACGTCGGTTTTCCGGGGCATCGAGTTGTCCACAGGATTTCAGAACTCCCTGGCGGGGATTTCCCGCGAAGCACACTCTCAACGCGCACCGGTCGATTCCGTACGGTGCATCGGCGAGAACGGAGAGTGCGCCGTGAACGAGATGCAGGTGACGATCGTCGGCATTGTCGCGACGGAGGTGACCTACGGCGAAACGGGCAGCGGGGTGCCGATGGCCAGGTTCCGGCTCGGCTGCACCGAGCGCCGCTACGACCGGCAGCGCGAGTGCTGGGCGGACGGCGAGACGCAGTGGCTGACGGTGACGGCCTGGCGGGGCCTCGCGGTCAACCTGATCGGTTCGCTCGCCAAGGGGGACCCGGTGCTGGTGTGCGGTCGGCTGCGGCTGCGGGAGTGGGCCGACGGCGAGGTGAAGCGCACCGGGGCCGAGATCGACGCCCGATCGGTCGGACACGACCTCACCCGTGGTACCTCGGCGTTCCGTTGGGCGGCGGGGGTGCGCGGGCAGCCGTCGGGTGCCGCGGGGCCGGCCGGGGCGCAGGCCGGCCCAGGGGTGGTGCCGGGGTGGATCGCCGACGCGCTGGAGGCGCGGAAGGCCTCGGCGGCGGCCTCGGCGCCGCGCCCGCCGGAGCCCCCGCCGCCGCTGCGGCCGGTGTCGGACGGGGCGTCGGAGGCGGAGGTGGGGGAGCGGGGCCGGGTGGCCGAGGGGGAGCGGAGAGGTGGCGAGCAGGCTGCGCTGATCTGACGGGTCGATGACCTTAACTGTCGACAAATATGTTGATCGAGACAGTTGTTGCTCCCGTACGTGCAATCTCGCCCGGATAACGAAAAGTCGCGAGGGGATTCTGGCTGCTCGTCAGCTTGTGTCGAAACTGAGGGGGTTGATAACGATCCAGATACGGAATCGTCCTGATTTCGCATGGGGGTTTCGGGGCCTGCGGGGCTCAATAGGATTCGTCTGGTTCATACCCGCAGCAGCGCCACAGGGGGCGCGCGCGGCACGGCAAGTCGGCGGGCTGTCCATCGGTGCGGCCCGGCCCGGAGGGATCCCAGATGTTCCAGAGGCAGGCGCGGAGTCTCCCCCGCATAACCACTGTCATGCTCACGACCAGCCTGGTGTTGGGCGGGGGCCTGTTCGCGGCCGGTGCGGCGGCCGCGGCGGACACCCCGGGTGCGGGCGTCAAGGCCGTCCTCCAGAACACGATGTTGGGCGAGAAGATCGACGTCGAGGGCAAGGGGACCGTCGACGGCGGCCTGTTCACCCTCAAGACGTCCAACGGCGAGATCCAGACCTACTGCATCGACTTCGACAACCCGGTCTACCTGGACAGCGCCGCGAAGTACCAGGAGTCGGACTGGAAGTCGAGCTCGCTCGGCGGCAAGAACAAGGTCGAGGCGGCCTCCAAGATCCGCTGGATCCTGGAGAACTCCTACCCGCAGGTCAAGGACCTGACGGCGCTCGGCAAGACCGTCGGCGTCGACGGCCTGACCGCCGAGGACGCCGCTGCGGGCACCCAGGCCGCGATCTGGAAGTTCTCGGACAACAAGAACGCCGTCCCGCGCAACGCCAAGGCCAAGAAGCTGCGCGACTACCTGCTCGGCGACGCCAACAAGGGCATCGCCGCCGAGCCCAACCCCTCGTTGACCCTCAACCCGGACTCCGTCTCCGGGAAGTCCGGCAACAAGCTCGGCCCCTTCACCCTCAAGTCCAGCGCCGCCGAGGTGAAGCTCACCGTCACCGGTGACGCCGCCGACAAGGTCAAGGTGGTGGACAAGGACGGCAAGCCGGTCGGCGCCACCCTGACCGGTCCGATCAAGGAGACCCAGCTGTTCCTGGACGTGCCGGCCGGCACCCCGGACGGCTCCGTCGCCCTCGCCGCCGCCGCCGACACCGTCGTGCCCAGCGGCCGGGTCTTCCTCAGCGAGGGCTACGACCCGAAGCGGCACAGCCAGAGCATGATCCTGGCCGGCTCCAGCAAGCTCAGCGTCTCCGCCGGCGCCAAGGCCACCTGGAAGCAGGGCCAGGGCGCGCTGCTCGACAGCACCGCCCAGGTCGAGTGCGAGAACAACGGCGTGCGCGTCACCGTCACCAACGGCGGTGACGAGGCCGCCACCGTCACGGTCAAGCCGGGCAAGCAGCTGACCGTCCAGCCGGGCAAGACCGAGAACGTGCTCGTCCCGGTCGCCGAGAAGGCCGCCTACGACATCAACGTCACCGGCCCGAACGGCTTCGCCAAGGAGTTCAAGGGCGTCCTGGACTGCAAGACCGGTGTGACCCCGCCGACCTCCGGCCCGTCGACCCCGGCCGCGAGCGGCACCCCGAGCACCGCCCCGAGCACCGCGCCGACCGGCACCCCGAGTGGCACCCCGAGCCAGGCCGGCACCCCGTCGGCCGGTGCCAGCACCGCCGCCGCCGCGCACCCGAGCCCGGCCGCGACCAGCTCCGCCCCGGGCACCGGTGGCCTGGCCCAGACCGGTGCCAGTGACTCGACCCCGATCCTCGCCGCCGTCGCCGGTGGCCTGGTCCTGGCCGGTGGCGCCGCGGTCTTCGTCCTGCGCCGCCGTGGCCGCCACGGTCGCACCGCCGCCTGAACCGCCCCGCAGGCCCGGAGGCGCTGACCTCCTGAGGCCCTGACGGCACCCGGCCCGGCCCCCGCACCCGCTGCGGGGGCCGGGCCTTCGGCGTTCAACCCCGCGCTGCGGATACCCCCGTGGGGCACACCGGGCGTTCGGGGCTCCCGGCCGGGTGCGGCACAATGGAAGGCTGCAAGCCGAATACTCCCGACGACGCCGGAGCGATCTCACGTGGCGGAATACATCTACACGATGCGCAAGGTGCGCAAGGCGCACGGAGACAAGGTCATCCTTGACGACGTGACGCTCAGCTTCCTCCCCGGGGCGAAGATCGGCGTCGTGGGCCCCAACGGCGCGGGCAAGTCCACCGTGCTGAAGATGATGGCCGGCCTGGAGCACCCCTCCAACGGCGACGCCTTCCTCTCGCCCGGTTTCACCGTCGGCATGCTGCTCCAGGAGCCGCCGCTCGACGAGACCAAGACCGTCCTGGAGAACGTCGAGGACGGCGTCAAGGAGATCAAGGGGAAGCTCAACCGCTTCAACGAGATCGCCGAGCTGATGGCGACCGACTACTCGGACGCCCTGCTGGACGAGATGGGCAAGCTCCAGGAGGACCTGGACCACGCCAACGCGTGGGACCTGGAGGCCCAGCTGGAGCAGGCCATGGACGCCCTGGGCTGCCCGCCCGGCGACTGGCCGGTCACCAAGCTCTCCGGTGGCGAGAAGCGCCGCGTGGCGCTCTGCAAGCTGCTGCTGGAGTCCCCCGACCTGCTGCTCCTCGACGAGCCCACCAACCACCTGGACGCCGAGTCGGTGAACTGGCTGGAGCAGCACCTGGCCAAGTACCCGGGCACCGTCGTCGCCGTCACCCACGACCGGTACTTCCTGGACAACGTGGCCGGCTGGATCCTGGAGCTCGACCGCGGCCGCGCCATCGGCTACGAGGGCAACTACTCCACCTACCTGGAGTCCAAGCAGTCCCGCCTCAAGGTCGAGGGCCAGAAGGACGCCAAGCGCGCCAAGCGGCTCCGCGAGGAGCTGGAGTGGGTCCGCTCCAACGCCAAGGGCCGCCAGGCGAAGTCCAAGGCCCGTCTGGCCCGCTACGAGGAGATGGCGGCCGAGGCGGACAAGATGCGGAAGCTGGACTTCGAGGAGATCCAGATCCCGCCGGGCCCGCGTCTGGGCAGCATCGTCATCGAGGTGGAGAACCTCTCCAAGGCCTTCGGCGAGAAGATCCTGATCGACGACCTCAGCTTCACCCTGCCGCGCAACGGCATCGTCGGCATCATCGGCCCCAACGGCGCCGGCAAGACCACGCTGTTCAAGATGCTCCAGGACATGGAGACCCCCGACTCCGGTGTGGTCAAGGTCGGCGAGACCGTCAAGATCAGCTACGTCGACCAGAGCCGCGCCAACATCGACCCGAAGAAGACGCTCTGGGAGGTCGTCTCCGACGGTCTGGACTGGATCAACGTCGGCCAGGTCGAGATGCCGTCCCGCGCCTACGTGTCGGCCTTCGGCTTCAAGGGCCCGGACCAGCAGAAGCCGGCCGGCGTGCTCTCCGGCGGTGAGCGCAACCGCCTGAACCTGGCGCTCACCCTCAAGCAGGGCGGCAACCTGCTGCTCCTCGACGAGCCCACCAACGACCTCGACGTCGAGACGCTCTCCTCGCTGGAGAACGCCCTGCTGGAGTTCCCCGGCTGCGCCGTGGTCATCTCCCACGACCGCTGGTTCCTGGACCGGGTGGCCACCCACATCCTCGCCTACGAGGGCGAGAGCAAGTGGTTCTGGTTCGAGGGCAACTTCGAGTCGTACGAGAAGAACAAGATCGAGCGGCTCGGCGCGGACGCGGCCCGCCCGCACCGGGCCACGTACAAGAAGCTGACCCGCGGCTGACACCCAGCCGTCACGGCGGCCCGGCAGACTGCCCCTCGGGGCGGCCTGCCGGCCGCCGGCCCGCCGCCACCGCACGGCGGCGGGCGACCGGACGTCGAGGAGAACACCTGTGGCCCGCCACATCTACGCCTGCCCGCTGCGCTGGTCCGACATGGACGCGTTCGGCCACGTCAACAACGTGGTCTTCCTTCGCTACCTGGAGGAGGCCCGGATCGACTTCATGTTCACCCAGGCCGCCGAGGCCGGGGCGGGGGAGTTCGCGGGCGGCTCGGTGGTGGCCCGCCACGAGATCGACTACAAGCGCCCGCTGGTGCACCGGCCGGAGCCGGTCACCGTCGAGACCAGGGTGACCCGCATCGGCGGCGCCTCGCTGACCGTGTCCTACGAGATCAAGGACGTCGCCGAGGACGGCACCGAGACGGTGTACGTCCAGGCCTCCACCGTGGTCGTGCCCTACGACCTGGCGGAGGGCCGGCCGCGCCGGATCTCGCCCGTGGAGCGGGAGTTCCTGTCCCGCTTCATGGACGAGGAGCCCGCCGTAGTCGCCGCCTGAGCACCCACCTCCGACGATTCGAGCTGACCCGCGTTGACCATCACCGCCCGCCTCGCCCTCACCGACGCCGGCGAGGCCGCCGACCTCTCCGCTTTCCTGCTGCGCCTGCTGCGCTTCGACAAGGCGGCGGCCGTCCGGTTGCAGGCGGTGGCCCCGGCCGGGGACGACGGCGTGCTGGCGGTCTTCGGGCGGCTGCCGCTGGGCGGTTCGGGCGCGCTGGCGATCCGCACCGCCCGGCTGACCGGGCCGGCCGAGTCGACCGATCTGACGGTCTCGGCGGGCCAACTGCTGGACGGCGTGGACACCGGGACGGGTGCCGTCGCGCTGCCCGCCCCGGTGACCGGACCGGCCTGGGCCGGGCTGCTGCCGCCGCGCACCGGCTGGCGGCCGGTCGGGGCGCCGCCGGCGGCCGAGGTGTACCCGGAACTGATGGCCGGGGTGCGGGAGTTCCGTGAGCGCAGCGAGGCCGTCCCGGCGCACCACCGCGGCCGTGCGGTGCTGGATGCGCTGGCCGACGAGATCTGGTCCCGCCCGGTCTCCGTGCTGCCGGAGCTGCCGCTGCGGGCGGTGCACGCGGCGTACGTGATCGGCTTCCTGAAGCCCGGGGCCCCGCTCACCGTGCACCGGGCGGGTGGCTGGCTGCGGCTGAGTGCCCCGGCCGGTTCGGTGGCGGTCCGGACGGCGGCCGCGCCCGGCGCGGGGCTGGGGCTCAGCCCGCTCCGCTGACCGGGGCCGGCCCGGCCCGGGGGCTCAGCCCGGGGTGTTGATCATCGAGGCGGCGGCGTAGGTGAGGTAGTCCCAGAGCTGCCGCTCGGCCTCGGCGGGCAGGGCCAGGTCGTCCACGGCCGCCCGCATGTTCCTGAGCCAGGCGTCGTGCGCGGCGCGGTCGACCTTGAACGGCACGTGCCGCATCCGCAGCCGGGGGTGGCCGCGCTGCTCGCTGTAGGTGCGCGGGCCGCCCCAGTACTGCATCAGGAACAGGGTCATCCGCTCCTCGGCCGGGCCGAGGTCCTCCTCGGGGTACATCGGCCGGAGCAACTCGTCCTCGGCGATGCCCTGGTAGAACCGGTGGACCAGTCGCCGGAAGGTCGGTTCGCCGCCGACCTGGTCGAAGAAGGTCTCCTCGCTGAACGTTCCTCGCCGGATCTCTTTCACCCGACCATGGTCGCAGACGCCGACGGGGTCGTACACCGGGACCAAAGGCGTACGACCCCGCAGGGCGTGTGTCGGGGCTCAGGCGACCGGGGCGGCGGTCACACGTCCTCCCACTTGAACAGCTTCCAGGCGACGCCGGTCAGCACGGCCGCGAAGAGCAGCAGCCCGCCCATGGTGGGCAGGGCGTCCATGACGCCGCCGCCGCGGGTCAGCACCGACTGGGCGGCCGTCACCAGGTAGCGCAGCGGCATGACCTTGGAGATGGTCTCCAGCCAGCCGGGCGCGCTGTCCAGCGGGATGAACGCGCCGGACAGGAAGGACATCGGCAGCACGATGATCTGCGAGATGCCGTTGGCCGCCTCCTCGGTCTTGGCGACCGAACCGGCCAGCAGGCCGATCGACATGAAGGCGAGCGTCGCGCAGGCCACCAGCGGGATGACCAGCCACCAGTTGCCGGTGAGCTTGAGCCCGAAGAAGTTGGTGGCGACCGTCAGGAAGACGGCGGTCTGGAGGAGCGAGGTCAGCAGCGAGACCAGGATCCTGGAGCTGATGACCGTGCCCGCACTCACCGGGGCCAGCCGCAGCCGGCGCAGCACCTTGCTCTTGCGCCACCCGACCAGGGTCAGTGCGGCACCGAACACCGCGCCGGTGGCGACGGCCCAGCCGAGCAGGCCGGGGGTGAGGAACTGGATCGGCTTGAGCGACTGGTCCTCGACCTGCTGGGCGTCCAGCACGTAGGCCGGCTTCTGGCCGGTGGCGGCCTGGTTGGCGCTCTGGACCACCGAGTTGACGATGCCCTGGAGCGCGCCGGCGCGGACGGTGTCGGCGGCGCTGAAGCGCAGCTCGACCTTGCCGTCCGGGCCCTGCTCGATCATCGCGTCGTAGTCGCCCTTGCGGACCTTCTCCAGGGTGGCGGCCGCGTCGTCGGTCCTGGTGATGGTGAGGACCTTGTCCAGGTCGACCCGGCCCTCGCCCTGGATCGAGTCGAACAGCTTCACCGCGCCGACCTGCGCCACCTTGGCGTGCGGGCTGCCGGAGCCCTTGCCCACGGTGCCGAAGAACACCAGGAACACCAGCGGGAAGAGCAGGATGAAGAAGGTCGCGGTGCGGTCGCGCTTCATGCCGAGCAGCATCGCGCGGGACAGGCTCCAGAACGCGCTGACCCGCTCCCGCTCGGCGCTCGCGCCGCCGCTCGACCCGTCGCTCCGGGCGGGGGTCTTCGGCTCGGTGGACGTGCTGGCGGTCATGCGCGGTACTCCCGTCCGGTCAGCTGGAGGAAGACGTCCTCCAGGGTGGCGCCGCGCACTTCGAGGCCGCGCAGCGCGTTCTGCTCGGCCAGGACGCTCAGGACCGGGCCCGGGAGGCGGGTGGAGACGGAGAGCGAGACGCTGTCGTCCTCCAGGGCGGCGATGTCGGCGCCGGCCGCGGTGAGCAGGTCACGGGCGCGCTCGGCGGACAGCTGGCCGGACGCGACGCTGATCCGGACGGTGTCGTCGATCTCGCGGATCAGCGTCGCCGGGGCGCCGGTGTGCAGGATCTTCCCGTGGTCCATGATCGAGACCCGGTCGCAGAGCACCTCGGCCTCGTCCAGGTAGTGGGTGGTCAGGACGACCGTGCGGCCCTCGCCGTTGATGTCCCGCAGGAGGTCCCAGAGGTTGCGCCGGGCCTGCGGGTCGAGGCCGGTGGTGGGCTCGTCCAGGAAGACGATCTCCGGGTCGTGGGCCAGCGCGCAGGCGATCGACAGGCGCTGCGCCTGACCGCCCGACATCTGGTCGGTCATGACGTCGGCCTTGTCGGTCAGGCCGACCCGCTCCAGCATCGCGTCGGCCCGCTTGGGGCCGACCCCGTAGAACGACGCGAAGGTGCGGATGGTCTCCCGGGCCGTCAGTTTCCGGAAGAAGGCGGAGGCCTGGAACTGCACGCCGATGCGCGGCAGCAGTTTCGGATTGCGCGGCCAGGGCGCCAGCCCCAGCAGTTCGACCCGGCCCTCGTCCGGCTTGCGGACGCCTTCCAGGATCTCCATCGTGGTGGTCTTCCCGGCGCCGTTGGGCCCCAGGATTCCATAGAATTCGCCGGCCTCGACGGTGAGGGACACCCCGTCGACGGCCTGTACGTCCCCGTACCGCTGACGGATGCCGTCGGCGGATATAGCTGCAGTCATGTGGCCTGAGCCTAGGGCTTGCGGAGGTCCCTGTGCACGCCCGGGGCGACGAATTTGTGGATCGTTTGAGGAACCGGGAACAAACCGGGCCGGGCGGAGGTTGAATTCCGCCCGGCCCGGCCGGAGTTGTCGCTGACGGTCTTTCAGGCGCGGTGCACCGTGATCGTCGTCCAGGCGCCGATGTGGATCCGGTCGCCGTCGTTCAGCGGCACGGCGGTGTGCGGGGCGATCGGCTCCGCGCCGCCGTTCACGGTGGTGCCGTTGGTCGAGTCCTGGTCCACCAGGACCCAGCTGCCGTCCGCCTGTTCGGCGAGCATCGCGTGCTGGTGCGAGGCGCCCGGGTCCTCCGGCGGCACCGACAGGTCGATCTCCGGCACGGTGCCGCGGTGCTGGCTGCGCCGCCCGATCCGCAGCTGGCCGCGGCCGGTCAGCGGGATGCGCCGCTCGGGGCAGTACGGCGGGAAGAACAGGCCGGCCGCCTCGGGGCCGCTGCGGGCCATCATCTCGGTGAAGTACTCGCGGTCGGCCGAGACCACCGCGATCCAGTTGGCCCGGAGCGGCTCCGCGGGGGTGGCCGCCGGCTGCTGCTGGGGCTGCTGCTGGTGCGGCGGGGCGAGGTGGAACGAGGTGCCGAAGTCGCCGCCGCGGTTGTTCGGGCCGGGGGGCTCGGCGTACACCGGGCCGGAGTCCTCGCGGACGGGGGCCTCGGGGAACGCGCCCTCCGGCGTGGGCCCCTCCGGCCCGTTGGCGGGCAGGGAGGGAGGGTAGCCGTAGGTGTGCGCGGGCGCGGCGGCCTGCTGCGGGTGCCGGGTGTGCTGCGGCTGTGGCTGCTGCGGGAGGGGCGGTTGGCCGTACGGCGGTTGGCCGAACGGCGGCTGGGCGGCCGGCGCGCCGCCGTACGCCGCCGGGATGTTCAGCGGCGGCTGGGCCGGGCCGCCGTGCGCCGGGCCGCCGACGGGCGGCGGCTGGCGGCGCGAGGGGGTGGAGAGCTCGTAGTCGTACCCGCACTCCTCGCAGAACCGTCCGGTCTGCGGGCTGCGGCAGATCGGGCAGACCGTCAGGCCCTCGGTCAGGTTGGGGTAGCCCTGGGCCGGTGGCGGCGGCATCGCGCCGGGTTGCGGCGGGACGTTCCCCGACGGCACCGGCGGAGGCGGCAGCGGCGCGCCGTAGGGCGTACCGCGGTGGTCCGGGTGCTGGGGCTGCTCGAACGAGCCTGGCGCCCCGGGCGCCGGGTGGGAGCCGTACGCCCCCGGGTGGGTCCCGTGGGCCCCGTGGGCTCCCGGGTGGGCTCCGGGCGGCGTCGGGGCCGGCGGAGTCATCGGGAAGCCGCAGACGTCGCACCAGTCCTCGGCCTGCGACTCGTGGCCCCTCGGGCAGATCGGCATCAGTTCCCCCTCACATCGAGCCGGTTTGGGGCGGCGTCGCACCGGGTCGTCGGCCCGGTCACGTCTTCAGCGGTCACTTCTTCACACGCACCGTCTTGGTCGACCGGGTCTCAAGGGTCATCGAGTCGGCCTCGCTCACGTTCTTACGGAACCGAACCGTACCCTCCTTCGGGTCCACCACGTCCACCACCTTCTGCAGCAGTTTGTAGGTGCCCTCGTTGCCGGTCGCGTGCGCGATCCGGACGGCGGCGCCCAGCTTGGAGGTGGCGGTGTCGACGTCCCCGGCCCGGTGGGCCTCCAGGCCCTCCTGGATGGAGGAGGCCAGCTCGGCCTGCCCGGTGTAGTGGGCGACCTGCGGGCTGATCCGGGTGGAGGACGCCAGGTCGTCGGTCCACACCGCCTTGACCAGGCCCTGGGAGAGCACCTCGGGGGTGCCGCTGCCGACCTGCGGGGGCAGCACCAGGCTGATCCGGGCGGCGAGCATCTCGTTGCCGATGGAGGCGGCCGGGACCTCGACGCAGACGTGGTAGTCGCGGCTCTCGTCGCCCCAGGAGCCGGTGGGGTAGTCGCCGGCCCGGGGGCCGGCCTCGGCGCGCCGGGCGCTGAGGTCCTCGACCGCGGGGGCGACCTGCTTGACGAACTTGACCGCGGCGTTGGCCGGGGTCCAGATCCGCAGCGCGACGTCGGCGACCTGCTTGCCCATGGCGCCGGTCATCATCGAGCGGAAGTCCTCGGCCAGGCCGGAGGGTTCGGCGACGATGTCGACGGTGCCGAGCAGCGCCGAGGAGATCTTGCGCAGTTCGTCGATCCGCCAGTCGGTGCCGACGCCGCGGCAGTCGGCGGTGAAGTGGCCGGTGACCCGCTCGACGGCGCGTTCCAGGTCGACCGCCGACTCGTGCTCGTTGTTGCCGTCGGTGAGCAGGACGGCGTGCCGGATGGCGATGTCGCGGCGGGTCAGGAAGAGCTTGTCGGCCTTGGCCAGCCAGGTGCCCATCGCGGTGCCGCCGGCGGCGGTGAGGCGGCGCAGGGACTCCTTGGCGTGGCCGCGGGTGGTGGCGGAGGCGGTGGCGAGGGTGCCGTCGCCGGGGTAGATGTCGCGGGCCTCGTGGGTGCCGGCGACGACGGCGAAGGCGGTGCCGTCGCGCAGCGCGTCGATGGCGGCGGCGGTGGCCTCCCGGGCACCGTTGATCTTGGTCTTGGGGTAGTCCATCGAGCCCGAGCAGTCCACCAGGATCACCACGGCCGCGGCGGTGTCGGCGCTCTGCGGGCCGCCCGCGTCGGCGATGCCGAGCGGGCGGCCGCCGGAGGTGCCGCCGCCGGTCGCGGTGACCGTGACGATGGCGTTGACCTCGCGGGCGCCGTCGGCAAGGTACTCGTTCTGGAAGATCTCCACGTCGAACCTGGGCAGGTTCGGCTTCGCCAGTGTTGCCATGGGCCGGTGGCTCCCGTCGGAAGGGTCGTCGGTACGGATCGGTCGGTGGGGGCCGGCCGCGTCGGGGGCGGGCCGGCGGGCCGGGTGACCGCCGGGGTTGACCCCGGGCGGGCGGCGTCCGGTCAGGCCGTCGGCGGGTGCGGCGGCTGCGGGGGGACGGTGGGTGCGGCGGGAGTGGCGGGCGGTGCCGGCGGGGCGGCGGGGGGCAGCGGTGCGGCGGGGGAGCCGATCACCGGGAGGTCCGGCAGGGTCGGCTCGTAGTCCTCGTCCTCCTCGGCGGCGCGCCTGGCACCCGCCGCGGTGATCAGCGGCAGGTCGAGCGCGGTGGCGGTCCGGGGGTCGTCCTCGTCCTCGCCCTCGCTCCGGTCCTCGGCACCGGCGCCCGCGGCCGGCGGGTCGATCGGCAGGACGGCGACGGTGATGTTGTCGTGGCCGCCGGCGGCGACCGCGAACTTCACCAGGGTCTGCGCCGCCGCGAGCGGCTCGGCGCGGGCGTCCGGCCGGACGAAGTACGCCAGGTCGGTGGCGGCCTCGGCGTAGTTCCACAGCCCGTCGGTGCAGATCAGCAGCACCCCGGGGACGTGCGGCGTGAAGTCGAGGGTGTGTGGGACGACCTCCTCGGCGTCGGCGCCGAGCCACCCGGTGATCGCGTGGGCGCGCGGGTCGGCGTACGCCTCGGCCTCGCTCATCAGCCCGGCCTCGACCATCCGGGCCGCCCAGGAGTCGTCCTGGGTGAGCCGGAAGGGCTCGGCGCCGGCGCGGTCGTCCGGGATCCAGTAGGCGCGGGTGTCGCCGACCCAGCCGATGGTGATCCGGCCGCCGGAGGCTATGGCGCTGACGTAGGTGCAGGCGGGCGCGTTGAGGTCGGGCCGGGCGGGCCCGGGGCCGGTCTGGGCGAGGTCGGCGACGGCCCCGGCGGCGTCGGCGATGGCCTGGCGCATGGCGGCGGTGGGTTCGCGGCCCGCCTCCAGGGCGCTCAGCAGCGACTCGGAGGCGGCGTCGACGGCGGTCTCGGAGGCCTCGTCCGGCCGGTCGGAGGAGGAGACGCCGTCGCAGACCACGGCGACCACGACGGGCTCGCCGCCGGGCAGCGAGGTGGCGGCGATGGTGAAGGAGTCCTCGTTGCGGTGGTGGCGCAGGCCGCGGTCACTGACCCCGGCGACGCCCGCGAGGGACTTCTCCATGTGGTCGCGCGGGCGCGGCTGGGCGCCGCCGCACGCCTCGCAGTAGCCGTCCGCGGTGACCTGCGGCAGCCCGCAGTGCGCGCAGACCGGCCCGTGCTGGGGCGGGGCGCCCTCGGCCCGGGCGGTGGCCCAGTTCGCGGGCATCGCGCCCGGGGCGGTCCGGCCGTCCCGGCTGGCGCCGCAGGCGCCGCAGTAGGCGTCCTCCGGCTCCAGCGGTTCGGAACAGCTCGGGCACACGGTCTGCTGCGGCATCGGCTACACCCACGTCCTGGGGCGGGCGCGGTTGGCCCGCTCCACCATCTCGATCCTGGTCTCGGCCCGGTCGGCCAACCGGGCGAGTACCCGGTAGGACTGTTCCAGGGCGAAGCGCAGTTCCCGCTCCACCGCAGGTCGTCCCAGCACCGTGGTGCCGCCGCCCTGCTGGGCGCCGGTCGAGCCCGCGGTGACCCAGCCGAGGGCGGCGCCGAGCAGTTCGACGGCCAGTTCCTCGCGGCGGCGGTCGTCCAGGCGCAGCGCGGTCAGCTGGTCGGAGCTGGCGCCGAGGTCGGCGGCGAGCGGGTCGGTGGCGGGCCGTTCGCGCAGCCGGGCGCGGACGGCCGCGATCCGGGCGGCGGTGTACTGGTTGGAGGTGGCCGGGACGGACTCCAGGACGCGGACGGCACCGGGCCGGTCGTCCTCGGCCAGCCGGACCCGGGCGAGCCCGAAGGCGGCACTGAGGTAGGCCGGGTCGGTGGTCCAGACCAGTCGGTAGAACTCGGCGGCGTCGCCGCCGTCGCCGAGGAGCTCGGCGCAGATGGCGAGGGCCAGCTTGGGGGCGGCCTCGCCGGGGAAGGCGTCGTAGACCGCGTCGAAGGCTTCGGCGGCGGCGCGCAGCCCGGCCTCGTCGGGTGAAGCCGGGCCGTCCGGGCCGCCCGCGGCGCCGACCAGGGCGACCGAGCTGCCGGGGACGTCCGAGCCGTCCGGGCCGTCCGGCCCGTGTGCGGCGCCGACCAGGGCGACCAGGCCGCGGTACCAGACGACCCGCCAGTCGTCCGGGTACTCCCGCTCCAGGGCGTCGAGGGCCTCCTCGGCGGCGGCGCGGCGGCCGAGTTCGAGGTGGGCGCGCAGTTCGCGCAGCCGCCGTTCGATGGAGAGGGCGGGCGCGCCGGCCAGGGCGGCGAGCGCCTCCTCGGGGTCGGTGGCGAGCAGGGTGGCGAGGAAGCCGGCGTTGGGATCGCCGGGGTCGACGCGCGGGACGGGCAGCGCGAGGGCGGCGGCGGCCGGGTCGAGGGCGGTCACCAGGAGCTGTCCGGGCTGCTCGGTGGGCATGACCAACTCGGTGTCCACGACGCGTAGTTCGGGGCCGAAGAGGGTGGACAGGGCGGGTCGGGCCCGGCCGTCCTGGAGGGCGAGGATCTCGCGCAGCACGCCGGTGAGCTGGTCGGCCATCTCGTCGGCGGAGGAGAACCGGCGGGCCGGGTCCGGGTCGGTGGCGCGGACCAGGAAGCGGTAGTACGACTCGTAACGGGCGAAGACCTCGACGTCCTCGGGGCCGGGCAGGGTGTCCCGGTAGGTGGTGCTGTAGCCCTGGAAGTCGAAGGTGAGCACCGCGAGGGTGCGGGCCACGGTGTAGAGGTCGGAGGCGGGGGAGGGGCCGTGGGTGGCGATCTCCGGGGCCTGGTAGCCGACGGTGCCGTAGATCGGGCCGTCGTGGTCGAGGCGGCAGACGGCGCCCATGTCGATGATCTTGAGTGCGTCGCCGCTCTGGATCACGTTGTCGATCTTGAAGTCGCAGTAGATCAGGCCCCGGCCGTGCAGGTACCCGAGCGCGGGCAGCGCCTCCAGCGCGTACGCGATCGCCTGCTCGACGGGCAGCGGCTCGCGCCGGCCGTCCGGGGTGCGGCGGTCGTTGGCGATGTCCTTGAGCGACTTGCCGCCGACGTACTCCATCACGATGTAGCCGTCGGTGGAGCCGGAGCCGAGGTCCAGGTGCTCGGCGAAGTTGATGATCCGGACGATGTTCGGGTGGTCCACCTCGGCCAGGAAGCGGCGCTCGGCGACGGCCACGGCGAGCGCGTCCTCGTCCCCGGTGTCCAGCAGGCCCTTCAGGACCACCCACTTGTCGTTGACCCGCCGGTCTATCGCCAGGTAGATCCAGCCGAGGCCGCCGTGCGCCAGGCAGCCCACCACCTCGTACTGCCCGCCGACCAGGTCGCCGCGCCGCAGCTTGGGCGTGAACGAGTACGGCGTGCCGCACTTGGTGCAGAAGCCGTCCGGGCGGCCCGGCCGACCGTTCTTCTCCCGGCCCACCGGGGTCTCGCACTTGGAGCAGAACCGCTTGCGCTCCGGGACCTCCGGGTTCTCCAGCACCGCCAGCGACGGGTCGGCCGTCTCGACGGTCGGCACCGTCACCAGGCCGGCGCCCAGCCGGTTGCGGGTGCCCGCGCTGACGCTGCCGCGAGTGCTGCGCACCGAGACCGAGCGGCTGCTGCCGGTGCGGGTCGAGCGGTGCGAGCGGGAGCGGCCGGACATCGAGCGGGCCGAGCCGGTGCGGGTCGAGCGGATCGAGCCGCTGCGCGCCGAGTCGCTGGAGACCCGGGAGGACGGGACGTAGGGCTGGGTGACGCCGGTGTCGCCGCCGGGCGGGGTGAGGCCGCACTCGTCGCAGTAGCCGTCGGCGTCGATGGTGCCGGAGCAGTCCCTCGGGCAGGGCGCGCCGGGGCCGGCGGCCGGCGCCCCGGCGGCCCCGGAAGCCTTGGCGGACACCGCGGCCGAGGCCGCGGTGCCGCCGCCCGCCGGGGCGAGCCCGCACTCGTCGCAGTAGCCGTCCGCGTCGATCCTGCCGTTGCCGGAGCACTCCGGCCGTACGCACGTCCCGCCCATCAACCTCAGCCCCCCTGGACCTGTCCGTCGACCGGCGTCTGGCCGGTCGTCTCCTGTGCGGCCTCGGCCTGGGCCGGCCGCAGCGACTGCTGGAAGCGGGCCACCGCGGCGGCCGCCGCCCGCAGGTCGCAGGGCGCGCTCCACAGCAGCCAGCGCGCCTTCTCGTACCGCTCGATCACTTCCGGGTCCTCGGAGACCCGCAGCCGGGCGGCCATCGCCTTGTACGCGTCCAGCCGGCCGCGCAGTTCGGCGCGGACGGCCAGCGGCTGGGTCACCTCGGTGAGCGACTGCCGGGCCCGGGCCAGCTCCTTGGCGGCGGCGTCCTCCAGCGTGTCCAGCAGCGGCGCCAGCCGGCCCCACTGCCCGCCCTGGCGCAACTCCAGCGCCGTCACGATCCGTTCGCGCAGCGCCGAGGCCGGCCCGGGCACCGCCGGGACGTCGCTGGAGGCTATCTTCGCCAGCACCTCGCCACGTGCCCGGCGGGCCTCGGCCAGGGTGGCGTCGGCCCGCTGGAGCAGGTCGCCGACGCCCTGAAGGCGCTCCTCGGCGTCGTCGCGCAGCCGCAGCAGGTTCTCCAGTTCCACCCGGACGCCGTCCAGCGCCCGCCCGGCCCGGTCGAACCGCTCGGTGTCCACCACCCCGGCGGGGGTGGCGAAGGCGCCGCCCTCCGGCACGGTGCCGCGCTGGGCGGGCACCCGGGCCGGGCGCCACAGCGCCAGCGGGTCCTCGCGCACCTCGGCGCGCAGCCCGGTGAGGTCGGCGTCCAGCCCGGCCAGGTCGTCGGCGAGCGGATGGCTTCCGGCCCGCACGCCGAGCGAGGCGGCGAGGTTGCCCACCCGGTGGAGTTCGGCCAGCAGCAGGTCGATCCGGGCCGGCAGCGCCGACCAGACCGCGTCGGCGGCGCTGACCACCTCCAGCACGGTGGCGTACCAGGAGTTCATCCGGGTCATCAGCGCGTCCAGGCTGACCCGCTCGACCAGCCGGGCGGGCGCGCCGAGCAGCTGCGGGCCGTCCGGCAGCGCGCCGCCGGGGACGGTCACCGCGTCGCCGGTGAGCAGTTCGCTCAGCTCGGCGAGTTCGGGCGCGCCGGGCTTGGCCTTGCGGGCCCGTACCGCGCGCGCCGAGGCCAGTGCCTCCGCGTAGCGGTCGAACAGAGCCCAGAGCAGCGGCAGGCCCTTCCCGGCGACGGACCAGCGCTCCAGCGTGCGCCCGGCCAGTTCGGCGCCGTCGAGCAGCCGCAGGCCCGGATGGTCCTGGAGGGCGAGCAGCGCCGACTCGACCGCGTCCCGCTCCGCGCCGAGGCGCGCCAGCGCGCGGTCCACCTCCTCCCGGCTCAGTACCGGGCCAGCCGAAGCCGCCAACGCCGTGTCCTTCCTTCCTCGCGTGCGATCCCGACGTACCTGACGTGCGATCCCACGACATCCCCCGTGCCCACCACCGGTCTCCCCGTGGTGATCGTCCCGAACCCTAGCCGGTGGCCGTTCGGGCGGAGCGGGCGGTGGGCGTCAAGACCGCGTCAGCGGCCCGCCGGCGCCCGTGCGCCGCCCGGTGCGTCAGCGGGCCGGCCAGTACAGGCCGGGGTCCTTGGAATTCTCGGGCAGGTAGGGCTGGACCCACTGCTCGAACGACTTCTGCCAGCGCTTGTCCGCGTAGTAGTCGGAGATCACCTGGTTGACCCGGGCGGTGAGGTCGGTGCTGTTCTGGCGCATCGCGACACCGATCGTCTCCGGCTGTTCGAAGCCGTCCACCACCTTCACCGTCTGGTCCTGCGCGGCCTGGCCGACCGCCAGTTCGTCGTCGGTCATGGTGGCGTCGACCTTGCCGAGCTGCATGCGGACCAGGCAGTCGAGCTGGTTGGTCACCAGGACGAGCTGCTTGGCGGTCTTCTTCGCGTTCAGCACGTCCTTGGCCACCGAGCCGTCCGCGGCGCAGACCGTCTTGCCGCCGATCGCCTCGTCGAGGTTCTTGGCGGTGGACGACCGGGGCACCAGGACCCGCTGCTTGATGTTGAAGTACGACCGGGAGAAGGCGACCTTCTTCAGGTTGGCGCAGCTGACCGTCATGGTGCGCACGATCAGGTCGACCTGGTTGCCCGTGAGGGCGTCGATCCGGCCGGCGGTCGACACCGGCTTGAGCACCACCTTGGTCGGGTTGTCCATGATGGCCGCGCCGATCGCCCTCGCGAGGTCGATGTCGAAGCCTTCGAGCTCACCGGTGTTCGGGTTGCGGGCGCCCCAGCGGTAGCTGTTCTGGTCCACGCCGATGATCAGGGTGCCCTTGGCCTTGATGGCCTTCACCGCCGTGCCGTCCACGGAGCTCGGCGGCACGGTACTGGTCAGGTCGCAGGACTCGGCCTCTTCCTGCCCGGCCTGTTCCTGCCCGGTCGACCGGACGGCCTGCGGTGCGCCCGTGGCGGCCGCGGGCACGGCGCCGGACGGCCCGCCCCCGCCGAGCACGGCCGCGCCGGCGGCCAGCAGCGCCAGCGCGGCGGCCGGCCTGGTGCGTACGGATCTCCTGCGCATGTGTCCGTTCCCCCCTCTACCGGTACTCGGCCAGTCGCCGGCCCAGGCCGCGCAGTGCGGCGGCCGCGGCCGCCACGCCGAGCAGCGCGGCCGCGAGGGCGGCGAGCCGGAGGTCGCCCTCGGCGCCCTTGGCGGAGCGCTCGAAGTGCTCCTGTTCGGTGGTGGCGGCCAGGTCGAGCGCCCCGTCGGTGGCCTTGAAGGCGCCGTCCGCGGTGTTCGCCTCGGCGGCCGGGTCCGCCGTCACGGTCGCCTGCAGCGCGCCCTGGTAGTCGGCCTGCTGGGTCTCCAGGGTGTGGGCCGCGTCGTGCCGGGCGCGCCACGTCTCGTACTGCCGGTCGGCGTCGCCGATCTGCTTCCGGGCGTCCGCGGGGGCCAGGTCGAGGGCCTGGCGCAGCGAGCCGGAGTGCTGCTCCATCGGGACGTTCGCGGGCTCGCTCCCGGCGAGCTGCTGGGTGATCGTCGTCCACTGGTCCGCGTACGCGGTGGTGGAGCCGCGGGCGACGAGGTTCAGGTTCTCCGCCAGTCGGGCGGAAAGCACCTGCACCCGGGCGGTGTTGAGCGCCCGCAGCGGCTGCGCGCCCTGCTTCCAGCTCTGCTGGAGCGCGGCGTTGGTGGTCAGGCCGGTGACGGCCAGCCAGAGCGCCCCGGCCAGGACGGCTGCGGTGGCCCCGAGCAGGCCGGGGTTGAACACCCGGTTGGTGCGGCGGAACAGCGTCACCTGCACCCAGACCAGAGCGCCGAGGGTGAGCACCCCCAGGCCGTACGCGGCCCACGGGCTGGACTTCGCCTCGGCGTAGTCCTTGTCCAGCTCGTCGTTCTCGATGGCGGTCAGCTCGGCGGCGCGCTGCAGCAGGGTGCCCTGCATCTGCTCGGAGGCGTACCGCAGGTAAGCGCCGCCGAGCGGCAGGCCCAGCCGGTTGTTCGCCCGAGCGGTCTCCACCAGGCCGGCGTAGACGGGGAGTTGCTTGTTCAGCTCGGTGAGCTTCTGGTACGCGGGGGAGTCGATGGTGGTCTGCGCGGCGGCCTTGGCGATCAGGCCGGTGGCCGAGGCCAGATCGTTCTCGTAGTCGCCGCGCATGGTCTTCGTCTCCTCCCCGGCGAGCAGGAAGCCGGTGGCCGCGGTGGTGTCGGCGTGGGCCAGCAGGCGGTGGATGTCGGCCGCGTCCTTGCTCAGCGGCTGGCTGTGCCGGACCACCCGGTTGGCGGCCTCCGCCTTGGTCTCCAACTGCCAGGCGGTCAGCGCGCCGAAGGCCACGGTCAGCACGGCGAGCACCGCCCCGGCCAGCCGCAGCCGGCCCGGCGCCGTCCGGGTGGCGTCCGTCAGCCGGGCCCGCAGGCGGGACAGGCCGCGCGGCGGGGGCCCGGCAGGCGGCCGCCGGGCCGGCGTGGCGCCGGGTCCGGACGCCGGGACGCCCCGGACGCCCGGCAGGGCCGGTGCCGTGCCCGGCGGGCCGCTCGGCCGTGCCGGGACCACGGCGCCCGGTGCGCCGTTACCTACTGGTGTTGCCACCCGCCTCATCCTCCCCAGGGGTCGGGCCCGCTGTCCGGGGCCCGGCCGATGCCAGCAGTATGGCCGTGACTCCCCGTGGCCACACCCGAATTGCGCCGATCTTGAGCTTGCCCCGCACGCGCCGCGCACGGTTCCGGCACGCCTCCGGGGCCCCGCCTCCCGGCGGCCGGCGGTGAACCGTCCGACGCGGGATGCACCCTATGCGGTTCCTCGGACAGGCCGGAGGGGTGAGGTCCGGTTGCCGCGTCGGCACGCGGGGAGCCGAGGACGGACCCCCGGTCCGGCGGCGGGGGCGATCCCGCCGTGACGCCACCGGCCCCGGCGCGGTCGGTGCACCCGGTTTCGGCGGACACCCTCCGTACGATGGGAAGCATGCGCCTGCTTGGAACGATCACGCCCGACCGCCCGCTGCTCGTCGTCGCCGTGCGCGAGGAAGCCGCCCACCTCGACGACCGGCTGCCCGTCCTGCTCACCGGAATAGGGAAGATCAACGCCACCGCCGCGCTGGCCACCGTCCTCGCCCAGGGCGAGAAGCCGTCCGAGGTGATCAACCTCGGCACGGCCGGCGCGCTGCGCCCCGGCTGGGAGGGCACCCACCACGTCGTCCAGGTCATCCAGCACGACCTCGACACCCCGGCCCTGCTGGCGCTCACCGGCCGCAGCTACGGCGCCCCGCTGGTGGTCGGCAAGGGCGACGGGCCGGTGCTGGCCACCGGCGACCTCTTCGTCTCCGACCCGGCGGCCCGCGACCGGCTCGCCGAGCACGCCGACCTGGTCGACATGGAGGGCTACGCCGTCGCCGCCGTCGCGCACCGCTTCGGGGTGCCGGTGCGCCTGGTCAAGCACGTCAGCGACGAGGCCGGCGAGGGCGCGAGCCACACCTGGCGCGAGTCGGTCGACGGGTGCGCCCGCCACCTCGCCGACTGGGTCGCCGCGCAGGGCTGGTGACGGCGCGTCCCGAGGACGCGCGGCGTCGACCGGCGCGGGCGGGTGAGAGGGCGGTCGGCCTCCCTCTCGCCCGCCAGGTTCAGCAGCGGAACCTCGCCCGCTACGTTCAGTCGCGGAACGCCGAGAGGTCCAGCGCCGCCAGCCGCTCCGGATCGGTGAGCACCTCGATCGCCGCGATCGCACCGTCCACCACGGTGAACGCCATGACCGACAGCGGCCGTCCGCCCTCGCCGATCGCCACCGCGCCCGCGGCGCCGTTGACCAGCGCCGGGCGGGCGAACGGCGACAGCCCGCCCCACAGCACCGGCTGGTCGGCCACCGCGGCCGCGCCCGCCAGCACCACCGGGTGCCCGGCCCGCACCTCGCCGCCGTCCGAGCGCAGCACCACGCCCGGGGCGAGCGCGGCCACCAGAGCGCCCAGGTCGCCGGCGCGGGCGGCCGCGAAGAAGCCGTCCACGGCGGCCCGCTGGCGGCCCGGGTCCGGGTCGGGCGCCGGTGCCTGGTCCTGAACCCGGCGGCGGGCCCGGTCGGCCAGTTGGCGGGTCCCGGCCGCCGTCCGCTCGATCAGCGGGGCGATCTCGGCGAACGGCACCGCGAACAGGTCGTGCAGCACGAAGGCGATCCGTTCGGCCGGGGCCAGCGACTCCAGCACCACCATCAGGGCCAGGCCCACCGAGTCCCCGAGCAGTACCTCCTGCCCGGGGTCGGCCGCCCCCTCGCGCCGCAGCAGCGGGTCCGGGATGCGCGCCGGGCCCGGCGCACCCGCCTCGGCCTCCGGCGGTTCCTCGCGGCGCAGTTCCCGGCCGCGCAGCAGGTTGAGGCAGACCCGCGAGACGACCGTGGTCAGCCAGCCGGGGAGGTTCTGCACGTCGGAGGCGTCGGTGCGGTCGTAGCGCAGCCAGGCCTCGTGGACGGCGTCCTCGGCCTCGCTCACCGAGCCGAGCATCCGGTACGCCACGGCCCGCAGCCGGGGCTGCTGCGCCTCGAACAGTGCGGCCCGCTCGTCCGGAGGTAATTTCTCGTCCACCGTGTCACATTCCTTCGCCGCTGGGGGTCAGAGCAACAGGAGCCACCCAACAACGGCTGCGCGGTAGAGATCAACTCCCCACCCGGGGCGAGTCGGAGGCGAGCGGCGGCGAACACCCCCGAGCGGCCGGCGGGGTGAGTGTCACCGGGGCGACCTAGGGTGGCGGCCATGCCGACGACCCCGCTGCTCGACGCGATCCGCGCCAACCCCGCCGCCCTCGACTACCTGGCCTGGCCGGGCGATCTCAGCCTCGACCACTACCCGCACGTCGAGGAGGTGGTGCTCGCCTCCGGGGAGGCCCTGGAGCCGGTGGCCAAGGACGGCGCGGGCGGCACCTTCTTCCTGTGCGGGGAGGGCGGCGAGGAGCGTCCCGTCCTGTACGCCGACTCGGAGGGCGGCGCGGCGGTGCTGGCCGTCGGGCTGCCGGAGCTGGTCCGGCTGCTGCTGGCCGTGCCGTGGTGGCGGGACTGCCCGCGGCTGACGGTGGAGGAGAGCGCGCAGGCCGCCGAGGAGTACCTGGAGGACGAGCCCGGTCTGTACACGGAGCGGGACGCGGCCGCCGCCGCGCTCGGCCTCGAAGTGCCCGGCGTGGCGGTGGCGTTGGCCCGGCTGCGGGAGGTCGCGGTCGGGCTCGGGCCTGCGTACGTGCTGCTCAACGCCGAGGAGGGCGGCGCCTACGAGCCGCTGTTCCGGGCCTGAGCAGGTGGTCGAGGGGGGTGGTCGAGCGGGGCGAGGGGGGGTGGTCGTGCGGGCGGTCGGCATCAGCTCTCCGGCCCCGGGCATACATGAAGGGTTGTCCGGCATCGGGTCGTGACGGCGGGAGACCGGCCCCGGATCCGACCGGGGCCGGCGCGAGGGAAGAGGCGATCGTGGGCGAACTGGACGGCAGGACCGCACTGGTGACGGGCGGATCGCGCGGCATCGGCCGGGCGGTGGCGCAGCGGCTCGCCGCCGACGGGGCGCTGGTCGCGGTCCACTACGGCGGCAACGAGGCGGCCGCCGCGGAGACCGTGGAGCTGATCGCCAAGGCCGGCGGTCGGGCGTTCGCGGTGCGGGCCCGGTTCGGCGAGAGCGGCGCGCTGGACCAGCTGTTCGAGGGCCTCGCCGCCGGGCTGGCGGAGCACGGCGAGCCCGGTGAGGACGGTGGGGCCGGCCTGGACATCCTGGTCAACAACGCGGGCATCCACCTGGCCGGGTCGATCGGGCAGCTCACGGAGGAGGAGTTCGACCGGTTGATGGCGATCAACGTGCGCACACCGGTCTTCGTGATCCAGCGGGCGATTCCGCTGCTGCGGGACGGCGGGCGGATCGTCAACATGGCCTCGGCGGCCGCCCGGATCGGCTCCCCGGTGCAGATCGGCTACACCGTCAGCAAGGCGGCGCTGGTCGCCCTCGCCGCACCGCTCGCCAACGAGCTCGGCCGGCGCGGGATCACCGTGAACACCGTCAACCCCGGGGTGATCCTCACCGACATGACGTCCCCGTGGACGGGCGTCCCCGAGGCGATGGCCGGGCTCGAATCGATCACCGCGCTCGGCCGGATCGGCCAGCCGGAGGACGTCGCCGACGTGGTGGGCTTCCTGGCGGGCCCGCAGGGCCGCTGGGTGACCGGCCAGACCATCGACGCCTCCGGCGGCACCTACCTCGGCCCGATCCCGCCCGCGTGATCCCGGCCTGATCCCCGCGTGATCCCCGCGTGATCCCTTGGGCGCCGAGAGGTCGGCGGGGTGGCAGCCCTCAGCGCCGCCACCCCGTTCGCTTCTCGGCACGGAAGGTGGGGTTCATTGAGCCAAACCCCACCTTGGGGTGATGTGTTGAGGCAACGTCAGAACGCCGACGGGGGCTGAAGGGCCGGATCGAGGACGAACGCCCGGTGCTCGTCGGGTGCGGTGACGATCACGTAGCCCTCCTGACCGGAGACTCGGGGGATCAGGGCACTGCGGCAGCCGAGGCTGTGGTGGATCTCGACGGGGAAGGGCTCGCCGTCGAGGTGGATCTCGCCGACGCCGACGGATTCGGGGTCCCATCCATCGCGTTCTTCCGATCCCGCCGTCGACCTTCACGTAAGGTGCGATCAAGCTGGCCTCCAAGTCGGCTGTCACAAGCGGATCTTGGGGGCCGTGGCCACATCCGCACGCCCGAAGTCCCGGCCCATCGCTCGACAGAGCTCGGCCGCGTGGTGACCGAACGGAGCCCAAGCGCCATGCCGGATACCACCCCCGCCAGCCCTGGCCCTCGTGAGGTCCTGGCCCGTTACCAGCGGGCGATGCTCGACAAGTCTGCGGACGACCTGGCCGATCTCTACACCGTCGATGCCGTCCACGAGTTCCCGTTCCTTTCCCCCGGCATGCCGACGCGCTACCAGGGACGCGAGGAGGTCCGCGCGGGCTACCGGGCGGCCTGGGGCGCCAGCCCGGCGCAACCGCAGGAGATCCGCGAAGTCGCCGTGCACGAGAGCACCGACTCCGAGGTGATCACCGTCGAGCAGGTCGTCACCGGGACCGTGACCACGACCGGGCGGACCTTCAGCATTCCCGGCCTCCTGGTGATCCGGGTCCGCAACGGCCGGATCGTGCACGTCCGCGACTACATGGACGGGCTCGGTGTGGCGCACGCCATGGACCGGCTGGCCGCCGTGGTCGCGAGCCTCGGCGATCGCCACTGAAACCCTGAGTGCGAACTTGTTCGCCTGGGGTTCGTCGGTGATCGCCTTGAGGGCGAGGTGCCGCAGCGGAGCCAGGGCGACGACGCCGGAGGCCAGGTAGCCGGGCGCGGTGTCGGGGGTGCCGTCGGCGGTCATCAGGTTCCGGCACCCGCGCAGGAAGTCGGTGGGGTCGACTTCTGGTGTTTAGGGGTGGGTTTCGCGGGCGGCTTGGGCTTGGGTGCGGGCTTGGGTGCGGGCGTGGGTGAGGGCGGGTTTGAGGCGGGGGTCGGGGGAGGGGCGGGCTGTGAGGAGTTCGCCGGCGGTGGTGAGGGTGGTCCAGTAGTGGGTGGGGTCGCCGGTGGTGGGGCGGGGTTGGGTGGCGGTGAGGGAGAGGTAGGCGGTGGTGAGGTTGCCGGTGGTGAACCAGCGGGTGAGGCCGTGGTGGTGGCCGGCGCGGATGCTGCCGTGGGCGTCGATGGCGGTGATGAGCAGTTCGATGATGGCGAGGTCGCGGTCGTCGGGGGTCTTGGGGATGTCGAAGACGCCGAGGGCTTCGAGGAGTTCGCCGGTGTCGGCCTCGGATCCGGGGCGGGGGCTGGCGAGCAGGGCGTCGTAGCAGTCGTCGAGGCGGCGCTCCGTGTCGGTGGCGGGGATGCCGAGGGCGATGCAGACGGCGCGGGCGGATCGGAGGGGTTGGCGGGTGCGGCGGGCGAGGGTGGCGTAGGCGTCGGCGGGGGTGGAGCCGGTGTCGAAGAGGTGCCGGGCGGTGAGGGGGAGTCGCATGGTGGGCACCTGTTCAGACGGCGAGGAGGGTGGAGGTGGGGGGCGTGGGGGCGATGAGGGCCCAGACGAATTTGCCGATGCCGCCGGCGCGGGGGCAGCAGCCCCACTTCTCGGCGAGTTCGTTGACGAGGAGGACGCCGCGTCCGTGTTCGTCGTCGGGGGTGGGGGTGCGGAGGGAGGGGCGGCCGGTGCCGGCGTCGTGGACTTCGAGTCGGAGGCGGTGGTCGGGGGTGAGGGAGAAGCGGATTTCGATGAGGCGGTCGGTGGGGGCGTCGGTGTGCTGGACGGCGTTGGCGAAGAGTTCGCCGAGGAGGAGTTCGGCGGTGTCGCGGTAGCGGTCGCCGGTGGGGAGCGCGGCGAGGTAGGCGCGGAGCAACTGCCGGGCGATGGGCGTGGATTCGGTCTGCGAGTCGAGGCGGGCGGCGAACGCGCGGGGGCGGGGAGCGGTACGGATTTTGAGCATGGCGGGGCACCTCAAGGGGGCGGATGGGGGAGCGCGAGGGTAGTGCGCAATCACGCTATGCATGCAAATGATTGCGTTCTGGTGTCAATCATCGAGGCTGCGGAGGTACGGTGACGCCAAATCGGCGTGCGGGACGTGCGATGCACAGCAGGGGGCAGCGATGACACGGAAGGCCAAGCGGGGGACGACGGCGAGCTCCGCGATCATGTTCGGCGAGGAGGTTCGCTACGCCCGTGAGTCGATGGGCTGGACGCAGGAGGAGCTGAGCAAGCACCTGCACTGCGACCGGACCGTCGTCTCGCGCACCGAGGGTGGCAAGCGGAGGCCGTCGATCGAGGAAGTCGAGGAAATCGAGCGGCTGTTGAACACCGGCGACCTGTTGAGGCGGCTGTACGGCCGGGTCGACTGGAACGCCTCGATCGAGCACCCGGACTGGTTCCAGGAGTACGTGGACGTGGAGGCCATCTCCATTGGAATGCGGGCGTACCAGGACGGCGTGATGTACGGCCTGTTGCAGTGCCGGCAGTACGCGCATGCGCTCTTCGCCAATGGCGTTGCGGCGGGCAACCCGGAGGAGATCGAGGAGCGAACCAGGGCTCGACTCGGTCGACAGAGTCGCTTTCTCGCACCTGACGGGCCGTTGTTGCTCGTCATCCTTGATGAGAGCACCATCCGTACTGTCGTGGGTGGGCCTGGCGTGATGAGGCGCCAGATGGAACACCTGCTGAAGGTGGCTCAGCTCCCGAACGTCGTGCTTCATGTGGCGCCGTTCACGAATCGTCGGGCTCGCATCAAGACCGCTATGGTGTTGTTGGAGCTGGCGGACGGACAGCGCTTGGTGTATTCGGAGAGCCTCGATCGGGGGCATCTAAGCGGTGATTCGGAGGCCGTGGCCAGGCATCAGCGCCGCTATGACCAGCTTCGTGGTGAATGCCTGTCAGAGAGCGACTCGCTTCGGCTGATCGCCGAGGCCCTGGAGGGATTCAAGGATGATGAGCAACGAGCTCGCCGCAGCCGTCTGGAAGAAGAGCAGCTACAGCCACGACGACGGCGGCAACTGCATCGAGGTGGCCCCCGGATTCCCCGGCCTCGTCCCCGTGCGTGATTCCAAGGACCCGCAGGGCCCGGCCCTGGTTTTCCCTGCCTCCGCTTGGGAAGCCTTCGTGGCGGCCGTCCGTGAGGGCGACTTTCCGGCGTAAGGCCCCGAGGAGTTGGCTGTGTTGACCTGGCGCAAGAGCAGCTACAGCGGCAACAACGGCGGCAACTGCATCGAGGTGGCCCTCGCTTGGCGCAAGAGCAGCTACAGCGGGGACGATGGGGGCGAGTGCATCGAGGTGGCCCTCGGCTCCCTCCCCGACACCGTCCCGGTCCGTGATTCCAAGGACCCGCAGGGCCCGGCCCTGGTTTTCCCTGCCTCCGCTTGGGAAGCCTTCGTGGCGGCCGTCCGTGAGGGCGACTTTCCGGCGTAAGGCCCCGAGGAGTTGGCTGTGTTGACCTGGCGCAAGAGCAGCTACAGCGGCCCGGACGGCGGCGACTGCATCGAGGTGGCCCTCGCTTGGCGCAAGAGCAGCTACAGCGGGGACAACGGCGGCAACTGCATCGAGGTGGCCCCCGGGTTCCTTCCCGACGCCGTCCCGGTGCGTGACTCCAAGGACCCGCAGGGGCCGGCCCTCGTCTTCCCCGCCACCGCCTGGGACTCCTTCATCGCCGCCGTCCGCGACGGCGAGTTCCCCCTCTAGTCGATCAAACGCCGCCGCACCCGAACGATTCCGATCAGTTCCGGTGCGTCGGTGGTGCCTTGAGTAACCAGGCCACTACGGTCCATCACTGTGCGCACATGACCTGCTCGCATCGACCGAGGCGGTACTCCCATGGCACAAGAACCCCGTATCGACGTAGCGCTGACGGCCCTCAGTGAAGGTCAGGGGGAGCCCAGCAAGTCCGAGTTGGCGGAGATCGCCAACTCGCTCACGCCCGGCGTCTGGTTCACCAGTGCGCTGTCGGGCGAGGCCGCCGGTCGCGCCGCCGACGTGACGTGGGAGCTGACCGGCTCGCCGTACGAGGGGCAGACGGCGACCGGGCAGGCGGCGGTCTACTACGCCAACCCGAAGTTCGGTCTGCGGAAGCCCTTCATCTTCGCGGACGGCTTCAACTACGGCCCGAGCGACCTCCCCGGCCTCTTCGCCTACTTCAGCACCGCCGCCGACGGTGGGCCGGGCCTCTTCGACCAACTGCTCAGCCGGGGCTACGACATCGTCCTGGTCGGCTTCACCGAGCGTCACACCCACATCCAGGCCAACGCCGAGGTCGCGATCGCGGCCATCCTCCGGGCCATCGCCGAACGCAAGGGCGACGAGCGGCTGACCGTCGGCGGGGTGAGCATGGGCGGCATCATCACCCGCTACGCGCTCGCCAAGCTGGAGACGGCGACCGTGGACCACGAGACGGCGACGTACCTCTCCTTCGACTCCCCGCACAACGGCGCCTGGATCCCGCTGATCCTCCAGCAGATGGCCTACTTCTTCGAGGGCTTCACCCCGGCCGGCCCGGACGGCGTCAAGCAGGCCGACCTGATCCGCAGCCCCGCCGCCCAGCAGCTGCTCTGGGCGTGGGTCGAGAACTCGAAGTACGAGGGCCCGGTGGCCACCTCCAGCCAGCTGCGCAAGGAGTTCCTCGCCGACCTCGACCGGGTCGGCAACTTCCCGCAGATCCCGCGCAAGCTCGGCGTCTCCAACGGTCGGCGCGACGGCGTCGGCCTCCCGCTGCCGGCGGGCGAGGTGGCGTTCGACTGGCAGGCCCTGTTCGCCAGCGCCACGGCCCGCTTCCAGCCGAACAAGGGCGAGAAGCAGCCGGTCGGCGGCATGCACCTCGCGCTCACCGTGCGCCGCACCACCACCACCGAGGTCCCGGCGCTGGACGCCGTCCCCGGCGGCACCCTGGACTCCTTCGGCAAGGTCGCGACTGCCCTCAAGGCGAAGATCTCCGAGGAGTACCGCAGCGGCACCTTCGTCCCGGCCGTCAGCGCGGTGGCGCTGGACTTCGACCCGGTGAAGTGGGACGTCGACCCGGCCGCCGCGATCTCCGACGCCGCCCTGGAGAACGGCCACCTGGACGACGTCAAGTTCGACGACGCCAACACCGAGCACAGCCACGTCTCCCGCGTGCTGGTCGACTGGATCGTCGAGCAGCTCGCCCGCTGACGCCTCCCACCTGGTTCGGAGCACCCCCGCGGATGGGCTAAGCTATTCCACATCACCCAGATGCGCGGGTGGCGGAATAGGCAGACGCGCTGGATTCAGGTTCCAGTGCCCGAAAGGGCGTGGGGGTTCAACTCCCCCCTCGCGCACATAGGTCATCCGACCCAATGCGGCCGGTCGATCCGACAGAATGTCGGGTTGACCGGCCGTTTTGTTGTCTGGAGACGTGGATCGCCCCTCACAGGTTTGTGAGGGGCGATCTGCATTTCTGCTGGTCAAGCGGGATGTGCGGGCGGGGGTGGGTTCAGGGGGTGGCGGTGTGCCGGCGGGTGGGAGTCGACGGCGTGGCGGAAGACCCCTCCAATGGGGCAATCAGGAAGGCTGTTCGGAGTACTCCTGGGCCATGCTGAGGCAAGGAGGCGACCGGTCACAGGTCTTGGTCGCTTTGGGTTCTCCGTTCGGCACGAACGTCCGTGCCCGTCCTCAGGGAGCAGCCATGAACGCCTCTTCCGCCCCCCGTTTCGCCATGACCCGCCCCGCACGCCACCGCCGGCCGTGGCGCACACGCACAGCTCTCGCCATCACCGCGGCACTGGCCTACATCCCGGCCGTCGCCGCCCCCGCGCACGCCTTCGGCCCTGGTACGCACACCACGATCACCAAGGGAGCATTGCCCGACTTCCAGCCGAAGTCACTCGAAGCGATGGCCGCAGGCGACCTCGACGTCAAGAACGGCGAGTGGGGCGCCATCCGGGGCAGCGACAAGGGCGACTACTACCCCAATCAGACCCGCTACCACTGCGACGATGCGGACTACCTCAAGGCGGACTACCTCAAGGGGGGCCAATACCCGCGCACCAGGCAACAGGCCACCGACGAGCTCCTCGCCTGCGTCCAGACCTCCGTCGAGGAGTTCCACAGCGCAGTGGCCGCCGCCGACGGACTCGTCGACTCCAAGGGCAACATCAACACCAAAGACGTCGACCTCAGCTCCCGGTGCAAGTACAACGACCAACCCGGCCGCGCCAAGTGCGAAGTCTTCGAGCACCTCGGACGCGCCTGGCACGCCATCGAGGACTTCTACGCCCACAGCAACTGGACCGACCACGCCGATCCGAACCAGCCCATCAGCGTGACGAACCCGCCCGGGCTGCAGAAGACGGCGCCCGCGCCCTTCTTCACCCTGCGCACCTACAACAACCAATCCACGGCCACGTGGAAGGCGGAGGCCACCAAGGAGATCAACAAGACCCCGGACCTGGCCACCGGCTGCGCTCCTGGGGAGTACGAGCCCGAAGACCAAAAGCAGCACAACAACTGCACCGGCCGCATCAACCACTACGACGTCAAGGGCAAGGGCGGCGGCCTCAGCAAGGAAGGCTCGCGGGCCAACATCGACGACAACGGAAAGCACGCCGAGAGCGTGGCGACCGATGACATCAAGCGTCAGTGGAAGGACTTCCAGGCCGAACTCCTCGCCAAGTACCCCCATGGGCGCGGCGAGAAGATGATCTGCGCCCTCACCCACGACGCACCCACCGACGTCACCTGCAAGTGACCCCGCCTGCCTGCAGTGCCAGTGTCCACGGCTCTGACCGACACCTTGGACAACGCCGTGACCTCCGCCCGGTTCCTGCCCTCCACCAGCGCGGACACCGCCGGCAACCGCACGGCCTCCTGCGATCGTGTCGACTCGCCACATCGCTTTGCGGAGCGTGTTCCGGCCCCCTGCGGCTGGCGGTTTCTAGGGGTCGTTGCAACACGTGGTCGGTTGTCTAGGCCGCGAGCAGTTTATGCAGGCGCTCGGCTGGGGTCTCCCAGCCGAGCGTTTTGCGTGGGCGGCCGTTGAGTTCGGCTGCGACGCCGGCCAGGTGCTCGGGGGTGTGAACGGCCAGGTCGGTGCCCTTGGGGAAGTACTGGCGGAGCAGGCCGTTCGTGTTCTCGTTCGAGCCGCGCTGCCAGGGACTGGCCGGGTCACAGAAGTAGACCGGGATGCCGGTGGCGACGGTGAACGAGCCGTGGGC
>NZ_JBEOUK010000051.1:0-54764 GCF_040304045.1 Kitasatospora sp. NPDC094016
GGGGGGGGCATCCCCTGTGGGCGCCCCACCCGCGCCGACCTGCCGCCCTCCGGGCGCCCCCCCCCTCCACCACATCCCACCCCGGCCCCCCCCCCCCCCCCCCCGCCCCCCCCCCCCGCTACTGGCCGCGCTACTGGCCGCGCTACTGGCCGCGCTACTGGACGGCCGTGCCGGACTTGGCCCAGTTGTCGTGCAGCCGGTCGAGGTAGGACTGCGCCTGGGAGCCCACCTTGACCCCCCGGGCGAAGGCCAGCATGTTGCCCGCGCCGGCGTTGTAGCCGAGGGCGAGGAGCTCGTCGTGGTTCAGCGGCGCGCTCGGCCGCGCCGGGAGCTGCCCGGCCAGGTCGTGCAGGTGCCAGGCGGCCGCCTGGACGGCCAGGTCGCGGTCGTCCGGCAGCTCCTCCCACCGGCGGTCGGCGAAGCGGCCGGGTTTGGTGTCGTCGAAGGCGGCGCGGTGCATGTTGGCGATGCCGAACGAGGCTTCGGGCTTGCCGCGCTGCCAGGCCCGTTCGAGCTCGGGGTCGTGCGGTTTGTACGACTCGTTGTAGAGGATCGCCATCAGCAGCTGCGGGTCGACCCCGGCCTCGGCGGCGTACCGGCGCACCGGGGCCGCGTAGTCGGCAGGGTCGTAGCGGCCGGACGGCTTCGGCGGCGCGGTCGAGGCAGGCGCGGACGCGGAGGGCGCGGCGCCGTCCGGGGAGGGGGTGGCCGACGGGGAGGCGTCGGACGACGCCGTGGTGGGGTGGTCGCCGCCGCGGACGATGCCCCACCCGGCCGCGACGAGTACGCCGACGACCAGCCAGCGCCCCCAGCGCGACCCCTGCTGCCCTTCGCTCATCGCTGCCGACCCCTCCCCGTCCGCCCGTGTCCTTGTTCGACCGTCGTACTGCCGATCGTGCCGGTGACCGTGCCCGGTGGCAGGCTACTCGGCCGGCTTCTGCTCGCCGTCGAGGTTGCGCAGGAAGCCCTTGGCCTTCTCGACGCCGGTGTCGATCTGGCCGCTGTACTTGCCGTCCGTGCGGTCGTCGATCACGTCGCCGACCTTGTCCAGGCCCTGCCCGAGCACGTCGCTGTGCTCGCGGGCGAGGTCGGTGGCCTTGTCCGCGAGGTTCTTCAGACTCTCAAACATGGTGACGCTCTGCTCCTCTGACGCGTTCCTGATGGTGTGCCGACGTGGCGGGGGATCATGACCATCCTAACGACGGCCCACCGGGCGCTCGGCCGCTGCCGAAGGACGGCGGATGACTTTGCTGAAATGGATTTGTATGCTCCAGCCCAACTTCTACAGCACTGTAGAAATTGGGAACCGCCACCAGGACGGAACGCGTCCCGGCACGCACAGCGGCGCGCACGCGCCGCGGCAGCCGAAACGAGCGAGGGAAGTGCGCATGGCCGGGCAGCGGGCGAGAACGCCGTACCAGGACGCGGGACCGCGCACCGAGGACCCCGCCCTGCCCGCGCAGCGCTCTCGCGCGGCCGACCGGGCGGAGCCCGCCGGGCCGCCCGCCGCCCGCCCGCCACGGCCCGCGGCCTCGCGCCGCCGGCCGCAGGCCCGCCGGGCCGGCCGGTTGCCGGTGCTGCTCACCGCCGTCGGCCTGCCCGTCCTCGGCGGCGTCGCGGACGAACTCGGCGGGCCCGGCGTCGGCGTGCTCTTCGCGGTCGGTGCGGTCGGTGGGACGGGCGCCGCGGCGGCGCTGTGCAGCCGGGCCGGCCGCTGGTGGGTCGTCACCGCGGCCCCGCTCGTGGTGCTGCTCGGCGCGGCCGGCATCGAGTACCTGGCGAACCGGGACGCGTACCAGGGCAAGCAGCTCGGCACCGGCGCGCTGCGGTGGGTGGTGGGGGCGTTCCCGGTGATGGCGGCGGCGGTGGGGGTCGCGCTGCTGGTCGTCGCGGTCCGCGTCGCGCTCGACCGCCGACGGCCCCGCAGTACGGGCACCCCGGCCGGAAGGAGCCGTCGTGGCTGAACGCGTCGCCCGCCTCCGCCCGCGCGGCCGCGCCCCGCGCCGCGGCGCCGCCCCGCTGACCGTCGCCGGGCGCACCCTCGCCTGCACCGTCTCCGTCGCCGTCCTCGGCGCCAGCGGCTTCACCTGGTACGAGTACCGCAGCCTCGACGACGGCATGACCAAGTCCACCGCGCTGAGCGAGGCCAAGAAGAACGCCCCGCCCCACCTCGACAAGTCCGTCAACCTGCTGCTGATCGGCCTCGACAGCCGCAAGGACATGGACGGCAACGACCTGCCCAAGCAGTTCGTCGAGGACGAACTGCACGCCGGGTCGAGCGAGATCGGCGGTTACAACACCAACGCCCTGATCGTCCTGCACATCCCGGCCAACGGCGGCAAGGTCACCGCGCTGTCCGTCCCGCGCGACGACTACGTGCAGACCGCCGGCGCCGACGGCAAGATGCACAAGATCAAGGAGGCCTACGGCATCGCCAAGGTGGCCGCCGAGCAGAAACTCGCCGGCAAGGGGCTCTCCAAGGCCGACCTGGAACGGCAGAGCCGCGAAGCCGGACGCTCCGCCACCATCCAGACCGTGCAGAGCTTCCTCGACGTCCCGATCGACCACTTCGCCGAGGTCAACCTGATCGGCTTCTACGACATCGCCAAGGCCGTCGAGCCGATCCAGGTCTGCCTCAACCACCCCGTCGACGATCCGATCACCGCCCGCACCGCCGCCCACGAGGGCGGCGGCACCGGCCTCAAGCTCCCCGCCGGCATCAGCTCCCTCAACGCCGCCCAGGCCCTCTCCTTCGTCCGCCAGCGCCACCACCTCGCCAACGGCGACCTCGACCGCACCCACCGGCAGCAGGCGTTCATCTCCTCCGTCGAGTACCGGCTCAAGCAGCAGGGCATCCTCAACGACTTCGGGCAGATGCAGAAGCTGTTCGGGGTGGTGAAGAAGGACGTCGTCATCGACAACGAGTGGAACATCCTCGACTTCGCCCAGCAGGCGCCCAACCTCACCGGCGGGAACGTCGAGTTCAACACCCTGCCGATCACCGGGTTCAAGACCGTCGGCGGCCAGGAGGTCAACACCGTCAACCCGGAGCTGATCAAGAAGATCGTCCGGCAGCTGTTCAACCGCGAGCCGGCGCCCGTCCAGGCCGTCCCCGCGCCCACCGAGACGGCCGCCGAGACCGCCACCCCCTCGCCGTCCGCGGCCTCCCCGACCGCGACCAGGGCCGTCGTGGACGTCAACGCCGCCGCGGGCGCCGGCGCGGCCGCCACCGAGTCCAAGGCCCTCACCGAACTCGGCTACCAGCCGGGGAGGATCGGCGACGCCGCCGCCAGGACCAGGGCCACCACCGTCACCTACGGCGGCGGCGCCAAGGCCGACGCCCAGCAGCTCGCCACCCGCTACGGCGTCACCGCCACCGCGGCCGCCGTCGTCGCCCCCGGCCACATCGTCGTCACCCTCGCCGTCACCCGCACCCCCAGCCCCTCCGCCGCCGCCACCGGGCCGGGCGACGCGGCCACCGACCCCGTCGCCGGCCTCCCCATGCAGGGCCCCGCCGTCAAGGCGGGCGGCATCCCCTGCGTGGACTGACGGGCGGCGGCGGGCGCCGCGCGGCCGCACCCGCGAGGCGGTGGGCGAACCGGCCCGGCGGCCGAACCGGCCGTCACGGGTGGGGAGTCCGGCCCCGGGCGCGCTGGACCAGCAGGCCGACCAGCCACAGCAGGACCGCCGTGGCGCCCACCGCGGCCAGCACGTAGGTCGCGGGCATGTCGTCGTTGGGGTAGTGGTCACCGGCCACGCGGACGGTGGCCGGGTCGTCCGCCGCCGCCTCCAGGGGGACGGTCATCCCGACGTGCGGCTTCTCCACCCGTTTGAGGCCGAGCGCCGACGTGCGGTAGTCGCGATCCCCCACCCGGTAGGTGACGGTGTAGAGCCAGCCGCCCTTGCGCAGGGCCACGGCGCTGACCGTCCCGTCCACCCGCAGCGGCGCGGCGTCGATGCGGCTCGCGGCCCGCCACTGCGCGGACGCGGCGAACAGGCTCCAGCAGAGCACCAGCAGCGAGACCACCGCGCCCGCCAACGGAAGGGACCACACCCGGCGTAACACTGCCTTCATGGCCGGGACGATACCCGCCCCGTGACGCGCTGTCGGCCCAGCGGGAGGAGCGGTTCCGAGGCTGCGTCAATTCTGCTTCCTGGCAAGCCAGTAGAGCAGGGCGGCCAGGCTGGTGGCCGCGCCGAGGAGGCAGACGGCCGTCCAGCCCCAGCGCTCGTAGACGACGGTGGAGCCGATCGCTCCCGCCGCGCAGCCGGCGGAGTAGAGCAGCATGTACCCGGCGGTGAGCCGGCTCTGCGCCTCGGGGCGGACCTGGTACAGCAGGTGCTGGTTGACCACGTGCACGGACTGCAGGCCGTAGTCGATCACCACCATGGCGAGCACCAGCCACCACACCGAGTTCGGCAGCAGGGCCGCCGGGATCCAGGCGGCGAGCATGGCCGACAGACCGATGCCGGCGGTGCGTTCGGCCCGGCCGAGGTCGGCCTGGCGGCCCGCGCGGCCTGCGCCCAGAGCCCCGGCGGCGCCGGCCAGGCCGAACAGCCCGATCTGGGTGTGGCTGAGGCTGAACGGCGGGGCGGCGAGCGGGAGCACCATCGGGGTGAGCAGGACGGTGATGGAGGTGAAGGTGAGCAGCGCGAGGACCGCCCGGGCGCGGAGCACGGGCTCCTCGGCGAAGAGCGTGAACACCGAGCCGATCAGCCGGGGGTAGCTGATCCGTGCGGTCTGCGAGGTCTGAGAGGTCTGCGAGGTCTGCCCGGTCTGCTTGGTCCGCGCCGACGGCTGGTGGCGTTCGGTCGGGAGGACGACCGCGACGGCGAGGGCCATCGCGCCGGTGGCGACGGCGGACACCACGTAGACCGCGCGCCAGCCGGCCAGGTCGCCGATGGTGCCGGCGACGGTGCGGGCGAGCAGGATGCCGACCACGATGCCGCTGGTGACGGTGCCGACCACCCGGCCCCGGTCGGCGGGCGCGGCGAGCGAGGCCGCGTACGCGACGACGACCTGGGCGACCACCGCGAGGACGCCGACGGCGGCCATCGCGGCGAGCATCAGCGGCGCGGAGGGGGCGAGTGCGACGGCGGCGAGGGCGAGCACCGAGAGCCCGAGCTGGGCGGTGGTGAGGGTGCGGCGGTTGACGCGGTCGCCGAGCGGGACGAGCAGCAGCAGGCCGAGCGCGTAGCCCGTCTGGGTGAGGGTGCCGACGAGGCCGATGGTGGCCGGGTCGATGCCGTAGTCCGCGGCGATGAGGTCGAGCAGGGGCTGCGAGTAGTAGACGTTGGCGACGGCGAGGCCGCAGGCGACGGAGAGGAGCCAGGCGGCGGCGGGTGGCAGGCCGCGCGGAGGCGCTTCGGCGGTGGCGGCGGCGGTGGCGCGGGTGGGCGAGGTCATGGGCGGGTCTTCCTGGTGGCGGGCACGACCAACTAGTTTCAAAGTGCTACCACGCCACCCTGGCATACTGTGGTTTCAATAAGCAACCACGTGACTCGCCGATAGGCTGGGCGCCGACCGGTGGAAGGTGGGAGAAGTGCCGAAGCGCACCACGCACGAGGAGTCGACCTGCCCGGTCGCCCGCCCGCTCGACGTCGTCGGCGACGGCTGGACGCTGCTGATCGTCCGCGACGCCTTCGACGGGCTGCGCCGCTTCGGGCAGTTCCAGAAGAACCTGGGCCTCGCCAGGAACATCCTCTCGGCCCGCCTCGCCAACCTGGTCGCCAACGGGGTGTTCGAGCTCGCTCCGGCCGCAGACGGCAGCCCGTACCAGGAGTACGTGCTGACCGAGAAGGGGCGCGCCCTCTTCCCCGTGATCACCGCGCTGCGGCAGTGGGGCGACGAGTGGTTCTTCGCGGAGGGCGAGCCGCGCGCCCGGCTGGTGGAACGCGGGACGGGCGCGCCGATCGAGACGATGGAGGTCCGTACGGCCGACGGCCGGGTGCTGGGGCCCGAGGACGCCGAGGTGCTGCTGCCCTGAGGCGCGCCGCCGTCACCGGGGGGTGGGCGGCCGGTGGCGGCCGGTGGTGCCGGGGAATCGGGCGGATCAGCTGGGGGTGGCGCTCCCGGCCGTCGCGGTCTTCGGGGGTTCGGTGGCCGTCGCCGTGGTGCCGGGGGCGGTGCCGTTGGTGGCGTTCGTCGTGGTGGAGCCGGTCGTGGTCGCCGGGGCCTTGGTGCTCGGCGTCCGGCTCGGCGTCCTGGTGGTGGACGAACCCGTGGACGAGCCGGTCGAGGGGCCTGCGGACGCGGACGAGGTGCCGCTCGTCCTGGTCGTTCCGGTCGGGGCGCCCGAGGAGGTGGACGACGTCGCCGAGGCGGAGCCCGTCCCGGTCGAGGTGCCCGAGGATGTCGCCCCGGATGAGGTCGAACCCGAGGTCGTCGCCGAGCCGGACCCGGAGGTCGCCCCGGAGGACGTGGAGGAGGTCGAGGCCGTGCCCGCCGGCGTGGTGGGCGTCATCTTCCCCGGCGGCGGGATGCCGGGCGCCAGCGGCCCCCCGGGCGGTCCGACGTTCCGGTCGACCACGTCGATCCGCCCGGTCAGCCGGGAGAACCAGCCGCCCGTCTCGATGTTCACCAGGATGATCTCGGTCACCGGGTGCGGCGCGGGCACCACGGCGACCAGCGTGGTCGGGTGGAAGCCGGCCCATGCCTTCCCGGTGTACGTGGCGTCGCTCACCAGCACCGGCGGCTTCAGCGGGTTGCCGCAGGAGCAGCGCACCCGGGGCACGCCCTGGGCGTCCACCAGGACGGCGGTGCCGGCCTGGAGCGCGGACTGGTACTCGACGACGGCGCCGCTCCGGTAGTTGTGGTTGGTGACCCGGGTGTCCACCCGCAGGTAGGCCGAGGTCAGCGAGCGCAGGTAGGACGGGACGTCGGACTGCTGGATGCCCGCGGCGGAGGCCCAGGCGCGGCCGGCGTCCCCGTTGGAGACCATGGCGACCAGACGCTCGGTGTCGCAGCTGGGCTTGGTCATCGTCCCGCCGTACAGCCCGGCGGAGCTGCCCTCGACGCTGTGGATCACCGCCGGGGAGGCGGCCGTGGACCGGCCGCCCGGCCCGGACTGCGGCGCCTGGGCGGACTGCGGTGCCTGCCCGGACTGCGGCGCCTGGGCAGGGGCGGGGGCGCTCACGCCCTGGGTTTCCACCGATGGCGTGAACGGATCCGGCCCCGGGTCGGCCGGGGCCTGGAGGGCCACCTCGTTGGCGACCGGCAGGGTGTCGTGGTGACCGCCACCCTGGCTGTTCACGATCAGCACCGCAGCCACCGCGGCGACCGCCAGCGTGCCGGCGGCCAACGCGAGCCCCCGCCCGGAGCGCCACCACGGCGTGCGCGGCCCCCGACCCTCGCCGGACGGCGGACCCGACGGCCCGGACGACGGCCCGGACGGACCCGACGGCCCGGACGGACCAGGCGGCCCGGACGGGGGGCCGGACGGCCCGGACGGGCCGGATGACCCGGACGGCGGCCCGAACCGGCCGCCGCCCGACGGGGGACCGGCCAGCGGCCCGGACGGGGGGCCGTGGGGCGGCTCGCTCGGCGGCTCGCTCGGAGGGCCGGACGGCGGCGGTTGGGAACTCATCGAGGCTCCGTTTCGCAGGCGGCCGACTGGCGCGCCGACCCGGGAAGCTCCTGCCACTGGCCTCCATTTCCCCCCGGCCCCCCACCCGCCGCAACAGCAGGTGCGGGATCCGTCGCCGAGCGTGCCCGTCACCTGTCGGCCACCCTGGAACGCGAAGCCCGACGCACCGAGGAGGCGCCATGCAGCAGCCCACCACCCGGGTCGCGGGCCCGCCCGGTGCCCTGCGCGGCTGGCTGGACGCGCTCGCCGTGGTGCTGGCCGGGTTCGCCGCCATGGCGGCGGTGGCCGCGCTCGGCCTCTGGCTGGCCGGCGCCGACGACCTCCCGGGCGGCGGCTTCCCGGCCGTGCTGGCCGGGGCGGTGGTGCTGGCCGTCGGTGGAGCCGTCCAACTCGACGGCGGAGCCGGGCAGTTCGCCGCGGTGGACGCCGGGATCAGTGCCATGCCGCTGTCCGTCTCGCTGGCCGGCGCGGTGGTGATGGCCGAGGTGTTCCTGCGTCAGCTGCGGTTCCGCGCGGTGGCCGGCGGCGGTGAACTGCTCGGCCGGATCGCCCGCACGGTGGTGATCTGGCTGGTCGCCCTCGTGCTGCTCACCCTCGGCGCCCGGCACACCTTCGACGTTCCGCTCGGCGGCGACCTGGCGCAGACCATCGGCGGCGTGCTCGGGCTCACCCCGGAGGTCGGCTTCCACGCGGACGCCCCGAGCACCGTCGGCATCGGGCTGGCCTGGCTGCTCGTCGTCCTCGCGGGCACCTTCGCGGTGTCCCGGCGGGCACCGCTGCCGCGCGCCCTGCTGCCCTACCAACTGGCCGTCCGCCCGGCCGCGTTCGCGCTCTGGCTGGTCCTGCTGGCGTACCTGGTGATCGGGCTGGCGGCCGGGGTGCTGACCGCGATCGTGCACGGCAACGCCCGGCAGACCCTGGCCGTGCTGCTGCTCGCCCTGCCCGACCTGGTCTGGCTGGCCTTCGGTGTCGGGCTCGGCGCGCAGTGGCACGGGCGGCTCAGCGGCGCGCTCGGCCTGCCGGTGCCCAGGCCACTCGCCGAGGTGCTGCGGGCGCCGGACGGGCAGCAGGCCACCATCAGCCTGGGCACCCTCGCCGACCAGGACGCGCGCAGTTGGTGGCTACTGCCGCTGGCCGCCGTGCTGCTGCTCGCGGCCGGCTTCCTCGCCGCGTACCGCTCGCCGCGCACCGTCCGGCTCTGGCAGCACGCCGTCCGGTTCGCTCTGGCCGGCGCGGTGACGGTGCTGCTGGTCGGGCTCTGGACCAGGGCGGACGCCGACTACGGGCTGTCGGTGCTCGGCGTCGGCGTCGGCCAGGGCGGCCTCGGCGACCTGATCGGCTCGCTCCTCGGCGGCGCCAACCCGCTGGCCGGCCTCGGCAGCGGCAGCCTCACCCTGAGCCCGGTGCTGTGGACGGCCGTCCCGCTGGCGGCGGGCTGGGGCCTGCTGACCGGCGCGCTGGGCGCCCTGCTGGCCGCCCGCACCGGCCGCCGGGGCGAGGTCTCCAGCGACGACGTGCCCGGCGGCGAGGTCTCGGGCGGCGAAGTGCCGGGGGCGGGGTGACGGCTACCGGGCGGTGCGCGCTCAGAATGCCTCGGCGATGAGGATCGCCGCCGCCGGCAGCGCCTGGGCGAGGGCGCCGCGCCAGACCTTCGGCTCCGAGGCGAAGAGGGTGATCCCGCCGGCGACCATGAACGCGGCGACGTAACTGATCACGGCGCGGCCGGAGGCGGCGTGCCCGGTGTGCAGCAGGACGAGTCCGGCGACCAGGCCGAGCGCCAGGAACAGGTTGTAGAAGCCGACGTTGAAGCGCCACAGCCGGACCTCCGGCGCGTCCGCCGTGCTGCCGGTGAGGAGGAAGCGCACCCGTGGATGGCCGTACAGGAAGCTCTCCAGCGGCCACGCGAGGAGGTGGACCGCGGCGGCGATCACGGCGAAGACCTGGCTCACGGCGTTCATGGCGGTCGGCTTCCTGGGGGGTGATGGCGGATGGCGGTGGGTGGTACGGCGCTCACCACGGCGGCGGGTGGACGACCGGGGCGGCCCACGCGGGCGGCTCGGGCACGACGGCCGCCGCGGCGAGCCCGGGGACGGCCGCCTGGACGACCCGGGTGGGCGGCCCGCTCCCGCTCCACGGTCTTGGTGCGGCGCTGTGGCCGGGCACGACGGTGGTGGCCGCGCGCAGCTCGGCGACGAACTGCAGGCAGCTGGCGTAGCGGCCCTGGGGGGCCTTGGCGAGCGCCCGGGCGACCACCGCCCCGACGGCGGTCGGCAGATCCGGGCGGTGGCCGCGCAGCGTGGGCGGCGGGTCGTTGAGGTGCGCCCACAGCAGTGCCACGTCGCTCTCCCGGCGGAACGGCGGTGCGCCCGCGAGCATCTCGAAGACCACGCAGCCGAGGCCGTACTGGTCGCAGCGCCCGTCCAGCGGCTTGCCGGAGATCTGCTCGGGCGCGGCGTAGTCCAGCGTTCCGACGATCTGGCCGACGCTGGTCAGGCCGCTCAGCGAGAGGGACTTCTTGGTGAGGCCGAAGTCCGCCAGGTACAGGTGCTCGGGGTGCTCGCTGTCCGTCCCGGCGGCGACCAGCACGTTGCCGGGCTTGACGTCCCGGTGGACCAGGTCGTGGTCGTGCGCGGCGTCGAGCGCGGAGGCGATCTGCAGGGCGAGTCGGACGGTCCGCTCGGCCGAGAAGGGGCCTCCCCGGTTCATCAGCCCGCGCAGGTCGCCGCCCTCGACGTAGCGCATCGCGATGAACAGGATGCCGTCGTGCTCGCCGGCCTCGAACACCGGGATGATGTGCGGGTGGTCGATCGCGGCGGCGGCCTCGGACTCGTGCATGAAGCGCTGCCGGAACACCTCGTTGCGGGCCAGTTCGGGGGCGAGCAGTTTGACCGCGACGGTCCGGCCGAGCCGCAGGTCCTTGGCCCGGTACACCACGGCCATGCCGCCGCGGCCGATCTCACGCTCCAGCCGGTAGCCCGCGATCCGGCGCCCGACCATGCCGGCCGGCAGGCCGGGGGCGGACGGCCGGTCGGGGTGGTCGAGCTGGCCGGGCTGATCGATATGGCCCGGGCGGCCGGGGTGGTCCTCGGGCACCCGTTCGGCCGAGGTCACGGCGCGCCCGGCCGGGTGGGGGCGTGCGGACCGGGCGCGGGCCCCGGCGGTGCGGCGGGGGCGGGCGACGGGGCGGGGGGCGGTGTGGGCGACGGCCCCGGCACCGGCCGGTCGGTGGCCGCGTACGTCTGGAGCTGGAGCCCGTCGCAGTAGCACCAGCGGTCGCGCACCGCGTCGAAGACCCAGAGCGCCTCCGCGTCCACGACCAGGCCGATCCGCAGGCCGCGGGTCCGCTCCCGGAAGGCCTCCAGGTCCAGGGTGCCCGCCGCGAGGTCCTCCAGCAGGGCCCGGTAGCGGGCCACCGCGGCCTCGGCCTCCACGAGCGCCGGGCGCGGGTCCGCCGTCCGGGTGGGCGGGCCCCCGGCGGTGGGCGGCGGCTCCGGGAGGGCGACCAGCAGACGGCCGTCGACCCAGGCCGTCCAGCCGTTGGAGCAGAGGATCTGCGCCCAGTCGCCCTGCCGGGCGACCACCCGCACCGGCAGCAGCGCGTCCAGCCGGGTGGCGGGCCGGGCCGGGTCCGGGGCCGCCCAGGTGGCCATCCCGGCCGGCGGGGCGACGTGGGTGGGGCGGAACGCGAACTCGTCCATGGGCGGCTACATTTCCTCCGCCGCGCGAGCCCGCGGCTGCGCGCGGTCATCGCGATGGGACTCGCACCACAGGTCGGTTCCCACTCTACCGGCGGTGGTCGGCCGGGGCCCGGGGCCGCTGTCCAGGACTCAGCGCCGCATGATCGCGGGTTCGTGCCGCCGCAGCAGGACCAGCACCAGCAGCCCGTACGCGACCGAGAGGCCGGGCAGCACCGCGATGTCGAACAGCCAGCCGGCGCGCTCGTGGCGGAACATCGGGTCGGCGGTGATCGCGCTCGGGAAGATGCCGTGCAGCTCGACGGTGCGGGCCATCGCGGCCATGCCCCAGCGGGACGGGATCAGCCAGGCGAACTGCTCCAGCCCGGGCACGCCGTGCAGCTTGAGCATCAGGCCGCTGAAGACGATCTGCACCACCGAGAGGAGCACCAGCAGCGGCATGGTGGCCTCCTCCTTGTCCACGATCGCCGAGACCACCAGACCGAGCATCATCGCCGAGAACGCCAGCAGCGCGACCGCGATGATCAGTTCGGGCAGCTGCGGCATCACCACCCCGGTCGGCACCGCCCAGGAGAGGTCCACCCCGGCCAGGCCGACCACGGTCAGCACGACGGCCTGGGCGGCCGTGACCGTGCCGAGCACCACCACCTTGGAGACCAGGTACGCCGATCTGGACAGTCCGACCACGCGCTCGCGGCGGTAGATCGCCCGTTCCTTGACCACCTCGCGCACCGAGTTGGCGGCGCCGGTCAGCAGGCCGCCGATGCACAGCGTGAGCAGGCAGTTCACGGCGTTGTCCGGGGTGAGCCGGGAGCCGGCCATCACCCGGCACATCAGGCCGATCACGAAGGGCAGCGCCACCATGATGGTCAGGAACAGCCGGTCGGCCGCGAGCACCGCGGTGTACCGGCGCACCAGGGTGCCCAGCTGGGAGAACCAGCCCTGCGGCTTCTCCCAGCCGATCGGGTCCCGCCCGGCCGCCGGTGCCCGCGCCGGCCCCGCCGCCTCCGGTGCTCCCGCCGTCTCCGGTGCTCCCGGTGTCGCGGCCGGTGCCACGGCCGGCGTCAGGGACACCGCCTCGGCGGCGACGTACCGCTCGTACTGCGGGGAGCTGCGGAAGCGGCGCTGCCAGGCCCGATGGTCCTCGTTCTCGAAGGCCTCGAAGGCCTCCGGCCACTCCGCGAAGCCGAAAAACGCCAGCGCCTCGCCCGGCGGGCCGTAGTAGGCCGTCCGGCCGCCGGGGGCGAGCACCAGCAGGCGGTCGCACACGTTCAGGCTCAGCACGCTGTGCGTCACCACGACCACCGTCCGGCCGTCGTCGGCCAGTCCGCGCAGCATGTGCATCACCGAGCGCTCCATGCCCGGATCCAGACCGGAGGTCGGCTCGTCGAGGAACAGCAGCGAGGGCTTGGTGAGCAGCTCCAGCGCGACGCTGACCCGCTTGCGCTGGCCGCCGGAGAGGCTGCCGATCACCTGGTCGGCCCGGCCGGCCAGGCCCAGCTCGTGGACCACCTCGACGACCCGGGCCTCCCGCTCGTGCTTCGCGGTGTCGCCGGGGAAGCGCAGTTCGGCGGCGTAGCCGAGCGCGCGGCGGACGGTGAGCTGGGTGTGCAGGATGTCGTCCTGCGGCACCAGGCCGATCCGGCGGCGCAGTTCGGCGTAGTCGCGGTAGAGGTCGCGCCCGTCGTACAGCACGGTGCCCTCGTCGGCGGGGCGCAGCCCGGTCAGCGCGTTGAGCAGGGTGGACTTGCCGGCGCCGCTCGGGCCGGCCACCGCCAGCAGCGCCTTCTCGGCGAGCGGGAAGCTCACGTCGTCCAGCAGCACCCGGTGGTCGGAGCCGACCCGGACCACCAGGTGCCGCACGTCCAGGGAGATCTCGCCGGTGTCGGTGTACTCGACCAGGTGGTCGTCGGCGAGGCAGAGCGCGGAGTGGCCGATGCCGACGATGTCGGCCGGGCCGACCGCTGCCCGCTGCACCGGGCGGCCGTTGTGGTACGTGCCGTTGTGGCTGTCCAGGTCGACGATCTCGTGCCCGCCGTCGGGCAGTTCGCGCAGTTCGGCGTGGTGGCGGGAGACCACCAGGTCGTCCAGGACCAGGTCGTTGTCGTGCGAGCGGCCGATCCGGACCGTGCGGCCGGGCAGCTGGAGCACCGAGCTGGGGCTGCGGAAGGTGCCGGAGGCCCGCGGGGCGAGCAGGGAGGGCCGCTCGCCGGGGTCGTGGCGGGGCAGGCCGGCGAAGGTCGCGGACGGGCCGTCGGCCGGGTCGCCGAAGCGCAGCCGGGTGCCGGGGCCGATGTCCTCGCGCTCGACCCGGCGGCCCTGGTCGTAGGTGCCGTTGGTGCTGCCGGCGTCCTCCAGCAGCCAGTGCCCGTCGGTGGCCCGCAGCACGGCGTGGTGCCAGGAGACCCGGGGGTCGTCCAGGACGACCTCGCTGGTCGGGTCGCGGCCGAGGCGGTAGGCCAGGGCCGGGTCGATCAGCAGCGACCCGGTGTCGGTGACCAGGACGAGGGGCGGCGCGGTGGGTGCGCCCGGGCGCTCTCCCATGCTGGGCATTCTATCGCCGCAGCAGTCCAGCGGCCTTTCCGGATCCTGGGATTGGACTGGACCACTGTGACGGCGCGGCACTATCGTTCGGCGTGCCCGCTCGCCACCCGCAGAACAATCGGGGACGGAACGCATGAGTAGTTGGCCGGTGTTGCGAAGATCCCGGACTGTCAGGGCCGGCCGCGCCCCAGGAACCGTGCTGCACTGCGGCCTGATGGACACCATGCTGGCGGATCTCGCCGTCTCGGTCGTGCTCTACTTCGACCAGGCGCTGGACGAGGACCGGCTGGCCGCCGGACTGGCCCGCGCGCTCGACCGGGTGCCGGTGTTCGCCGGGCGGCTGCGCACCGGCGGGGGAGGCGCCCTCGAAGCGGTCTGCGACGACTCCGGCGTCCCGCTGGACGTCTACACCGTGGACGGCACGCTCGCCGAGGCGATGGGCCGGGTGACGGCCGCCGGCTCCGAACTGGTCGATCCGGTGGACGCTCCGGCCGCGCGCGGCGGCGGTGTGCCGCTGCTCACCGTCCGGGTCACCCGCACCGGAGACGGCGGGACGGTGCTGGGCTGCTCCTGGCACCACGCGATCGGCGATCTGCACAGCTTCATGCTGCTGCTGCGGATCTGGTCGGCGGCGGTCGAGGACGAGGAGCTGCCGGAGGCCGAACTGGTCGAGGACCAGGATGAGTTGCTGGACCGGGTGCTCCCGGCCGAGGACTGCGGACGGCCCGGCTTCCGGGTGCCCTCGACGGCGCAGGCGCAGCTGCTGGCCCGCGAGGTGTCGGTCGGTCCGCGGGCCAACCGGACCGTCCAGATCTACTTCGGGGACGCCGAAGTCGAGCGGATGCGCGCGGAGTTCAGCGCGACGGCCGGCCGCCGGCTCTCCTCAGGTGACGTGCTCTGCGCCCATGTCGTCAGCGCCATAAGGGAGTTGGACGGCGACAAGGAGGAGCGCTGGCTGACCGTACCGGTCAACGCCCGGCGCTGGCTCGGACTCTCGCCCGCCCTGGTGGGCAACCTGCTGGGCGACGTCCACGTGTCGCACCGGCCCGAGGACGGCCCGGCGGCGCTCGCGGGCGCGCTGCGGGCGGCGGTCGAGGAGTTCCCGGCCGCCCACCTCAACCTGCGTTCCAATCTCGGCTTCCTGGCCTCGCTCGGCCGCTCCCGGCTGCGGGACTGCGTGCCGCTGGGCTTCGACCCGCAGCAGCGCCGGTTCAGTTTCTCGAACTGGAGCCGGTTCGGGGCCTATCGGGTGAGCTTCCAGGGGCACCGGCCGGTGTTCTTCAGCCCGGCCGCCAACTATCCGCTGCCCTGGGTGAGTTGGACGGTCGAGGGGTTCGGCGGCGCCGGATACCTGACCACCGTGGTGCTGCCGGCCCGGCTCGCCGCCCGGGTGCGGGGGGCGGAGGGCCGGGCCGCGCTGCACCGCTTCCGGACGGCGGCGGACGACATGCCCGCGTCGGCCGCCGCCGTCCCGAAGGTGATCTGAGCCGTACCGCGCCGCGTGGGGCGTGACGCGCGGGGTGAGCCGCGCTCGGCCGCGCTACGCGAAGGCGGCCTCGATCGCCGTCCACAGCTGCACCCGGGCGCGCAGCGCGGTGCGGACGGTCTCGGCGCACTCGTCCCACTTGGCCTGGTCGTCGCCGCACAGGTCGATCAGCATCTGCATCGCCATCGGGGTGTGCTGCTCGCCGTCCACCTCGATGTGCCGGGCCAGGTAGTCCTTGAAGACGGTGAGCACGCCGTCCGGGTCGTCGATGCCGACCACCTGGGCGAACATGTCCGGGATCAGGTCCTCGCGGCCGAAGGCGAAGGCGGCGGCCCGGCAGTGCACCGGCGCGTTCTCGATGATCGACCAGGTGGTGCCGGTGAAGTCGACGGCGGCCTGCGGTACCGCGGCGGCCTTCAGCGCCTGCGGGACGGCGGTGCCGGTGCCCAGCAGCCCCAGGAACTCCTCCACCGGGCCCGGGTCGGCGCCGGCCTGCCGCATGCCCTCGACGTACAGCTCGAAGTGGCTGGTGTAGCCCTCCCCGAGTTCGTCGCTCTCCTCGACCAGCACGATCTCGTTGATCAGCCGGCGGCTGGCGGTCGGCCCGCTCGGGACCCACGGGACCTCGACGCTGGTGAGGTCGCGCTGCAGGCTCTTCAGCAGCGACATGAAGTCCCAGACCGCGAAGACGTGGCTGTCCAGGAAGGTGCGGACGCGCCCGATGCTGGTCAGCCCGCCGTACACGCCGTGGCCGACCACCTCGCGGCGCAGCGGGTCGATGGCCTGATGGAGGCTGGTCAGGCCGGGGTGTGAACGGTCCCAGTGGTAGCGGTTGGTGGACAAGGCGGCTCCTTCTGCTCAGGGGTCTCAGGGGTCAGGGGTCTCAGGGATGCTTGAGGACGGCGTGCAGGGCGTGGCGGAGTTGTTCGCGGCCGGGCTGGAGGGCACGGTCGAGGGCGGGGGCGAACGGCAGGACGGCGCCGTCGGGGCGGGTGACCCGGCGGGGCGGGGCGATCAGGCGCATCTCCTCGGAGGCGGTGGCCAGCACCTCCGCGGCGAAGCCGCAGCTGCGGTTGGAGTCGTCGAAGACGACCAGCCGGCCGGTGCGTTCGAGCGAGGCCGCGAGCGCGGCCCAATCCAGGGGGTACAGCGTGCGGGGGTCGAGGACTTCGACCGAGATGTCCTCGGCGACCTCGTCCGCCACGGCGAGCGCGTCGTGCACCAGGTGTCCGACGGCGACCACGGTGACGTCGGTGCCGGGGCGGTGGATCCGGGCCCGGCCGAGCGGGATCGGCGCGAGGTCCCAGGTGACGGTCTCGCGCACCGGGAGGGCGGCGGCGGGCGCGAACACCACGACCGGGTCCGGGTCGCGGATCGCCGAGCGCAGCAGCCCGTAGGCGTCGGTCGGGGTGGCGGGCACCACGGTCTTCACCCCGGCGTGCGCGAACAGGCTGTACGGGTGGTCGGAGTGCTGGCCGGCCCAGCCGTCCCGGGAGCCCGAACCGGGCACCAGGCAGGTCAGCGGGACGCTCGCCTGCCCGCCGGTCATCAGCGAGAACTTGTGTGCCTGGTTGACGAGTTGCTCGAAGACCAGGAACAGCAGCGAGGGGATCTGGAACTCCAGCACCGGGCGCCGCCCGGTGAGCGCCGCGCCGATCGCCATGGCGGTGAAGGCCTGCTCGGACAGCGGGGTGTCGACGACCCGCTCGGGCCCGAAGCGGTCCAGCAGGCCGAGCGTCGGGCCGGCCATCCCGGCGCCGATGTCCTCGCCGAAGACGCAGACCGCCGGGTCGTCGGCGAGTTCGTCGGCGATCGCCCGGTTGAGGGCCTTGGTGTACGAGAGCCTGGTCATGCCACCGCCCCGGCCCGGGGCCGCAGGCCGTCGGCGTACAGGTGGTCCAACGCGCCCGCCGGGTCGGGGTGTTCGGAGGCGAGGGCGAACTCCTCGGCGTCGGCGAGCTGGCGGGCCACCGCGTCGTCGAGTTCGGCGACGGCCGGCTGTTCCAGCTGGGCGGCGGCCCGGGGGAGCGGGTCGCGGGCGCGCCAGGCCTCGACCTCCTCGGGGGTGCGGTAGTGCAGCTTCATCCGGCGTTCCATGGTGTGGTGGCCCTCGTAGCGGTAGGTGCGGCATTCCAGGAAGCCGGGGCCGCCGCCGGAGCGGGCCCGCTCCACCGCGCGCAGGGCGGCGGCGCGGACGGCCTCGGTGTCCATGCCGTCCACCTCCTCGGCGGGGATGCCGAAGGCGGCCGCCCGCCCGGTCGCGCTGCCCGCGACCGCGGTGGCGGCGGGCAGGGTGGTGGCGTAGCCGTTGTTCTCGCAGACGAACACCACCGGAAGCCGCCACATCGCGGCGAGGTTGAACGACTCCAGCAGCACGCCCTGGTTGAGCGCGCCGTCGCCGAAGAAGGCCACGGCCACCCGGCCGTCGCCTGCCTGGCGGGCGGCCCAGGCGGCGCCGACCGCGATCGGGGCGCCGGCGCCGACGATGCCGTTGGCGCCGAGGATGCCCAGCGAGAGGTCGGCGGCGTGCATCGAGCCGCCCCGGCCGCCGTTCAACCCGTCGACGCGGCCGGCGAGTTCGGCGAGCAGCCGGTGCGGTGCGGCGCCCCGGGCGAGCACGTGGCCGTGGCCGCGGTGGGTGCTGGTGAGCCGGTCGGCGGGACCGAGCGCCGAGCAGACGCCGACCGCGACGGCCTCCTGGCCGATGTACGGGTGGATGCCGCCGGGGATCGCGCCGGCCTTCACCAGGCCGAGCGCCAACTCCTCGAAGCCGCGGATCAGCCGCAGCATCCGGTAGCGCTCGGCGGGCGTGTCCAGCGGCGCGGTGCCGGGAGCCGTGGTGCTGGGAGCCGTGGTGCCGGGGGGCGGGGCCGCCGGGAAAGCCGTCACCGCGCCCCTCGCCAGATGGTCGGGCAGAACTGCGGGTCGGCGTAGTCGGGCCGGCCGTCGGCGGTGCGGCGCACCAGCACGTCGTGGTTGTACACCACCGGGCCGCCGTCCGCCCGGGTGTGGTGGCGGTACTCGTTGGCGCCGTCCTGGAGGTGCAGCGAGACGGCCCGGCGCGGGAAGGAGGCCAGGTTGGGGCCGCTGCCGTGGTAGGTGCGGCAGTGGTGGAAGGACATGTGGCCGCGCGGGATGTGCATCGGGACGGTGCGCACCTGCTGCCCGTTGTGGGCGGCGTTGGCGGCCAGGATGTCGTCGAGTTCGGTGCGGTCGCGGTCGGCGAAGTGGCGGGTGGAGTCCTCGCCGGAGTCCAGCTCCCGCCAGCGGTGGCTGCCGTCCACCATGGTGATGGTGCCGTTCTCCTCGCGGCAGTCGTGGAACGGGATGAACGCGGTGAGCATCTCCTCCGAGGTGGAGGTCTGCCAGTAGTGCTTGTCGAAGTGCCAGGGCACCTGGTTGCTCGGCTCCCCGGGCACCGGCGGCTTGTAGATCAGGGTGGCCTGGAACACCCGGATCTCCTCGGCGCCGGCCAGCAGGGCGGCGACCGCGCCGATCAGCGGCTTGCGCAGGATCGCGCCGATGGCGTCGCTCTCGTAGTGCACGTAGTCGTTGTGCCGCTGGATCGGGCCCTGCGAGGGGTCCCAGGCGGCCAGGCGCGGCGGGCGGGCGGGCAGTTCGCGGTCGCGGTGGCCGCCGTAGTAGTGCTCGGTGGCGGCCTGGAGGGTGTCCAGTTCCTCGTCGCTGAACAGCTTCCGGGACAGGTACCAGCCGTGCTCGCGGTAGTGGGCCACCTCCTCGGGCGTGGGCAGCAGGGCGTGTTCGGCCTCGCTGAGGCGGAACTCGACGGCGGTGGTCATGGGGTGTGCCCCTTCTTGAGGTGTGGGCGGCGGTCAGACGGCGGCGTCGGAGCTCTGCCGCTCGACGGCCTCGTACAGGGCCTTGATGTTCGCGGTGCCGAAGGTGCCGGCGCCCTGACGCTCGATCAGCTCCAGGAAGTACGTCCGCCGCGGGTGGGTGGAGCGGACGAAGATCTGGAACAGCTGGCCGCCGTGGTCCTGGTCGACGAGCACGTGCAGGTCGCGCAGGGTCTCCACCGGGATGGCCGTCTCGCCGAACCGCTCGGCCAGGGCGTCGAAGTAGGCGCCCGGGGTGCTCAGGAACTCCACGCCGTTGGCCCGGGCGGTCCGGACGGCGGTGGCGATGTCGCCGGTGCGGAAGGCCAGGTGCTGCACTCCGGCGCCGTCGTGGGAGGCGAGGAACTCGTCTATCTGGCCGGGCCGCCGGGTGGTGTCCGGCTCGATCAGGGTGAAGGTGACCTCGCCGGAGGCGCTCTGCACCACGCTGGAGTCCATGGCCTGCCGGCCGACCTCGATGTACTCGCCGAAGATCCGGTGGAAGCCGAGCGCGGCCTCGCAGAACTTTACGGCGTCGGCGAGTTCGCCGGCCGGGACGCAGATCGCGACGTGGTCCAGGGCGTCCAGCAGGCCCGGTTCGTCGGCGGGTTCGGCCGTGGGCAGCGGCACGAACCTCAGGGCGGTGTCGCCGAAGCCGGCGATCAGCCCGCCGTCCCGGTCCAGCACGCGGGCGCCGTGCCGCTCGGCGCGCTCCAGCGCGGCCTGCGGGTCGGTGCAGGCGAGGGCGAGGGCGGCGACGCCGTCCCCGTGCCGGGCGACGAAGCCGGCCACCGGGTGGTCGGGGTCGGCGGCGGAGGCCAGGTGCATCCGGATCGAGCCCTGGCGCAGCCGGATGGTGCGGGCGCCGTCCGGTGCGGTCTCCGGGGCGTCGGCGGTGAAGTCGAAGTCGGCGCAGAGCCCGGCCGCGGTCTTGTCGGCGTCCGCGCAGTGGAACTCGACGTGGGTGATGGACTGGATGGACAACGGGATCTCCCCCGGAGGGATGGAAGGGCGTGGATCGGCGCGCTACTTGGCGGCCCGGGTGGACGCCGGGCCGAGGATCAGGCTGAGGTTGTGGCCGCCGAAGGCGAAGGCGTTGCTCAGCGCGGCGCGCACCGGTGCGGACCGGGCCCCGCCCCGGACGTGGTCCAGGTCGCAGGCCGGGTCGGGGTCGGTCAGGTTGAGTGTCGGCGGCAGCGTCCCCCTCGCCACCGCCAGGGCGGTCACCGCCGCCTCCAACGCGCCTGCGGCGCCGAGGAGATGGCCGGTGGCACCCTTGGTGGAGCTGACCGCGGGCGGGTGCGCGCCGAAGACGGCGTGCAGGGCGGCGGTCTCGGCCACGTCACCGAGCTTGGTGCCGGTGCCGTGGGCGTTCACGTAGTCGATGTCGCCTGGCGCCAGGCCGGCGTTGGCGAGCGCGGAGCGCATCGCGTCGGCGGCGCCGGAGCCGTCGGGGCGGGGCATGGTCGGGTGGTGGGCGTCGGTGGAGGCGCCCCAGCCGATGACGTCCGCGTACCCGGCGGCGCCGCGGGCGTCGGCGTGGTCGGCGCGTTCCAGGACGAGGACGGCGCTGCCCTCGCCGAGCACGAAGCCGTTGCGGCGGGTGTCGAAGGGCCGGCTGGCCTGCTCCGGATCCTCCCAACCCTGGGCGAGCGCACGGGCGTTGGTGAAGGCGGCGGCGATGGTCGGGTGCAGCGAGGACTCGGTGCCGCCGCACACCACCACGTCCGCGTCGCCGGAGCGGATCAGCCGCAGCCCCTCGGCAACGGCCTGGGCACCGGCCGCGCAGGCCGTCACCACGGCCGAACTGTAGCCGCGGATGCCGTGTTTGATGGCGATCCGGGCGGTGGCCATGTTGGAGAGCATGCCCGGCAGCAGGTACGGGCTGACGCCGGGGCGGCCGCGTTCCAGCCGGCGGTGCGACTGCTGCTCGAAGGTCTCCAGCCCGCCGCCGCCGGTGGCCAGCACCACGGCGGTGCGGTGCGGGTCGGCGTCCCGGCCGACGACCAGACCGGCGTCGGCGAGCGCGTCGTCGGCGGCGGCCAGGGCGAGCAGCACGAAGCGGTCCACGCAGCGGGTCTCGGTGGGCGGCAGCACCTCGCGGCCGTCCACGGCGGGGGCGATCCCGGCGGCGGGCAGCCAGCCGTGCGCCGCGTGGCCCTCGGGGACGGCGGTCAGTCCGGAGCGCCCGGCGTTGAGCGCGTCGAACACCTCGGCGGGCTTGCGGCCGAGCGGCGAGACCAGGCCGAGGCCGGTGACGACGGCGCCCTCGCGGCGGGTCATCGGGCACCGGCCGCGGCGTCGAGGTAGCGCTGGCGCAGCAGCACCTTGCGGACCTTGCCGGTGGGGCCGAGGGGGATGTCGTCCCCGGAGACGACCAGGACCTGGCGCACGGTCGCGGCGGCGGCCTCGTCCAGGGCGGCGATGACGTCCTTGGTCCGGTCGGCGGTCGGGTCGGCGTCGGCGGCGAGGATCAGCAGCACGTCGGTGACCACGCGCTCGCCGTCCCGCACGGCGACCACCGTGCAGTCCGCCACGTCCGGGCGGGCGGCCAGCACCCGCTCCTCCGACATGGCGGTGAACAGCCGCTTGCCGTCGCCGAGTTCGACCGAGTCGACGGCCCGGTCGACGTGGTAGTAGTAGCCCTCCTCGTCCCGGTACATCAGGTCGCCGGTGAGGAAGCGGCCGCGGATCCGGGTGCGGAAGGTGGTGGCCGAGTCGTTCCAGTAGCCGAGTGCCAGGGTCGGTGAGGAGGTGGCGAGTTCGCCGACCTCGCCGGGGCCGAGCGGCTCGCCGTCCGGGCCGACCACCTCGCAGTCGACGAAGGCGTGCGGGCGCCCGACGCAGCGCCCGTAGCGCTCGGTGCCGGGGCCGTGGGTGATGAAGAAGTGCGAGTGGCCCATCTCGGTGGAGCCCAGGCCGTCGACGAACAGCGAGCCCGGCGTCCGGGTGCGGCCCGCGCGGGTGACGGACTCCCGGCTGCCGGCGGCGATCAGGCGGCGGATGTGCACCTCGTGCGCGCAGTCGCCGGTGTTCCACCACAGGGCGACGGTGGCGAGGTCCCGGGCGGCGAGGTCGTGGTGGGCGAGTTCGGCCCAGGTGGCGGCGAAGCCGATCACCCCGGTGGGCCGCCACTGCTCGATCGCGTCCAGCACGCCGGCGCCGGACTGCCGGGACAGCACGGCGAGTTCGGTGTGCGAGCTGAGCGCCAGGTTGAGCGCGATCAGGGTGGCGGCGTGCGGCGCGGGCAGTGCGCTGAGCATCCGGTCCTGGCCCTGCGGGCGGGGCAGCCGCAGCCGGTGGCGGATCGCCGCGTACAGGCTCGCGTGCGAGTGGACGACGGCCTTGGGCATTCCGGTGGTGCCGGAGGAGTGGGTGATCGCCACCGGGTCGCCGGACCAGTGCCGGTACGGCTCGGGGGCGGCGTCCGGGTCGCCCGCGCCGAGGGTGGAGATCTCGGGCAGCAGCGGCGCGCCGGGGTCGTGGCCGGCCAGCGCGGCCAGGTGGGCCGGGTCGGCGAGGACCCCGACGGCGCCGAGGCGGGCGATGTAGCGGGCGGCCCGCTCGCCGTCCACGTTGGGGTTGAGCAGCGCGGGGATGGCGCCGAGCCGGGTCAGGGCGAGGAAGGCGAGCACGTGGTCGGCGGCGTCGCTCGCGAAGACCACCACCGGGTCGCGCCGGGTGATGCCGAGGGCGTGCAGGGCGGCGGCGCGGGCCCGGACGGCGCGGTCGAGCTCGCGCAGGGTGAGCGGCTGCCAGGCGGGGTGGTCGTCCACCGGGGTGTCGAAGGTCAGCAGCGGTTCGTCGAGGCCGAGGCCGAGTGCGAGCCGGGCGGTCAGGACGTTGCCGGCGCCCACGTCGGGGTCGTCCGCGATCAGGCTGCGGACACTGCGGATGGTCACGGGGTGGATCCCTCCCTCGGGGCCGGAGACGGCCCGGGCGGCTGATCGGTTGGCGTGGGTCGGGCGGCCGCGCGGGCGGCGAAGGGTGTCGGCGGGTGTCGGTGGGCTGTCGGCGGGTGCGACGGGGCCTGGGTGGGTGACGGGGCCGGGTGCTGGTCTGCCGGGTGCGGCTGCTTCAGTCGTCGGGCCTCGTTCATGGGAACGGGCGGCGGTGGCCGGACGGTTCAGCCGGTGACCGAGGCGGTGACTCGGCCGGTGACCAGGGCGTCAGCCGGTGACCAGGACGGCCACCGCGTGTCCGGCGGCCTCGCCCGGTCCGTCGTCGCCCGGTTCGGCGGCGATGACCAGCACCTGGTCGGCGTCGCCGTCCGCGAGGAGCAGCGCCGCGAGGTCGAGCGCGTCCGCGGGCACCTGTCCGGGGACGGCGTGGGCCGGGCTGATCGCCACGACGGGGCCGGTCAGGCCCCAGCGGGCGGCGATGTGCCCGAGGACGGCGTTGGGGTTGGACTGGAAGAACAGCAGGGGCGCGGGGCGCCGTCCGGGTTCGGCGCTCTGGTCGATGGCCCGCGCGGTGGCGCGGTCGCCGCCGGCGCTGGCCAGCAGCAGTGCGGTCCGTCCGGGGGCGGGCGGGGCGCCGTGGTGGGCGCGCAGGCAGCGGTCGGCGGTGTCGGCGACCAGCGGGTTGAAGCCGGAGGCGGCGAAGCCGGGCAGCGGTGGCGGCGGGCCGGCCAGGTCGGGGTCGGCCGAGCCGGGGTCGGGTCGGCGGGCCTCGGCGAGGACCCGCAGCCGGGCGGCGGCCGGGGTGGGTGCGGGGCCCGAGCTCGTGGAGTCGGGGTCTGCGGAGTCGGGGTCTGTCGCGTCGGGAGGTGTGGCGTCGGTGGTCATGGTGTGGGTGCCGGGGTACGGGGTCGGCGCCGTCGGACGGCGGGCGGGGGCCGGTGGCCGGTCATGCGGGGGCCACCAGCAGGGCGGTGTTGGCGCCGCCGAAGGCGGAGTTGAGGCTGAGTGCGTAGCGGGGGCGGGCGGCGCGGGGGCCGTCCAGGACGAGGTCCAGGCCGACGTCAGGGTCCGGACCGAGCCAGCCGGCGTTGACCGGGAGCAGGCCGTTGCCCAAAGCGCCGATGGTTACCGCGAGTTCGAGCAGGGCGGAGGCTTCCAGGGCGTGCCCGTGGACGGATTTGCTGGAGCTGACCGGGAGTTCGGCGGTGTGCGCGCCGAAGACCCGGTGCAGCGCGCTCGCCTCGGCCTGGTCGGCGAGGGTGGAGCCGGTGCCGTTGGCGTTGACGTAGCCGACCTCGGCCGGGGCGACGCCGGCGCGGGTGAGCGCGGCCTCGACGGCCCGGGCGACTCCGGCGCCGTCCGGTTCGGGGCGGCACACGTGGTGGGCGTCCCCGGCCCGGCCCCAGCCGGCCAGCCGGGCGAGGGCGGCGGCGCCGCGCCGTTCGGCGGCCGGGGCGGCCTCGACCAGCACGGCCGCGGCCGCGTCGCCGAGCAGGGTGCCCGTGCGGCCGGTGCTGAACGGGCGCAGTTCGCCGTCCCGGGCCAGCGCGCGGCCGGCGTCGAAGACGGCGAACACGCCCGGCTCGACCAGGTGCCCGGCCGCGACCAGGACCCGCTCGTGCCGCCCGGTGGCGACCAGCGCCGCGGCGTCCGCGACGGCGGTCGCGGCTGCCACGCAGGCGCCGGTGTACACCCGGGTGACGCCCCCGGTGCCCCAGGCGGCGCGGACGCCGGCGGCCACCGCGTCGGCGGTGCCCCTGGTCCGTTCGTCGCTGTGCAGGGCGAGCAGGACGGGCGTGTCCGCGCCGTCGGCGGCGGTCAGTCCGGCCTGGCGGCAGGCCTGGCCGACGGCGTCGAGCACCGCGCGGGCCAGCGGGAAGGTGTGTGCGAGCGGCACGTCGTCGGGCAGCAGGGCGGCCCGGGTGGTGCGGCGGGCGCTCACGTCGAAGCGGGTGACGGGGCCGAAGGCGGTCTTGCCGTGGGCGGCGGCCTCGGTCAGCGGGCCGAGTCCGCGCCCGGCGGCGCTGAGCACGCCGAGCCCGGTGACCACCGGCCGGCCGCGCGGCCGGTGCGCGGAGGGCGCGCCGGTGGTCACGGCCGGGCGCCCACACGTTCGGCCAGGACGGCCGAACGCAGCAGTTCGGTGGCGTCGTCGACTGTCCGGACGGCGCCGAAGCGGTCGTCGTCGAGGTCGACCTGGATGCCGTAGCGCTGCTCGAACTCGGCTATGAGCCAGGTGAGTTCGAGCGATCCGAGGTCGTCGGGCACGGTGTCGGCGGCGCGCTGCCCGAACGCCGCCAGCATCGCGCGGACCTCGGCCCGGTCGGGGAGGGCGGAGCCGCTCACGCCGGGCTGCCGGCGGTGGCAGTGGCGGTGGTGGCGGCGATCCGCTTGACGACGTCGGCGGTGAACTCGTCGAGCGTCATCAGCGCGGTGGTCTCCATCTCGTCGAGGTCGAACTTGATCCCGAACTCGTCCTCGACCTGCACCGACAGCTCGGCCAGCGCGAGCGATTCGAGGTCCAGCCCGGCCGGGCCGAGGTCGGTGTCCCCGGTGACCTCGGAGACGTCGTACTGCATCTCGGTGAGCGAGGCGAGGACGAACTCGCGGACGCGGTCCTGCATGGTGTGGCTCCTTGTCGGGGTGCGTGCGGTGGATCAGAGCGCGGCGGCCGTGGCGGTGGTGCGCAGGGCGGCCGGGTCGCGCAGGAGTTTTCCGGTGGCGGTACGGGGGAGTCGGGGCAGCAGGGCGAGCCGTCGCGGCCGCTTGTAGGCGGCGAGCCGGCGGGCCAGCCCGTCCTGGACGAGGGCGAGGTCGGCGTCGGGTTCGGTGGCGAGGTAGGCCTCGATCGCGCCGTCCTCGAAGACCACGACGGCCTCGCGGACCTCGGGCAGCGAGGTGAGCGTCTGCTCGACCTCGGTGAGGTCGACCTTGAGGCCGCCGATCGAGACCTGCGAGTCCAGGCGGCCGAGGACGGTGACCAGGCCGGTGGCCGGGTCGAGTTCGGCCGCGTCGCGGGTGTGCAGCCAGCCGTCCGACCAGCGGGTCGGGTCGTCCAGCCCCGGGTAGGGCGAGGACTCCGCGCCGATCCGCAGCTCGCCCGCGACCAGCCTCAGCCGCATCCCGTGGACGGGCTGCTTGGCCGGGTGGAGCGTGCCGGACAGGTCGGTGGCGATGACTCCGGTCTCGGTCATGCCGTACATGGTGCCGAGCGGGACGCCGTAGCGGGCGGCGAACAGCGCGGGCAGGCCCGGGCGGACCAGTTCGCCGGCCACGATCATCCGCCGCAGCCCCGGCAGCGCCGGGGGAGTGACGGCGCCGGCCAGCAGTTCGGCGTGGAAGGGCACCCCGATGACGGTGGTCGGCCGGTCGCCGGCGGCGACCGCGGCGAGGATGCCCGCCGCCGTCATCCGCTCGGGCACGGTGAGCGCGACCCGGGCGTGCAGGCTGTTGAGCAGTCCGCCGACCAGGCCGAGCACGTGCACCACGGAGGACAGCAGGACGACCCGCTCGCCCTCGCCGGGGAACTCCACCAGCCGGTGGTAGCAGTCGAGTTCGCGGATCAGGTCGGAGGCCGTGCGGGCGATGACCTTGGCCGGGCCGGTGGATCCGGAGCTGAGCTGGATCAGCGCGTGCCCGGTGCGGGCCGGGAGCCCGTCCGGCAGCCGGACGGCCACCGGCTCGACCTCGGAGAAGCCGCGCAGGGCCGCCGCGGGCCGGTGGGCGGAGCCTACCAGGACCTGCGGAGCCAGCCGCGTCACCGCCGCGTCGACCTCGTGGTCCGTCAAACGGTGGTCCAGCAGGGCCACTTGGGCGCCGAGCCGCCAGCACGCCAGCAGCACCGTGACGAACGCCACCGAGGGCGGCAGCCGTAGCGCGGCGGTGCCGCCGGGGCCGAGTCCGGCCGCGGCGAGGTGTGCGGCCTGTTCGTCGACCAGGGCGCGCAGGGCGTCCCGGTCGAGTGGTCCGCCGAGATGCAGGCACTCCTCGCCTCCGGGACCGGCCAGCAACAGCCGGTCGACCCAGGCGTCCGGGGCGTCGGCGTGCGGCGGCGAGGAAGGCGGAAGTGAAGAGGGGGAAATGCCGGTCAACACCGCTCCACACAAGTGAGGGGATTTTGACATGAACGCCGTTCACAACCAAAACGGTCAATTCCGTTGCCAGACGATTGCACAGACGTTTGGTCAAATCAAGGTCTATACCAATGTGGTTGTTGCTCCTACGCTGCCGAACCGGGGCTGGTCCACACGTGGCCGCCCGGAATCGAGGACGCCCGTGGGAGAACTCACGCTGGCCGGGATGGAGCACGCCGCGCGCGCGCAACTTTCCCCGGAAATATGGGACTTCATCGAGGGCGGCAGCGGCACGGAACGCACCGTGGCGGCGAACCGGGAAATGTTCGCGCGCTATGCACTGCGCCCGCGCACGATGGTCGACGTCTCCGACTGCTCGCCCGGGCGCACGCTGCTGGGCGCGCAGCTCGGCCTGCCGGTCGGCATCGCCCCGATGGCCTACCACCGGCTGGTGGACCCGGAGGGCGAGACCGCCACCGCGCGCGCCGCCGGCCGCGCCGGGGCCCTGCTGGTCGCCGGCATGTTCGCCAGCCGCACCCTGGAGGAGATCGCGGCCGCCGCCACCGGCCCGCTCTGGCTCCAGCTGTACTGGCTGCGCGAACGCGCCGCGCTCGCCGCCCTGGTCGAACGCGCCGAGGCGGCCGGCTACTCCGCGCTCGTCCTGACCGTGGACGCCCCCAGGATCGGCCGCCGCCTGCGCGACCTGCGCAACGGCTTCGCGATCCCGCCCGCCGTCCGCGCCGTCAACCTGGACCAGGATCTGATGTCGGCCAGCCACCGCGCGACGGACGGCGGCTCGGGCATCGCCGAGCACGCCCGCGAACAGTTCGACCCCACCCTGACCTGGGCCGACCTCGACTGGGTGCGCGCCCGCACCCGGCTGCCGCTGGTCCTCAAGGGCATCCTGACCGCCGAGGACGCCAGGCTCGCCGCCGAGCACGGCGCCGACGCCGTCGTGGTCTCCAACCACGGCGGGCGTCAACTCGACGGCGCACTGCCCTCCCTGGCCGCACTGCCCGAGGTCGTCGACGCCGTACCCGCCGACCTGCCGGTGCTGCTCGACGGCGGGGTGCGCACCGGCGCCGACATCGCCGTCGCGCTCGCCCTCGGCGCCCGCGCCGTCCTGGTCGGCCGTCCGGTGTTCTGGGGCCTCGCCACCGAGGGCGAGGCCGGCGTGCACCGCGTCCTCGACCTGCTGCGCGAGGAACTGGAGCACACCATGGCCCTGTTGGGCCGCCCCCGGCTCGCCGACCTGGACCGCACGGCCCTCGCCCCGTGGCCCTGCCCGGTCGGCTGAACCGCGCACCACCTGCACCACGTTGTCCCTACTGGATGGAGAACAGCAGATGACCGAACCGACCCCCGCGACCGAACGCAACGACCCCTTCCCCGGCTGGGACTGGGACGACCCCGACGGCCTCGCCACCCGCCTGGACGCCTTCAGCGAGCAGGTCGCCACCTGCGACACGCTCGAAGCGCACCCCGGCGGGCTGCCCCGCGACCACGCAGAGTTCCGCGAACTCGGCCTCACCGGAATCGAGTTCGCCGCCTTCCGGACGGCCCACCCGGAAGGGCTCGGCACCGACCTCACCGCCCTGCGCAGCCCCGGCGCCGCCACCGAACCCGGCACCCTCTACCGGGTCGACGGCGACCGCTGGTTCACCCAGCTCGACATCGGCCGGCCGCTGCCCTTCGCCGACGCCTGCGTCGACTGGGTCTACGCCGAGCACCTGATCGAACACGTCACCATGCCGGTCGCGGTCGGCTGGCTGCGCGAGGTGCGCCGCGTCCTGCGCCCCGGCGGCGTGCTGCGCCTCACCACCCCGGACCTCGCCCGCTACCTGGCCGGCTACGCCAACGGGGACGGCTTCCTCGCCAAGCACCGCCGCCGCCTCACCACCCTCGGCTTCGGCCCGCCGATGCCCGCCCGCCCGGCCTTCCTGGTCAACCAGATCTTCCGCTACTACGGGCACCAGTGGATCTACGACCTGGACGAGCTGCGCCACGTCCTCACCCTCGCCGGCTTCGAACCCGAGCGGATCCGCCACTGCGCCTACCGCCAGGGTGCCCGCCCCGACGTCGCCGACCTCGACACCGCGTTCCGCACCGACGAGACCGTCTACGTCGAAGCCGACCGCTAGGCCCTCGGGTCCTCGGTCTCGCAGAGCCCTGGACCCTGAAGCCCTCAGACCCCGAGTCCGCCCGCCGACGCCTCCGCACCGGATCTGTACCGAACGGGACCACCCATGCCCCTGCACCCCCAGGCCGAGGCGCTGCGCGCCCGGCGCGCGAGCAGCGGCGCGCCGCCGCTCTACACCCTCACCCTGGCCGAGGCCCGCGCCGCCGACCTCGCCGACATCCGCGCCGCGGCCGGGAGCCCCGAGCCGGTCGCCGCCGTCGAGGAGCACCGTATCCCCGGCCCGGGCGGCGAACTCGCCCTGCGGCTCTACCGCCCAGAGCCGCCCGTCCGTCAACTGCCGGCCCTGCTCTACCTGTTCGGTGGCGGCTGGGCCCTCGGCTCGCCGGACACCAGCGACGCGATCTGCCGCCGGCTGACCAACGCGGCCGGCTGCGTCACCGCCTCCGTCGGCTACCGGCTCGCCCCCGAACACCCCTTTCCCGCGGCCGTCCACGACTGCCGCGCCGCGCTGTACTGGCTCGCCGCACACGCCGGCGAACTCGGCGTCGACCCGGGCCGGCTCGCCGTCGGCGGCGACAGCGCCGGCGGCAACCTCACCGCCGCCCTCACCCTGATCGCCCGCGACGAGAACGGCCCGGCCCTGCGCCACCAGCTGCTCGTCTACCCCAACACGGACCATGCCGCCGACACCCCCTCGCTGCGCGAGCACGACGACCCGATGCTCTTCAACCGCCGCTCGGTGGACTGGTACTGGGGCCACTACCTGGCCGACCCCGCCGACGGCGCCCACCCGCACGCCTCCCCGCTGCGCGCTCCCCGCCTGGCCGGACTGCCGCCCGCGACCGTCATCACCGCCGAGTACGACCCGCTGCGCGACGAGGGCGAGCAGTACGCCGAGGCGCTGCGCGCGGCCGGCGTCCCGGTGGAGAGCCGCCGCTACGCCGGCATGCCGCACGGCTTCTTCGCCATGACCGGCACCCTGGACGCGGCCGCCGACGCCCAGCGCTACGCCGCCGAGCGGCTGCGCGAGGCCCTGCGGTGAGCGCGCCCGAGCCCCTGCCCCTGGCCGACCTGCACGCCAGCCTGGCCGACCCGCTGCTGGACGCGATGACCTTCCTCAACGAGGTCACCACCCGCTACCCCGACGCCGTCTCCTTCGCCCCCGGACGCCCCTACGAGGGCTTCTTCGAACCCGAGGACGTCCCCGCCTACCTGGACACCTACCTCGCCCACCTGGCGGCCCGCGGCCTCGACCGGGACGCCGTGCGCACCGCGCTGTTCCAGTACGGCCCCACCAAGGGGATCATCGCCGACCTGGTCGCCCGCACCCTCGCCAACGACGAGGGCCTGGCGGTGGCCCCCGAGTCCCTGGTGCTGACGGTCGGCGCCCAGGAGGGCATGCTGCTCACCCTGCGCGCGCTGTGCGCCGGCCCGGACGACGTCCTGCTGGTCAGCTCGCCCTGCTACGTCGGCGTGACCGGCGCCGCCCGGCTGCTCGACCTGACGACCCTCCCCGTCGCCGAGGGCCCGGCCGGCGGCCCCGATCCGGAGGCCGTGCGCGCCTCCGCCCGGGCCGTGCGGGCCGAGGGCCGACGCCCGCGCGCCCTCTACGTCGTCCCGGACTTCGCCAACCCCTCGGGCACCAGCATGCCCGTCGCGGCCCGCACCCGGCTGCTGGAGACGGCCGCCGAGGAGGGCCTGCTCGTCATCGAGGACAACCCGTACGGCTTCTTCGCCCGCGACCCGGGGGAGCGGCCGACGCTCAAGGCGCTCGACCGCCGCCGACAGGTGGTGTACCTGGGCTCCTTCGCCAAGACCTGCTTCCCCGGCGCCCGCCTCGGCTACGTCGTGGCCGACCAGGAAGTGGCCGGCCCCGGCGGGCGGCGCACCCTGCTGGCGGACGAACTGGCCAAGCTGAAGAGCATGACGACGGTCAACACGCCCGCGCTCAGCCAGGCCGTCATCGGCGGCATGCTGCTACGCCACGACTGCCGGCTGCGCGCCGCCAACGCCGCCGCCACGGCCCACTACGCGGCGGGCATGGACACCCTGCTGCGGGAGCTGGACCGGCACTTCCCGGCCTCCGAGCGGCGCCGCTCGGGCGTGTCCTGGAACCGGCCCGAGGGCGGCTTCTTCGCCGTGCTGACCGTCCCGTTCGCCGCCGACGACGCGGCGATGGAGCGCTGTGCCCGCGGGTACGGGGTGCTGTGGACGCCGATGGCGCCGTTCTACCCGGCGGGCGGCGGGGAGCACCGGCTTCGGCTCTCGATCAGCTCGCTGACGCAGGCTCAGATCATCGACGGTGTGGCGAAGTTGGCGGCGTTCATCGCCTCCTGAGTGGCGCCGGCGACAGCAGGAGGGGCCCGGCTCGTGAGCCGGGCCCCTCCTCGTGCACGTGTTCCGTCCTCGTGCGTCGTGCCTCAGCGCACCCGGGTGGAGAACAGCCGGGCCGACCAGTACACCGACAGCACGGTCATCACCACGACGACCAGCAGGCCCTGCCACACCGCACTGTCTCCGAGGTGGCCGGAGAACAGCGCGCGCATGCCCTCCACCGCCCAGTAGAAGGGGTTCCACTTGGCGGTCTGCTGCAGCCAGTGCGGCGCCAGGGTGAGCGGCAGCAGCACCCCCGAGAGCAGCGCGATCGGCTGCGCGAGGGTGTTCACCACCGGTGCCATCGCCGCGTCCGTCGGCACCATCAGCGCGATGCCGTAGGAGATCGCCGAGGTCATCAGCGCCAGCAGCCCGAGCAGCAGGTAGGCGAGCAGCAGGTTCAGCGGGCTCACCCGAAGCCCGAACGGCAGCGCGATCAGGGTGATCAGGACGGCCTGCACCAGCAGCGCCACCATCTCCCGCAGCGCCCGCCCGAGCAGCAGTGCCAGCCGGCTCACCGGTGTCACCCGGGAGCGCTCGATGATGCCGGCCCTCAGCTCGCCGAGCAGGCTGAAGCCGGTGAACAGCCCGCCGAAGATGCACAGCACCGCCAGCAGGCCCGGCACGTACACCTGGTAGGCGTCGGCGTAGCTGCTGGCACCGTCGGGGGCGAGCACCTTCTTCAACAGCGGGGCGAACAGCAGCAGGTAGAACACGGGCTGGATGATCCCGACGGCGATCCAGATCGGGGTGCGGATCATCAGCAGCACCTGGCGCTGGAAGACCAGCCAGGTGTCGCGGGCGAGCTTCATGGTCTCCCCAGGAGTGGGCGGATCAGGACTGCTGGAGCGAACGGCCGGTACGGGCCAGGAACACGTCGTCCAGGCTGGGGCGTTGGAGCTGGACGGTGCCGGGTGTCACGCCCGCCCCGTCCAGCGCGCGCAGCAGCTGCGGGATGGCCGCGGCGCCGTCCTCCAGGTAGAGCCGCAGTCCGTCCTCCCCGCCGAACTCCAGCCGGTGCAGGTAGGGCTGCGGGCGCAGCACCTCGGCGGCCCGCTCGGCGACGCCCTCTCCGGGCTCCAGCCCGAGCAGCACGACGTCGCCGGAGATCTCGCGCTTGAGCACCTCGGGCGTGCCCTCGGCCACCACCTGGCCGTGGTCGACGATCGCGACCCGGTCGCACAGGGCGTCGGCCTCGTCGAGGTAGTGCGTGGTGACGACGACGGTCATGCCCTCGGTGCGCAGCCGGCGGATCTCCTCCCACACGTACGCCCGGCTGGCCGGGTCCAGCCCGACCGTGGGCTCGTCCAGGAACAGGACCCGGGGCTCGTGGATGACGCCGAGCGCGATGTCCACCCGGCGGCGCTGGCCGCCGGAGTAGGTGGCGCACGGGCGGTCGCCGAAGTCGGCCAGGTCGAAGGCCTTGAGCGCGCCCTCGGCGGCCTGGACGGCCTGCGCCTTGGCGGCGCCGTACATCCGGGCCTGGAGCACCAACTCCTCGCGGGCGCTGACGGTGTCGGTGGTGCCGCCACCCTGGGCGACATAGCCGATCCGGCGGCGTACACCGGCCGGGTCGGTGAAGAGGTCGGCCCCGGCGATGCTGGCCTGACCGCCGTCCGGGCGGATCAGGGTGGCCAGCATGCGCAGGGTGGTGGTCTTCCCGGCGCCGTTGGGCCCGAGGAAACCGTAGATCTCGCCCGCGTCGACGGACAGGTCGATGCCGCGCACGGCGTCGACGGTGGGGTTCCCGCCGCTCTTGCGGGAGGTCTTCTTGCGGTAGGACTTGCGCAGTCCCGTGGTCTCGATCAACCGGAACTCCCGTGCTGGGATGGGCTGCCACGGCACCTGGGAAGGCGGTGCTCGGCACCTGCGAAGGCGGTGCTGGGCGCCACCCTAGGACGAATCCCGGCCCGGAGACAATGGCCTAGACCAATGGACGTTGATCTTCCGGTCTGCTACAGGGCCCCCGGCAGCGGCTGCCGGAAGTCCCGCCCGGTGCGGGCCGCCAGGGCCTCCAGCCGGTCCGCGGCAGCGGCCGCCCCGCCGCCCGCGCGCAGCGCCTCGCCGACCCGAACCGCGCCGCGCCGGTAGTCGGCCGTGTCCAGGACGGCCCGCAGGGCCTGCGCCAGCCGCTCCGGCGTCACCCGGGCGAACGGCACCCGCAGCCCCGCCCCGGCCGCCGCCACCTGCGCCGCGACGAACGGCTGGTCGTGCCGGATCGGTGCGGTGACCAGCGGCAGGCCGTGCGTCAGGGCCTCGCCGACGGTGTTCATCCCGCCGTGGCACAGCACCGCGTCCAGCGCGCCGCGCGCCATCAGCTCCAGCACCGGCGCCCGGTCCACCGCGACGGCCTGCGGCGGCAGTTCGGGCAGCAGCTCGCGCGGGGCGGCGAACACCGGCTGCACGTCGTCGCCGCACAGCTCCAGCGCCCGGGCGGCCCGCGCGTGGAAGTCCGTGCCCAGCTCGCCGGCCAGCGTGCCCATGGTGACCAGCACCCGCCGGCGCCCGGGCAGCAGCCGCTCCCACGGGAAGTCCGGATCGGCCGGCCGGGCGGACTGGACCGGGCCGACCAGCGCGTGATGCGGGGGCGGCGCGTCGTCACCGGTCAGCGCGGGGCCGGTGGTCGCCAGCACCAGGGCGGGGGAGAAGCGCGGGTCCACGTACTCCTGCGCGGGCAGCCGGGCGCGCTCCCACAACCCGCGCAGCAGGCCGGTCATCCAGGCCTCCACCTGCGGCAGTGCCCGGTACGGGCGGCCCAGTTCCATCGCCCCGGGCGCGAAGCTCGCCCACGGCAGGCCGTGCCGGTGGGCGGCCAGCGCGCCCGCCGGGGTGTGCTGGTCGACGAGCAGGACGTCCGGCCGGAACTCCCGCACGATCGCGTCCAGCGGCTTCGCGGTGAACCGCGCGTACGGGACGATGAAGCCCTCCCAGAGCGAACGCAGCGCGGCGAGCCCGTGCCCGCCCTGCGCCCGGAACGCCCGGGTGCCGGTGCCGAGGACCTGGGCCCCGGGGCCGAGCAGCGGGCGCAGCACCGACTCGGTGCCGGTCCAGGCGACGTCGTGCCCGCGCGCGGTCAACTCGGCGGCGATGCCCGCCGCGGGATTGACGTGCCCGGTCAACGGGGGCATCACCAGCAGGAACCGGGTCATCGCGCACGCTCCTCGGGGATCAGTTTCTGCAGGTCGGCGACGGTCAGCGCTTCCAGGGCGGCCAGGTCCAGCCCGGCGCGCAGCCGGGCCAGGTCGGCCGCCGGGCCGAAGCGTTCGCGCAGGCGCCCGGCGAGCGCGGCCAGTTCGCCCTCGTCGAGCAGCAGGTCGCCGTCCAGCCGGGCGTCCGGGGTCAGCCGGTCGGCCCAGCCGGGCGGCGCCCCGGCGGCCTCGGCCAGCAGCGCGACCAGCTCGGGGTGCAACGGCGCGGAGGGGCGGTGCGGTTCACGGTCGGACGACGTGTGAGAAATGGCATCGGACATCGAAGGGGTCTCCCACCTGTTCGACGGCACGGGGGGTGAACGCGTCGGTCCCGCAGGCGGATTCGGCGGCCTCCGAGGCGAACGCGACGGTGAAGGGCCCGAGATCACTTGTGCGACCAGGCGGGCGTCGGAATACTAGCCCGCGTGACAGCACTGGAGGCAGTGGCCGTTCACCTCCCCCCGCACGCCGTGCCCATCGAGGCGGTTGGTGAGCGGATCGGCCTGACCCCACGTCAACTTCGACTCTTCCGCCGCTTCCACGGACTGGACCAGCTACGTCTGGACCCGTCCGGGACGCTGCCCGACCTGCTTGACTCCGCCCTCGACAACCTGCCTGAGCTGCGCGGACGCGAACGGGACGTCCGCTTCGTGATCCACGCGCGCAGCATGCCGGTGGCGGTGCCCTACCCGCTCAACCCACTGCACGACCTGCTCGCCCCGCGCGGCCTCGCGCACGCCAACGCCTTCACGGTGACCCACCACGCGTGCGCGGTGGGCCTGCTGGCCATCGACCTGGCCGGCCGGCTGCTCGCCGCCGAGCCCGACCCTCGGGCGCTGGCGCTCGTCCTGGCGGGCGAGAAGACCTTCACCAAGGACGCCCAGGTGGTGCCCGAGACGGGTATCTTCGCCGAGGGCGCGGCCGCCTGTCTGGTGAGCGCCGACGGCGAGCGCCACCGGGTGCTCTCCTTCGCGGTGCGCCAGCGCCCGGAGTTCGACGGCCGGCTGGCCGAGGACGCGGACCTCCTGGCGCGCTACCAGCGCGAGTACCCGAACGTGATGGTGGAGGCGATCGAGTCCGCCCTGGACGAGGCCGGCCTGGACCTCTCCGACCTGGCCGCGGTGCTTCCGCACAACGTCAACCAGGCGTCGTGGCGGATGGTAGCGCGCCGGATCGGCTATCCGCTCGACAAGGTGGTGCTGGACAACGTGCTGTCGGTGGGGCACAGTTTCGCTGCGGACAGCCTCATCAATCTGCACACCGCCACCACGCGGGGGCTGCTGCGCCGCGGCGACCACTACCTGATCGCCGCCGCCGGTGTCGGAGCCACCTTCTCCGCGATGGCGGTCCGCTGCTGACGAAGCGTCGGCTTCGTCCATCTTTCCCACGCCAGACCACTCTCCCACGTACGACGGGACGGGACACCCATGTCAGAACCTGTGGTCCAGACCACTGACCCCGAGCTGCGCGAGCGGATCCGCACCGGAATCGGCGAGCTGCTGCCCCGCGTCCTCAAGCGCGAACTGCCCGAGATCCCCGAGAACGCCTGCCTCTTCGACGACCTCGGCCTCACCTCCGCCGGCACCATCGAGCTCATCCTGGAGCTGGAGGAGTCGCTCGACATCCAGGTGGACGTCGAGCAGATCACCGAGGACGACCTGCGCTCGGTCACCAAGCTGGCCGACTACGTCGCCGGACACGTCATCCCCGAGGACTGACCGGGTGGCCGACCACGGCCTGCGGATCACCCGGGCGCTCGCGCGGCGCTTCGACGGCCGCTCGGAGGCCTCGCTCGACCCGGACCTGCGGGTGTTCGTCTCCGACCTCGTCCGCCCCTACGGCCTGCCGCTGCGCGAGGACCTGCTGCGCGAGGGCGTCGGCCACTCCTACGAGGAGCTGGCCGCCGACCTGCTGCGCGAGGCGCTCGCCGAGGACGAGCCCGTCGACCTGCTGATCCTGGCCTTCGACACCCCGGACGTCCGACCGGGTGCGCCGTCCTCGCTGGCGCTCAGCCGATCCTGTCCGGGCACGCCGCTCGCCTTCGCGGTCTGCGACCAGGGCGTCGCCGCGGCCTTCACCGCGTTGCGCCTCGCGGTCGACTACCACCGCACCGGATCCTGCCGTCGGGCGGTCGTGGTGCTCGCCGAGCAGACCGCGCTGCACCACGAACCGGCCGCGCCGGTGGCGCTGCCGGAGCGGCACGGCGTGGTGGTGCTGGTCTGCGAGGAGGCCCCCGGGCCTGACATGACCGTCCAGCAGCTGCCCGGTGCCGAGCTGCCGGACGCGGCGGTGCGGGCGCGGGCCGCCGAGCTGGGGCCCGACCCGGTGTTCGTGCTCGGCCCCGGGCTGGCCGGTGCCGAGGAATCGGCGGCCCAGCCGTTCACCGGGGCCTGGGCGGAGCTCGCCGAGCAGCTGCCCGCCTGGCGGGCGCAGGGGCGCCCCGTCGTGGTCGCCGACCTGGACCGCCGGCTCGGCGTGCTGAGCACGTTGACCCTTCCGTAGTCATGGTTCGGTTCATGCCAACTCTCCTGTCTCACAAAGGAATTGACGACCCTCGGTTTGGTGGACGATTGGTCTGGACCAGCGAGCGAGGTCGCTGGTAGCGTCCCGATCGCACTCCCGCTGAACCCTTCCCCGGTGAGCCGAAAGGCGCGTACGACGTGACCCCGTACGGCGAGACACAGACCAGTAGGCGGATCGAGGTCCGGTACGAGGCCCCGGCCGAGGGTTCGACTGTCGATTCGGGGCCGCTCACGCTCGGCCAGGACAACATGATCCGGTGCATCGGGCGTGACGCCCCCGAGCAGATCAACAAGGATTCGCTCTGGCCCGTCCCGGACGGCACCTCGGTGTCGGCCGGGCTGGCCGCCCTGCGCCGGCTCGTCGAACGGCACGAGTCGCTGCGCACCTCCTTCCCCGCCGGCCCCGGCGAGGACGGCTTCCCGGAGCGCCAGGTGGTGCACCCGGAAGGCCGGTTCACCGTCACCGTGATCGAGGCGGGCGGCCGCAGCGACGCACAACTTGACCTACTTGCAGCGGAGTTGGGCCGGGCCGACGTCGCCGTTCCGTTCGACCTGGCGGCCGCCCCGCGGCTGCGCCTCACCCTTGTCGCGGACGGCGAGCGACTGCTGCGGCTGGTCGCGGTGGTCTGCCACGCGGGGGCCGACGGCGCCGCCACCGCGCTGCTGATCCAGGACTGGCTGGACCTCGCCGCCGGCAAGGACCTCCCGCCGGTCACCGCCCCGACCCCGCTGCGGATCGCGGACGCGGAACGGAGCGCGCAGGGCCGCCGCAAGTCGGCCGCCGCCCTGCGGTACTGGGCCCGCAGCCTCGCCACCGGCCTGCAGGTGGTGTTCGCCGACGCGCGGATCACCGGCCCCCCGCACGACCTCTCCGCAGTCCTGGTCCGCTCCCGCAGCGCCGCCGAGGACCTCGCCGCCGTCTGCCGCCGCACCGGCGCGAGCCCGTCCGTCGTCCTGCTCGCCGCCTTCGCCGCGCTCGTCGCGCACCGCTCGGGCCGCACCGGGCTGGCGCTCTCGGCGCTCTCCGCGAACCGTCAGCGCGCCGCCCTGGTCGACCACGTCGGCACCCTGGCGCAGGACGCCCTGATCCTGCTCGACACCGGAGCGGCCGACCTCGACCAGCTGATCGGCCGGGCCAAGGCGGCCTCGCTGAGCGCCTACTGGCACAGCACCCTGGACGCCGAACAGGTCTGGCGGCTCATCGAGGACTGCGCCCACCTGCGCGGCAGCCGCTTCCCCCGCCATGTCGTGGTGAACGACCTGAGCCTGACCATCCCCGCCGCCGTCGCGGACGCCCAACCCGCCGCGGCCGCCGACCCCGAACTGATCCGGCTGCCCGCCCCACAGCTGCCGGTCCGGCTGATGTTCACCATCCTGCGGATCAGCGGCAGCCTCGACTTCGCCCTGATCAGCTGCCCGCAGGTGCTGGACCCGGACGAGACCGACCAGTTCGCGCGGGCGCTGCTCGCCGTCCTCGCCGCCGCCGTCCGCGGGCCCGTGCCGCTCGACGCCCTGCCCGGCGTCGACGGCGTGCCGACGCCCGACCGGAGCGGGGAGTGGCACCTGGTCGACGGCACCTGGATCGACCTGGCAGCCGTCCGCGCCCTGCTGGAGGCCGCCCTCGGCGCGCGGGCGGAAATCGAACTGGCGCTGGACGAAGGAAGGCTGACCGCCAGGCTCACCAGCGCGGACCGCGAACTCACCCCGGCCGTCGCCCACCACGCGGTGGTCGCCGCGCTGCCCGGCCGCGACACGGCGATGGCGCCGCACCACTACGTCGTCCGGCACACCGGCCCCGGGGCGGAGACCGTCACCTCCGGCGGCGGCCGCGACCCGGACATCGCCGCCCGGCAGACGGTGCTCACCTGAACGGGGGAGCACGGGCAGACGCGGGCGGGCTCACTCCAACGGGTCCTCGCCGTCCCACCGGACGTCCCACGAACACGCCGAGGTCGCCCCCGAGGTGAGCCCCCACGGGCTCGGCACCTCCTCCTCGTCCTCGTCGCCCTGCAACGGCAGCCGGTCGATCACCGCGACCAGCCGCGGCGGCAGTTGCGGCGCCAGCCCGTGGTGGACCCGGGACAGGATGTCGCGCCGCACGTCGTCCGGCAGCAGCGGCCTGGTCATCCGCAACGGCATCGGCCCGGAGGGGCGTCCGGTCGCCGCCAACTGGTCCGACCAGGCCCGCCAGTAGTCGGCGTCGTCGTTCTCGCCGAGCTTCAGATGGTGCAGGTGCAGGCAGTACGCCGCCGTGCCGCAGCCCGATCCGGCGGCGAAGCGCCACCAGAACTCGGCGCCCTCCTCCCGCCCGGTGGCGTACAGCAGTGCGGCGAACACCTCGGCGCCCTCGGGCTGGATCCGGCGGGCGTTCACCAGGAGGTCGAGCCCCCGGGAGGCGTCCGGCGTGCCCAGTACCAGGGCCACCACCAGGCCCAGTTCGAAGGCGGCCTGCTCGAACTCCGACGGCAGGTGTGTCGGCGCGGCCGTGAGCCGGGCCTGGCGCAGTGCTGCGATGCGCTCGGCGTGCGCGCGTTCCGGCCGGGGCACGTGGACCACCGCACGCCCCCCGCCGCTCGCACCTGCCCCGCCGCTCGTTCCCGCCCCGCCGGGCGGGTCCGCGTCCGGCCCGGGCGTCACAGCTGACCCGCGTGGTCCGGCAGTTCACCCGCTCGGTCGGCCGGTCCGCCCGAGCGGTCGGGCAGTTCGCCCACGCCGAGCCGGCGCGCCAGCCGCTCCCGCGCGTGCCGCAGGTTGGAGTGCACCGTCGCCACCGGCCGCCCCAGGTAGGCCGCGATCACCTTGACGTGCAGGCCCAGCAGGTACCGCAGGATGATCACATCCCGCTGCCGGTCCGGGAGTTCGAGGATCGCCGCGTACAGCCGCACCTCGTCCGCCTCGCTGTGCAGGAGCCCGTTCGCGACCTGCTTGAACGCGCCGATCACGGCGGCGAAGGTGACGGCCTCCACCGCCACCGGTTCCTCGGCGGACATCCAGTCCGAGACGTGCCGGTTCGCCAACCTCCAGGCGTACGCGGCCGGCTCCTCGAACCGCAGCACCTGCGGCCAGCAGCGGGCCAGGTCCGCCTTCACGGCCTCGACCACCAGCGCGGCGTCCGCCTGGCCGCCTATCCTGGTCAACGCGAGAGCGTGCCAAGCGGGTTCATGGGTCTCGCAGAACGACGCGTAGGTGAGGTCCAGTCGGAGGCCGAGGTCGCCACCGGCCTCCCGGTCCGACTCCGGGCCGTCGGCGCGCTCCAGCGTGGGCCCTCCCCGGTACCCGCGCACGGGGGCGCCCCTGTCGATCGTCATCGAGCCTGCTTTCCGTGGCCGCCGGCAGCTCGGCGGGCCACTCGAGGGTCGGGCTGTCTGCGCCCATCCTCAGTCCATCCGGCCCGTCACTCCAGGCCGCATTCCGAACACAGATCGTCATCCGATGGGATCAGTCGACTGGTTGGAGCGCGGCGGTCCGCGCTCGACCTCCGGATACGGTGGGCACCGATCGACAGGTGTCCGCGACGCCAAGGGGAACGCGATGAGCCGCTACGACGGAGTCGACCTGCGGCTCAACATGCCGCACTCGGCCCGGATGTACGACTACTACCTCGGCGGCTTCACCAACTTCGCCGCCGACCGCGAGGCCGCCGGGCACGCCCTCGCCGTCGCACCCTGGCTGCGCGTCACCGCCCGCGCCAACCGGTCCTTCGTCCACCGCTCCACCCGCGCCCTCGCCCGGGCCGGCATCGACCAGTTCCTCGACATCGGCACCGGCATCCCCACCCCGCCCAACCTCCACGAGGTCGCCCAGAGTGTCGAACCGTGCGCCCGCGTCGTCTACGCCGACAACGACCCGATCGTGCTCTCGCACGCCCAGGCCCTGCTCACCGGCACCCCCGAAGGCCGCACCGCCTACGTCGAGGCCGACATCGCCGACCCCGTCCGCCTCCTCGCCTCGCCCGGCCTGCGCGACACCATCGACCTCGCCCGGCCCGTCGCACTCTCCCTCAACGCCCTCCTGCACTTCGTCCCCGACACCCGCGGCGCCCACGAGCTCGTCGAGCACCTCAAAGCGGCCCTCGCCCCCGGCAGCGCCCTGGTGATGACCCACGTCACCCCCGACTTCGCCCCGGCCGAGATCGCCGGCCTGGTCCGGATCTACGAATCCGCCGGCACCGCCGCCCAGGCCCGCACGCTCCCCGAGTTCACCCGCTTCTTCGACGGCTGGAGCCTCATCGCCCCCGGGATCGTCCCCACCCCCCACTGGCGGCCCACCCCCACCGACCCGCCGGCCACCGCCCCCGAGGCCGCCGCCTACGCGGCCGTGGCGCTCAAGCCCTGACCCCTCCCGCCCGGTCCAGCCCCTTCCACCCGTGCGGCCCCGCCGTCCCGGGGACAGACTGGTGGTGGATCGATGCTGCCCGTGAGGCTGGGAGAGGCATGCTGCTGGGACTCACCACCGCCCTGGTCGCGACCGTGTGCTTCGGGTTCGGGGCGGTGTTCCAGGCGCGCGGGGCGCGGTCGGCGCCACAGGCGGACCGGGTGCGGGCCGGGCTGCTGGCCGCGCTGGCGCGGTCGTGGGAGTTCCTGCTCGGCACGGCACTGGACATCGTCGGTTTCGCGTTGAGCATCGTGGCGCTGCGCAGCCTGCCCCTGTTCCTCGTGCAGGCCGTCACCAACGCGAGCCTGGCCGTGACGGCGCTCGCCGCCGTCCGGCTGCTCGGGGCACGGCTGCGCCGGGGGGACGTGACGGGAATCGTCGCCGTGGTGGTCGGCCTGACGCTGCTGGCGCTGGGGTCGGGCCGGGAGGGCCGGGAGCACGCCCCGCCGCTGTTCCACTGGGTGCTGCTCGCGACGACCGCCGTGATGCTGCTGCTGACCCTCGTCCTGGTGCGCCGGGCCGGCACCGTGGCGGCGGCCGGCCTGGGGCTGCTGGCGGGGGTGGGGTTCGGGGTGACGAGCCTGGCGGTGCGGGTGATGGACGCGTCGAGCCTGGTCACCGTCCTCACCGACCCGGCGGCGTACGCGCTCGCGGTGGGCGGCCTCGGTGGCTACCTGGCGTACGCGCTGGCCCTGCAGCGCGGCACGGTCACGGCCGCGACCGCCGCCGGGACGGTCGCCGAGACCTTCGGCCCGGCGCTGGTGGGCGTGGCGGCGCTGGGCGACGCGGCGCGTCCGGGGTTCGAGTGGTGCGCGCTGGCGGGCTTCGCGGTGGCGGTGGGCGGCACCTTCCTGCTGTCCAGGTTCGGGGAGTTGGAGGGGCAGTCCGCGGAGGTGGCCGCCGGGCGGCCGGGCGCGGCGGACCGGGACCCTGAACCGGGTCCGGATCCGGAGGCGGACGCGGAGCCGGCCGCCCCGCCCCGGTAGCCCGGGTGGTGCCGCCGTGCGAAGGTGACTTGCCGGACAATTCGGACGGTGACACGCCCACGGAGCGGCAGGTGCGCGATGGCGGACGAAGCCCAGTCGGGCCCCCGACGGCCGGGGTCCGCCGACCCTCCGGTCGTGCTCGTCACCGGCGCCTCCTCGGGCATCGGCCTGGCCACGGCCGTCCGCCTGGCCGACGCCGGCTGGCGGACCCTGCTGTCCGGTACGGACCGCGCCCGCCTGGACGAGGTCGCCGCCCGGACCGGCGGCCGCGTCCTGCCCGAGGACCTGAGCAAGCCGGACGGCCCGACCCGGCTCGCGGAGGCGGCCCTCGCGGAGACCGGCCGGGTGGACGCGCTGGTCGCCAGTGCGGGCCTGGGGTGGCGCGGACCGTTCGCGGACACCCCCTCGGACGTCCTGGACCGGATGATCGAGGTCAACTTCGCCGCCCCGCTGCGGCTGGTCCGCCTGCTCCTGCCGGGCATGCTGGAGCGCCGCCGGGGCCGGATCGTGCTGCTCGGCTCGATGGCCGGCCAGGTCGGCGTGCGCGACGAGTCGGGGTACGCGGCGACCAAGGGCGGACTGGCGATGTTCGCGGAGAGCCTCTGGTACGAGCTGCGCGGCACCGGGGTGGGGGTGCGCCTGGTGCTGCCGGGCCCGGTGGACACCCCGTTCTTCGACCGGCGCGGCACGCCCTACCAGCGGGAGCGGCCACGGCCCGTCCCGGCGGAGCGGGTCGCCGACACCGTGGTCGCGACCATCACCACCGGGCGCGACCGGCTCTTCGTGCCGCACTGGCTCGGCTTCCCGGCCCGGATCCACGGCGTGGCGCCGGGCGTGTTCCGGCGCATGGCCTCCCGCTTCGGGTGAGCCGGGTGAACACCGCGACCCGGGTGCTCGCGACAGCGGCCGCGGTGGAGTTCGCGCACCTGGCCCCGGCGGCGGTGCGCCTCCCGGCGCTGCGCCGCACGCTGGCCCGCCGAACCGCCGGCTACGGCGCCGACCCGCGCCACGTCGCCCTGACCTTCGACGACGGCCCCGACCCGCGCGGCACCCCGGAGATCCTGGACGCGCTGGACGCCCTGGGCGGTGTCCGGGCGACCTTCTTCCTGCTGGGCCCGATGCTGGAGCGCGCCCCCGCCCTCGGCCGGGAGCTGGTGCTGCGCGGCCACGAGGTGGCCGTCCACGGCTGGCACCACCGGCCGCAGTGGTACCCGGCCCCGGCCCGTGACCTGCGTGAACTGCGCCGCGCCACCGAGGCGGTGACCGCGCTGTGCGGGGTCCGCCCGCACTGGTACCGCCCGCCGTACGGGGTGCTGACGGCCGGCCCGGCCCTGGCCGCCCGGCGGCTGGGCCTGCGCAGCGTCCTGTGGACGGCCTGGGGCCGCGACTGGACGGCGGAGGCGACCGGGGCCTCCGTCTACGCGACCGCCCGCCCCGGCCTCACCGGCGGCGCGACCCTCCTCCTGCACGACTCCGACTGCACCTCCGCCCCCGACTCCTGGCGGGCCACCCTCGCCGCTCTCCCGCTGATCGCCGCCCACTGCCGCGCCCACTCGCTCACCCTCGGCCCGCTCCGCGACCACGCCGTCCCCGCGCCCGCCCGCGCCTGACGGCCCGGCACCCGCCCCCGAGCGCCGGGCGGACGACGAACCCCCGTCTCGACGGCGATTGCCCGAGGCCGTCCGGCGCGGCGCCCGCGACCTTGCCCCGCTCGTCGGCTACGCCAGCCCCACCTGGGCCAGGGCCGCGGTGAAGCCGGTGCGCCAGGGCTCCGGGGTGGCGCCGGGGGAGGGGGCGGGCGCGGGGCGGGCGAGGGCGGCGAGGGCGTTGCGGACCACTTCGGCGGGGCGGGCGGAGGCGACGTCGGCGTGGCCGAGTTCCAACTCGTGCTGGAGGTTGTCGCGGCCGTGGCCCTGGACGACGTCGAGCAGCAGCAGCCGCCGCCCGAGGGCGCGGGCCTCGCTGCAGGTGTCGCCGGAGCTGGTGACGACGAGGTCGGCGGCGGCCATCAGGGCGGGGATCCGGTCGGTGTAGCCGAAGGGGTGCAGGCGCGACTCCCGGCGGGCGGCGGCCCGCAGCCGCCGTTCCAGTTCCCGGTTGCGCCCGGCGACGGCGAGCACGTGCGGCCCGGCGGCGGCGAGCGCGGCGGCGGTGCGGGCGAGCGGTCCGAGCCCCCAGGCGCCGGACATCAGCAGCACGCACCGCCCGCCCGCCGGGACGCCCAGTTCGGCCCGCGCCTCGGCCCGGCCGGGCGGCCGGTAGAACGGTTCCCGCAGCGGAGCGGGCAGGACGGTGACGGCGGCGTCCGGCCGGTAGCGGCGCACGGCGCAGGCGGCGACCTCGGAGGTGACCAGGAACAGGTCGGTGCCCTCCTGCACCCAGAGCCGGTGCGGCGTCACGTCGGTGCAGAACACGAAGTGCCGGAAGTCCCGTTGCGGCAGCCGGTTGACGGCCGAGGTGGCGGTGGCGAACACGGAGACCACCAGCTGCGGCCGCTGCGCCGCGACCAGTTCGCGCAGCGCCGGGACGAGCCGGCTGCGGGCGGCCGCGTCGGCGAGCAGCGCGAGCCGGGCGCCGGGACGCAACGCCGAGAAGTGGAAGGCGTCGTACACGCCGGGCAGGTCGAGCAGCCGCCGGAACACGGCCTCCCCGGCGGCGCCGGAGCGCTGCCCGAGCAGGGCCATCGCGTCGACCGTGTGGGTGGTCCAGCCGCGGGCCCGCAGGGTGTCGGCGCAGGCCTGGGCCATCACGTCGTGGCCCTGGCCGAGGGAGCCGGAGACGAGCAGGGCGTGCGGCATCGGGCGGCCCGCTCAGGAGGCGGCGGAGGCTGCTGCGGCCCGGTACCAGTCGGCGTAACGGCGCACGCCGTCCGCGAAGTTGGTGTGCGGAGACCAGCCGAGCAGGCGCTTGGCCTGGGCGCAGGAGATCCGCCGCCCGGTGTAGTCGGCCTTGCGGCCGTCGATGTGCTCGATCGAGACCGGCCCCAGCAGGTCGTCGACGGTGTCGGCGATGTCGCGCACCGAGACGGCGGTGGAGCCCTCCAGGGCGAAGGTCTGGTCCTCGGCGGCGGGGGACAGGGCCCGGACGTGGGCGTCGGCGAGGTCCTCGACGTAGACGAAGTTGCGGCTCTGCCGCCCGTCGCCGGCGATGGTGATCGGCCGCCCGGTGAGCGCGGCCTGGACGAACCGGGCGACGACCAGCTCGTCGCGCATCCGGGGCCCGTACGGGATGCCGTAGCGCAGGATGGTGAAGTGCTGCCCGTACAGCTCGCGGTAGCTGTGCACCAGCATCTCGGCGGCGAGCTTGGTGGCCACGTAGAGGTGGCCGCTGTGTTCCAGCTCGATCGGCACGTGCTCGTCCAACTCCTGCTCTGAGCCGTCGAGTTGCTCGTCGGTGAGAGCGGCGCCGTAGACCCAGACGGTGCTCGCCAGCACGGTGCGGCTCAGCCCGCTGCGCCGGGCGGCCTCCAGGACGGCCTCGGTGCCGTCGATGTTGGTCCGTACGGCCCGTACCGGGTCGGCGGAGACCTGTTCGACGTCGGCCATCGCGGCGAGGTGGTACACCACTTCACTGCCGGCCAGCGCGGAGGTGAGGGCCGCGAGGTCGAGGATGTCGAGCCGGGCGTGTTCGGCGTCGGGGTTGAGGTACTTGTCGGTCGTGTCCACCGCGAGGACGTCGTGGCCGGCCGCGATCAGGTGGTCCACGACGTGTGACCCGATGAATCCGCATCCCCCGGTGACGGCTATCCGCACGATCTCTCTCCTTGTCGGGCTCCGTGTCGAGCGCCTTCTCGCACTCCGTCTCTCGCACTCCGTGTCGAGCGCCTCGGCGCGCCCGCCGGGGCGGGGTCGACCCCGCCCCGGCTATCCGGCGAGTCTCCGGTGCACCGCGGAGACGGCCTCGATGACCTGCTCCGTCTCGTCCCCGGTCATGTCGGAGTGCACCGGCAGGCACACCTGCCGCGCGCAGACGTCCTCGGCGACCGGCAGCGGCCCGCGCCGGTAGGGGGCGAGGACGGGCTGCAGGTGCAGCGGCAGGTCGTACACCTCGCCGGACAGCCGCACGCCGTACTCCTCGGCGACCGCCCGCTTGAACGCGGCGCGCTCCACCCCGGGCGGCAGCAGTGCCACGTACTTGTAGTAGTTGCCGCGGCAGCCGGAGGGTTCGAGCACCGGCTCCAGGCCGTCGAGCCCGGCCAGCGCCTCGTCGTAGCGGCGGGCGACGGCCCGGCGGGTCTCGATGAACTCCTTGAGCCGGCGCAGGTGCACGGCGCCGACGGCCGCGCTGAGCTCGCTCATCCGCCAGGCGTGGCCGAGCCGGACGTGGTGGTTGGTGGTGAAGGAGCCCTTGCCCTGGTCGCGGTAGGTGCGGGCCTCGTCGCGCAGCTCGGGCGACTCGGTGAGGATCAGGCCGCCCTCGCCGCTGGTGGTGACCTTGGTCGGGTAGAACGAGAAGGCCCCGGCCAGGCCGAACGTCCCGGCGCAGCGCCCGTCGAGGCTGCTGCCGTGGGCGTGTGCGGCGTCCTCGACCAGCGGGACGCCGTGCCGGTCGCAGAGCGCGCGCAGCTCCTCGACCCGCGGGGTGACCAGTCCGCCGATGTGGACGAGTACGACGGCTGCGGTATCCGGGGTGAGGGCCGCCTCCAGCGTCTCGGGGGAGAGTGCCAGGGTGGCCGGGTCGACGTCGGCGAACACCGGGCGCCCGCCGGCGTGCAGGACGGCGCCGGCGGTCGCGTAGAAGGTGACGGCCGGTACGACGACGTCGCGGCCCCGGACGTCGACCGTGCGCAGGATCACCTCCAGCGCCGCGGTGCCGCTGCTCACCGCGACGGCGTGCGAGGCGCCGTGCTCGGCGGCGAAGGCCTGCTCCAGGCGCTCGGTCCACGGGCCCAGGGTGAGGGCGCCGGTGGTGAGCATCTCCGTCACCGCCTCGGCGACGGCCGCGCGGTCGGATTCGTCGAACACGATGCGGGCGGCTGGAACGCCCATGGGCACCTCCGGCGGCGGGCTGGGGTCAGCACCGATCGGGTCAGATGGGGCCGAACCCTACGAAATGTGTCGGGCCCGGCACATCACGCTACTTCGCCCGCCGGGCCGCGGCCCGTCGTCGCCGCCCGCCCGGGTGACGGCGCCCGGCCCCCGTCGCCGCCCCTCGCCGCCCTGCCGCTGCCCCGTCGCCGCTCCGTCGTCGCCGTCGGGAGTGCGCCAGAGCGCTCCCACCACAGCTGATGCGCTTCCGCCGTCCGGGGAGGGGCCGTACTGCGTCCGCAGTACGCAAACGGCCTGCGCAGGGACGACGACGGAGGAGGGGTCGGCGATCAAGGATGGGTCATGCTGCGGGCGGTCCGCGCCGAAAGGCGCCGGGGCGGCCGCGGTGCGCACGCTGACCGAGATCCGAAGGAGTCCACTCTTCCGTGGCCACGTTCCTGTACCGCCTGGGCCGCTGGGCCTTCGTCCGACGCCGGCTGGTGACCCTGCTCTGGGTCGCCGTGCTGGCGGTCTGCGGAGTCCTGGCGGCCAAGGCGCCCGCCGCACCCGACGACGGCTTCGCGATGCCCGGTACGGAGGCGCAGAAGGCCTTCGACCTGATGAACGAGCGCTTCCCCGGCGGCCACGCCGACGGCGCCTCGGCCCGCCTGGTGTTCGTCGCCCCGTCCGGACAGAAGATCACCGCCGAGCCCAACCAGCAGGCGGTGGAGCGGACGGTCGCCGAGCTCGCCCACGCCGACGAGGTCACCGGCGCGGTCAGCCCGTTCAAGGCCGGCACCGTCTCCAAGGACGGCACCACCGCGTACGCGACCGTCAGCTACTCCGCCAAGGCTGGCGAGCTGTCCAAGGGCGCCACCGACGCCCTCGAACAGGCCGCCCAGCACGGGCGGGACGCCGGGCTCAAGGTCGAGGTCGGCGGCAACGCGCTGATGGCCAAGCCCGAGGCCGGCGGCAGCAGCGAGATGATCGGCATGGCGCTGTCCGCGGTCGTCCTGGTGATCACCTTCGGCTCGCTCGTGGCAGCCGGCCTGCCGCTGCTCACCGCCGTGATCGGGGTCGGCCTCGGCATGGCCCTGATCACCGGGCTCGGCAGCACGCTCGGCCTGTCCTCCACCACCAGCACGCTCGCGATGATGCTGGGCCTCGCGGTCGGCATCGACTACGCGGTGTTCATCGTCTCCCGCTACCGGGCCGAGCTCGCCGAGGGCCGAACCCCGCAGGAGGCGGCCGGCCGGGCCGTCGGCACCGCCGGCTCCGCCGTGGTGTTCGCCGGGCTCACCGTGGTGATCGCCCTGGCCGGGCTCTCGGTGGTCGGCATCCCTATGCTCGCCAAGATGGGCATGGCCGCGGCCGGCACGGTGGTCATCGCCGTCCTGGTCGCGCTCACCCTGGTCCCCGCGCTGCTCGGCTTCATCGGCCGCCGGGTGCTGCCCCGCAAGGCCCGCAAGGGCGGCGTCCAGCCGAAGAAGGAGAACGGCGGCTCCCGCTGGGCCAAGTTCGTGCTGCGCCGCCCGCTCGCGGTGCTGCTCGGCGGCGTGATCGGCCTCGGCGTGCTCGCGGCCCCCGCGCTCGACCTGCGGCTCGGCCTGCCCGGGGACGAGTCCAAGCCGACCTCCACCACCCAGCGCCGCGCCTACGACCTGCTGTCCGAGGGCTTCGGCCCCGGCTTCAACGGGCCGCTGACCGTCATGGTCGACGTCAAGGGCACGCCCGACCCGAAGGCCGCCGCGAGCGAGGTCGCCAAGACGGTCTCCGCGCTGCCCGGCGTGGTCTCCGTCACCCCGCCGATGTTCAACAAGGCGGGGGACACCGCCCTGCTGAACGCCGTCCCGGCCACCGGTCCGAGCGCCGAGGAGACCAAGGACCTGGTCCAGACGATCCGCGGCCACGCCGCCGGCCTCAAGACGACCACCGGGGCGACGATCCTGGTCAGCGGCACGACGGCGATGAACATCGACGTCTCGCAGAAGCTCACCGACGCGCTGGTGCCCTACCTCGCCGTGGTCGTCGGCCTCGCCGTCGTCCTGCTGCTGGTGGTGTTCCGCTCGGTGCTCGTCCCGCTGAAGGCGGCGCTCGGCTTCCTGCTCTCGGTGGCCGCCGCGCTCGGCGCGGTCGTCGCGGTCTTCCAGTGGGGCTGGCTGGCCAACCTGATCGGCGTCGAACAGACCGGTCCGGTGATGAGCATGATGCCGATCTTCATGGTCGGCGTGGTCTTCGGCCTCGCCATGGACTACGAGGTGTTCCTGGTCACCCGGATCCGCGAGGGCTTCGTCCACGGCGAGCAGCCCGACGAGGCCATCGTCACCGGCTTCCGGCACAACGCCCGGGTGGTCACCGCCGCCGCGTTCATCATGATCGCCGTCTTCGCGGGCTTCATCGGCATGGGCGAACCGATGATCAAGATGATGGGTCTGGGGCTCGCCGCGGCCGTCGCCTTCGACGCCTTCGTGGTCCGGATGACCATCGTCCCGGCCGTCCTGGCCCTGCTCGGCCGCCGCGCCTGGTGGCTGCCGCGCTGGCTGGACCGGCTGATACCGGACATCGACGTCGAGGGCGGCAAGCTGCAGACCGCCGCCCCCGAACCGGCCCCGGCCCGGGAGTCCGTCGGCGTCTAGGCCCGCCCCCCGAGGCCCGGCCGGGGCCCGTCCCGACCCACGGGACGGGCCCCGGCCCGGACAACGGTTCGATCCCTACCGTTACCGTTGCTGTCGGGGTCCGCCCACGCACACGGCGGCCCCCGACCCGGCCCACCCCGCCCGGCAGGGCGCGGTTCGGCACGAACTGGCAGAACCCGGCGAGGGTGCCGCCAGGGCACCCCCGACCCGGAGAGCACCACGATGAGCGACACCTGGCAGCGGCTGCGCCGCGACCACCCCCGGCTGCTCGACGCCGTCGGCGGCGCCGTACTGTTCGCGATGACCGGCATCGGCGTCACCGTCGACCAGACAGGCCACGTCATCTCCTTCAGGCCGCTCAGCGCCGCCATCGCGCTGGCCTCCGCCGTCACCGTGTTCGCCCACCGCCGGTACCCGCGGACCGTGGTCCTCATCACGCTGATCTGCACGATGGCCCTCATCCTCACCACCCCCCGCCTCACCCCCGGGCTGGCCACCCCGCTGCTGCTCGCCCTCTACTTCCTCGCCGTCCGCACCGACCGGGCCACCGCGCTGCGCGCCTCGATCGCCTCCGCCGTCCTGCTCACCGGCACCTCGCTGATCGGCGACGGCGGCGGCCCGATCGGCCAACGGCTCGGCGTCCTCGCCTGGGCCCTGCTGCCCGGCGCCCTCGGCGACTCCATCCGCAACCGCCGCGCCCACCTCGCCGCCATCGAGGAACGGGCCGAACGCGCCGAACGCACCCGCGAGGAGGAGGCCCGCCGCCGGGTCGCCGACGAGCGGATCCGGATCGCCCGCGACCTGCACGACGTCGTCGCCCACCACATCGCCCTCGCCAACGCCCAGGCCGGCATCGCCGTCTACCTCATGGACCGCCACCCCACCCAGGCCCGCGAGGTGCTCAGCCACATCACCGACGCCACCGGCTCCGCGCTCCAGGAGCTGCGCGCCACCGTCGGCCTGCTGCGCCGCGCCGAGGAGCCCGCGCCGCTCGAACCGGCCCCCGGCCTCGACCGGCTCCCCGAACTGATCAACGCCTTCGAACGCACCGGCCTGCCGGTACGGCTCACCGTCGAGGGCGAGGCCCGCGCGCTCTCGCCCGGCGTGGACCTCACCGCCTACCGGATCGTCCAGGAGTCCCTGACCAACGTCGCCAAGCACGCCCAGGGCGCGGGTGCCGAGATCACCCTCGCCTACAGCGGCAGCCGGGTCGCCGTCAGCGTCGCCAACGGACGCCCGCCGACCAGCGCCCGCCCCCGGCAGGCCCTGCTGCCCCACCCGGCCCCCGGCGAGGGCGGCTTCGGGCTGATCGGCATGCGCGAACGGGCCGGCGCGGTCGGCGGCCGCCTCACCGCCGACAGCCGGCCCGACGGCGGCTTCCTGGTCACCGCCGAACTTCCGCTGCGCACCGGCGCCCGGGACGACGGCGCCGGTCGTGGTGGCTGTGTCGGCCGCGCCGTCAGCACCGTCCGGGAAGACCGTGCCGTCCGGGAAGACCGTGCCGTTCGAGCCGACCGTGCCGTTCGAGGAGAGAAGGACCACGCATGACCATCCGGGTACTGCTCGCGGACGACCAGGCGCTGCTGCGCGGTGCGTTCCGGGTGCTGATCGACGCCGAGGACGACATGGAGGTGGTCGGAGAGGCCGCCGACGGCCACCAGGCCGTCGAACTCGCCCGCGCCACCCGCCCCGACATCGTCCTGATGGACATCCGCATGCCCGGCGCCGACGGCCTCGGTGCGACGGCCGCCATCTGCGGCGACGAGGAACTGGCCGGCACCCGGGTGCTGATCCTCACCACCTTCGAGATCGACGAGTACGTGGCCCAGGCGCTGCGGGCCGGCGCGGGCGGCTTCCTCGGCAAGGGCGCGGACCCGGCGGAACTGCTCGCGGCCGTCCGCACCGTCGCCGCCGGGGACGCCCTGCTCTCGCCCGCCGCCACCCGGGCCGTCATCGACCAGTTCCTCGCCCAGCCCGATCCGGCGGCCGGCGGCACCGCCGAGCGGCTGTCCGTGCTCACCGCGCGCGAGCGCGAGGTGATGTCGATGGCCGCCACCGGGCTCACCAACGAGGAGATCGCCGAGCGGATGTTCGTCAGCCCGTTCACCGTCCGCACCCACGTCCACCGCGCGATGGCCAAGCTGGACGCCCGGGACCGGGCCCAACTCGTCGCGATCGCCTACCAGTCCGGCCTGGTCCCGCCGGGCCGTCCGGCCTGACCGGCGAAGGTCCGCCGGCCGGCTCGTCCGCCGACTCGTCCATCGGCCCGTCCGTCCAACTCGCCTGGTTTGCGGCGGTGGCAGGACTGATCGACCGTCAAACTCCGGCCATATGTCGGTGATCTGGATTCCAGCCTGCCCGAAAACGACCTCCGAACTGGTGTATCAGCGAGTAGTCTGCCGATGACTCAGGATGAGGAGGGTGTTCGTGGAAACCAAGGACACGGCAGGCGAGGTGCGGATTCTCCAGCCGTTGCCCGGGCGCACGGCGGACGGATCGCAGGAGTTCGACCTGCGGTTGACGCGTCTGCTCCGCCTGCTCGGGGCTGAGGCCGCGCACGGCGCGGACTTCCCGAGCGCGGCCCGGTGGGAGGTCCACAAGGCGCTTTCCGGGCGCACCGACCTGCCCGAGGAGTACTTCGAGGCGCTGCTGGAGGCGGCGGTCTACGACCCCAACCCGAGCTTCAACCGGCGCTTCGTCGAGCCGGCCCTGCTCGCTTTCGGCCAGCGCCGGGTACGGCTGACCCTGCTCGGCTACCTGCACACCGGCACCGACGCCGAGCGTGCCGGCGCCGCCCGGGCCTGGTACTGGACGTCCCTGTCGGTCGGGGACGGCCGCAGCACGGCCGCCGCCGACGAGGGGTCGACCGTGCGGGACGCCTGGTACGAGGCCGCGCTGCGGGAGTTCGTCGCCAACGAGGACCTGGACGTGCGGCGCTGCATCCTCCCCGGGCTGCCGCTCGTGCCGCGTGCCTACCCGTCGCGGCTGCACGACCTGGTGGAGGCCGCGGTGGCCATCGCGAGGGCGCACCCCGACGAGTACATCCGGCACCGCGCCGAGGTGCAGGTCGGTCTCTGACCGCCCCTGCCCCCGGCCCCGCCCCTGCCCCCGGCCCCGCCGCGCCCCGGCCCCGCTACGCCCCCCGGCGGGGCCGGGCGGCCGCGCACCGGTGCGAACTCGGCCGTCACGGCGCCCCGTTGGCGGCCCAGCCGACCGGGTCGGTCAGCCCGTCTTGACGGTGATCTCGCCGATGTTCGTCCCGAGGTCCAGCTTGTACTGGCCGTTCGGGTCGCTCTGGACGCCGATGTGCTTCTCGCCCAGGTCGGTCGAGGCGGTGACGTGGTAGGAGGCGGTCGGCACGGTCACGTTGATCTCGCCGTTGGAGGTCTTCGCCGTGATGTTCTGGGCCTTGCCGGGGGTGAGCTTGATCCCGCCGTTGTCGGTCTTGGCGCTGACCCGGTCGCCCTTGAGCGAAGTGCCCTTGATCTCGCCGTTGTTGGTCCGCACATCGACCGGCCCGGCCACGTCGTCGAGCGTGATGTCGCCGGAGCTGGTGTGCACCGAGACGTCTCCGACCTGGGTGAGCTTGATCCCGCCCGCCGACGTCCCCCCGGTGATCGGCAGCCCCGGCGGCAGCTCGACGGTGTAGTCCACCGAGCAGTTGCGTCCGCAGCCGCCGAGCACCAGCACGCCACCGTCCACCCGGGTGCTCGCGCCCGGCTTGTCGCTCCGGTACGTGATGTTGCGGTGAACGGCGGCCTGGGTGGCGCCGGCCTTGCCGCGCACGGTCACCTCCCCGGCGTCGCTGTCCAGCCGGATGCCGGTGATCTTGTCCGTGACGGTGGCGTCGTCGGTGAAGTTGGTCCCGATCGGGTTGCAGGCGCTGAGCACCCCGACGGAGAGCCCTGCGACCACGAGAGCCCCCGCGAAACGGTGGTACCTGCCCATGTTCGTCCCCCATGTGTCCTGCGCTGCTTGTTGCGCGATAGCCCCTGGTGACCGCCCCCGTCCGGAGCCGTCCCGACGACAGTAACCGCACGTGGTGGCCCAGGTCGGTGGTATTAACCCCCCTAAAGCGACTCCAGTCAGCCCCCGGTGCCGCCCCACCCACCCCCACCTGGGCCCGCCCGCGCCCGCTGTCGCCCCAGCCGTCGCCCCGGGAAGAAATCTGTAGACCGGCCTATATATTTTCCGGAGGCGGCTGCGGAGCTGTTTTCCGCGTAGGAAGTCGGCGGGTCCGACTTCCTGCACGGAAACGAGCCCGGCGTCCTCCTGGGTAGAAAGAAATCTGTAGACCGGTCGGTATATTTCTTCTCCGTCGGGTGCCTCCGACTCGCCGGTCGCACAGGAAGTCGGCGGGTCGACTCTGCTGGCGAAGTATTTGATCTGGGTCAGGCCGTTGCTGTGATGCCGTGTTGGGTGCAGAGTGCGTGGACGCGGGTGGGGCGGCGGTCTG